>JANXTT010000154.1 GCA_025352225.1 Mucilaginibacter sp. | reverse complement strand
ATTCCACATTTAGGGCATTTACCTGGTTTATTGGTAATTACATCCTTATCCATAGGACATGTGTATTGAACAACAGATTTTGTAGTTTTTACTTTTTTAGTGGTGTCTGATTTTAGATTAACTGAGTTATTAGCTGAAACAGAAAGGCCAGAACATAGCAAGGCAATAACAATGATTGATAAATTTTTCATGATTTTATTTTTAGTTAATAAATAATATAAGATCAGTTGACCTTACGGTTGATATATAATTAAGATGATTTAGTGGAAATATAGCCGTAATGAAAAGGAAAAAATGACGGCCAGGTTATAGATCAGATTCTATAAGTGCAATGGAGGATATAAAATGGCGCTTTGATTTTATTAGGCGGCGCATGGCTGTTAAATGCAGTATATACAGGCCTAAAGTTTAATTGGTTTACATTAAATACAGCATTGGTGATGTATATAAATGAAAATAATTTGGAATCAAATTTTAACGCCGTTGAGCCAAAATGCTGATCTTTTATTTTAAAATGTTGCTTTTTAGTTTTACAACACCCCGGTATTTTAGGGCCCATATTACAATCTACCTTTTGATCTTCACCACGCGTAATAGTTGAAGAAAGCAGTTTATCACAGCAATAAACACTGTTAATAGTTACCCCTAAACAAGATAGAGAGTAAATTGCAATTATAAAAAGTAGCGCGATGCGTTTCACTTATATATAAACTTGTAATAACAAATTTAAGCTTTTATAATGGTTAACGCAAATATCTATTTGACCATAAAAGAATAATTACCAGAACCCATTTCTATAACAGCCCGGCCATTATGGTAACCTTTATAAATAACATTAGGCATATTAGAAATTAGATGCCCGCCCTCGGTAACTACCGATGTGGCTGATGAGGGCAAGTAAATTGTGGCTCGGCTATTACAAGGTATCAAAACGTTCAAATTAAATCCATTGGCGCCCTTTTGCCAGTTAACGCTTATATTACCATATGGAGATTGATAGTTTGCCTTTACAAACTTTACATCGCCCACAGGTTCTGGCTTTATCTTTATATTATGGAAAGCCACATCATTATCCTCCGCTTTGATACCCGCCAGCCCACTGTAGAACCATTCCATTAAATGCCCAAGCATAAAATGATTATTTGACACATCTTTATAAGCTTGCCACGATTCGGTAAGTGCCGTTGCACCCTGGGCAAGCTGATATCCATATCCGGGAACATCTGAGCGGCTATTCATATCGAATATCACGTTTGACAACCCAGCATCTTCCAATGTTCGCAATAAATATCTATAGCCTATATCACCGGCTGTAAGGCTGTTATTATGATCATGCGCCTCTTTTACCAGGTTATTTAATACCGTCTGTTTGTTTTGAGGTTCAACTAAACCCATGTAAATAGCCATTGCATTAGCAGTTTGACTATTTGTAGCATATTGCTGGGTTTCTTTGTTGAAATACTTCGCGTTAAAAGCATCTTTAACTTCATTGCTTAATTCGAAATACTTTTTTTCGTCGGCTTTATTACCTAAAACTGCTGCAGTTTTGCTTAATATAGTGAGATCGTAATAATAAATAGCTGTTGAGGTAACCCCTTTGGGGGTAAGTTGAGATACACCGGGTGGCTTTGGGCCGATGTCATACCAATCGCCAAGCCCAAATGTTAGGATATGGTTCTGCGACTTTTTTTCAAGATACGCAACGTACCGGGTCATCATATCATAACTCTCTTTTAAAACCTGCTTATCACCATACCATTGATACACATACCAAGGTAAAATAACCCCATTGCTGCCCCATTCCGGCGAATCGCGAAAGCCACCTCCAAACTGCGCATATTCCGGGGCAATATCAGGTATCAGGCCATCTTCTGTTTGCGCCATTTCCATGTCGCGGATCACTTTACGGCAAAGCGCGGCTATATCATAATTATACCTTATCGAGCTTCCTACCAAATGTGCTTCTTCCAGCCAACCCAGCTTTTCGCGATGCGGGCAATCTGTAAAAACACTTGCGGTATTACTTTGAATGGCCCAATCGATCAGTGTAAATGTTTTGTTAAATAATTGGTTCGAGCATGTAAAAGCTCCTATCCTACTTGCCGAATTGCGGGTATGCAATGCCGATACCTGCGATACGACCGGCAGATTCTTTGTATTTTTTTCGCCAGGCTGGGCAACACCCTCTACCTGTAAATACCTAAAACCATAATACATAAACTTTGGCTGCCAACTTTCTATACCGTCACCATTTAAGATATAATTAAAGTTAACAGGGGCTCCGATACCATTTTGTGTAACTAAACTATCACCACCAAGTAGTTCTCCAGGCGTAATTTTAACCATAGAACCTTTTTTGCCTCTTACAATGATCTGTGGAATACCAGAAGCATTTTGGCCTAAATCATAAACCCATATGCCGGGCTTTGGCTGGGTAATTTTTTGAGGGGTAAAGTTTTCAAATATCTTTAAAGGAGGTTCTGATTGAGCATTTAACTGCGCTGGCCCATCAACTATTACAGCTTGTTTCCAGCTATCATCTTTAAACGAGGGCCTATCCCACCCTTTTTGTTCCAAATTGGCATCATAATCTTCGCCACCATATATACCGGAGAAAGTAATGGGGCCGGAAGCGGTTTTCCACGATGTATCACTTACAATATTGTCCACAGAGCCATCCTGATACTGCAATACAATACGGCATATCACTTTTGGGTATCCATACTCCACCATAAGTTTATGATAGCGTTCGCCCGGGATAAAATAAAATCCGTTCCCTAACATTATACCAAAGGCATTCTGGCCTTGTTTAATTTGATTAGTAACGTCGAAAGTGACGTATAAAGCGTGCTTCTCATAGTTTGTCCATCCGGGATCCAGAAAGTGATCGCCCACTTTTTTACCGTTCATGCTTAGTTCAAACTGGCCCAGCCCGCAAATAAAAACGGTTGCTTTTTTTATGGTTTTATTAACAGAAACTTCTTTCCGAATCAGCGGAAGCACATCTTTTCTGGGATTCCCTTTCTTATTAGCGTTATTTTGTTTTGAGGGCCTAATAACCAAAGAATCAGGCATTTTTTCATAAGCTATCCATTTAGCTCCATTCCAATCATCTCCATTAAGTAAACCCATTTGCCATGTAGCTATTTTGCTCCACCCGGATACATTACCTTTGTTATCCCAAACCATTACTTTCCAATAATAATTTTTTACAGGCTCCAGAGTTTTCCCTGCGTATTCAATATGAATAGACTGATCAGCGTTAATCTTACCCGAATCCCAGATGTTACCTAAGTTATTTTTCAATGTTGTAGAGTCGTCAGCTACCATAATCCGGTATGCGGTTTGCAAAACATTCCGTTGCGGGTTTACTATCTGCCAGTTTAATTGTGGCTTTAATGTATCAATACCTATTGGGTTAGTTTGGTATTCGCATAAAAGGTTGGTTGCCTTTAGCTTTTGCGCCTGCACATTTACAGAAACTAAGAATGTTATAAACAGTAAACAAAATCTATCCATTGTAAATTATATAGAGCTATTGAATTTCATTAGAAACTTACCTTTTATTTTATGCTTTCAATTTTGGCTACATACCCTCCAAAAGCGTTCATTACAATATTTATTGATTGATGTTCCCTTTGCTTTTGATTTAACAGCACCGCGTTTGCCTGCTTATTTGGATCATCATTTATGGTCGAAACCGTATAACTGCCTTTTTTAAGGAAAGATAAATTAAGGTCTATTTTTTTCACCTCGCCTAACCCGTTCATACCGGCAATAAACCAGGTGGTACCTTTACGGCGTGCATATAAAACAAGTTCGCCAATTTTACTTTGAGGCAATACAATAGTTTCGTCCCAGGTTGGTGGTATACTTTGGATAATTAATTTGCATGGATTATCTAATATGCTTTGCGGATCGGCACCCAGGCACATCAAAGGCGATGTAAAAACAATCATTGAGGCTATGTGCTGGGCCCAACTTACTTCGCCTATTCGGTTACCGAAATGTACAGGGGTAAAATCTGCCGGGCCGGCTAAGTATCTGGTAAATGGCAGGGTAGTATTGCCCGGAGCCCATGGTGATTGATTTTCAAGGCCTCTTATTGCTTCTCTGGTTAACTCGTTGGGCCAGGTGCGATTCTCGCCCGTTGGTTTATTTGCACCATGAAAATCCATCATGAGATGCGCCTTGGCAGCATCCTTTAAAGCAGCCTGGTAAAAGTCAACGATTTCCTGAGATTCAGAGTCAAAAAAATCAACCTTTAATCCAATTACGCCTATATCTTCACATTTTTTAAAAAATGCTTGTCGCTTTTCTAATGTATTAATCCCAGCTATACCATTCCTGTCGGGGTAAGCCTTCCATACCCATATTTTAACACCTTTTTTAGCCGAATAGTCCACCAGTTCTTTCATCATATCCCAACGGTCGCGCGTGCCATCTTTCCAGTCACCCCACCCCTCGTCAACCAAATTATACTCAAAACCCAACTCGGCGGCCAGATCAGTAAAGTGCTTCATATTATCAAGTGTAATGGCCCGCTTTGTAGCCAACCATGACCATACACTCCTGCCTGGCTTAACCCAATTGGTTAGATTACCACCGGGGAAAAGCTGAGCGTCGGGCGCGGGAGATACATTGGTTATAATATCGCAGTTAACCAAGGTATTCAAGTCTTTTCCTACCTCAATTATCCGCCACGCCGATTCAATATTGCCGGTTTTTTTTACTACGCCGGTAAGGTTGGCTATAAAGCCATTGGTACCCGTGGCTTTTAATGACATGCCTGCAAAATCCACCAAACCACCCTCGGTTATGGCTGCATACCCAGCATTATTACGCAATTCTAAAGTTGCCGGTGGGCCTGCTAATTGCCCTGCTTTAAAATCCTCTATTTTGTTTCTTGTATATTTCCCTTCGTAGTATTTTATATTTGGCTGTGACCATACAACCGTACCCGGTTCCAAATTAAACTCCGTACTGTCTTTGTTAACAACAGCCTCCCCATTGTTATTTATTATATAGCGAAAAGCTACACCGTTATTAAAAACCTTAGCCTCCAGCATAAATGGAGATTGTGCCGACACAATATTAATCTTTGCAGCATTACAATTATTACTTGCTATACTATGTACGCCTGTTATGGTATAAGTTTCGTTAACTAAATATCTTTGTACCTTGCCTAATAAAACATTGGAACCAAGTTTTTTTCCGTTAACTACCATTACCATAGCCGATGGTTGTATTACAGTTGATTTATTAAATATAACCGAATAAGTTAATGTACCATTTTTAGTGTCTACAACTAAACGCACATTACCATCAGGGCTTTTAACAATTACCGGCGAAGCAATAGCTGATTGGGGCAAAGCATTAGTATTGCTACAGGCTAATAACAAAATTATACTCACACTAGCTAAACAAGATGCCAAGGAAATTTTTATATTCCCATATAGTTTATACATATTTTTTAAATTATAAAATTAATAATAGCAAATGTGTAGTATTAATTCTGAATTATTAAATCCACAACCACCTTTTTCACCTTTTCAAGAAATAATTATAATAATGTTACGCTTGCGAAAACAACTTAATCAGAATGATATGTGTCATTATTTACATTGATGGCTATCATATACAAGTAAAAGTTTAATGCTCAATTTTACATAGCCTTAAATATGTACAATCAAACTATTAAGCCATGAAAACTATATTAGTACTGACAGATTTTTCGCTCAAAGCAGATCACGCCGCGCATTATGCATTAAAACTTGCACAAAAAATAAAAGCGAACTTGTTGCTGTGTAATGTTTTCCTGGTTCCGTCAAACACGGCCATGGCTGGCCAGATAGCGTGGCCAATGGAAGATTATGAAACTTTGGGAGAAAACAGCAATCATGATTTAAGTGAACTTGCCAGCCGTTTAAACCGAAATTTAGATAATGAAATAAAAGACGGGGAGTTAAGGCCCGCAATTGATCAATATAGCAAATCAGGATTTGTAGCAGATACTATTAACGAGATTGCGTCAAATCATCATGTGCTTATGGCTGTGATTAGTATGCATGGCAGTAATGGTTTAAGTTCATTTTTTCTTGATAACCATGCCAGTGAGGTGATTGAGAAAGCTAATTGCCCGGTTTTGCTTATACCTTATCAGGTACAATTTAAAGAATTTAAAAAAATTGGCTTTGCCAGCGACCTCACTCATAGCGACATTGATGTGCTGCATTCCTTAGCCGGTTTAGCAAAGTTCTCCAATTCAGAAATTTTAATTACGCATGTAACCGACGAGACGGCATCAACGCATGAAGACCCGCATATTATTAATAATTTCCTTAAACTAGTATCTTCAATGATCAATTATCCACGAATTTACTACCGTGAAATTAAAGGTAAGAGTGTCACTAAAAGTCTTGATTGGTTATCAGATAATACAGATATAGATATGCTGGTGTTAGTACACCGCAAAAAGACTTTTTTTCAGTCAATATTTGAAAAAAGTGTTACCCAGAAACTAGCCAAGCATTTCACCAAACCATTATTGGTTTTTCCGTATGCAAAAGTAAGGGAAACGTTTCCTGTTTTTTAACATACACAAAGCAAATACCTTTATTACTCCCTTCATTAAATTACGACAATGAGGGATTTTTATTTCATAAATACTTATAAATTAATTGATTATAATCATTTTATTCACTAATCACCATCATTTTCCGTAGCAGCTATGGGTTCTACTTTTGTTTTGAATTAACAAAGCAAAGATGGAAACAAACTACGCTCATATTAAAGCCTCAAACATTGCTATCCTAATAGTGGCGATTCTTTTACTAACTGCCGCCCAGGTTATACAAGCACAAAGCATCTATAAATTAGCTAAAGGCCCGGATGTTACTTTCAAATTATTAGGCTCTTCTAATATACACGACTGGGTTATGACTTCGTCTGGCATAGAAAGTGCGGGCGAATTTAGTTTTGATTCTGAAAATAAACTCACTTCCCTACAATCATTTAACTTTTATGTAGCTGCAAAAAGTTTAAAAAGTGAGCATGAATCCATGGATAACCGGACATATAAAACCATCAAAGCCGATCAATATCCAAAAATCTCTTATAAGCTTATTTCGGCAATAATCACCATTATTCAAAAAAGCAAATACCTGATCAAAGCAACAGGTGAGTTAACCATAACTGGTGTAACAAAAGCTATTATTATGGATGTAACCGCTACTGTTAACCCCGATAATACGATTAATTGTACAGGGTTTAAAAAAATACAATTAACAGATTACAATATTAAACCGCCCAGCTTTATGCTTGGAGCCATGAAAGTAAAAAACAACCTTACCATTCAATTTAACCTGATCTACAAAAAATAAAACATCTAATTTAATAGTTAACTATCATGAAAATTCAATATTCTACCTTATTTACTTCATTTGCATTTGCCGGAATTAGTTTTTTCCCTATTGGCGTAAAAGCTCAAATGGGGAAAATTTCTAACCTAAGACCCTACGATAAAAAGGGCATTAACATTTTTGAACCGCCAAAAGATACAAGCGTTAAATTTGATGGTTTACAAGTGCGTTTCGGCGCTGGTTTTACTCAGGCATTTCAAAACCTGAAAGATGAAAACGACCATACAGGCATCCCAGCAAATAAGCTGTATGCCATAGCACCGGGGTTTAACACTGCCGAGGCCAATTTATATATGGACGTGCAGCTAGCTGATGGCATCCGGTTAAATTTAACCAGTTACCTCTCATCCCGCCATCATAACGAAACATGGGTAAAAGGTGGTTTTATTCAATTTGATAAGCTACCATTTGACGGACAGTTTTGGACCGACCTGATGAAGGTTACCACAATTAAGGTGGGCCATATGGAGATCAACTATGGCGATGCGCATTTTCGCCGGTCAGACGGTGGGCATACCCTTTACAACCCCTTTGTTGAAAATAATATTATGGACGACTTTACTACGGAAATTGGCGGCGAGGTTTATGTTCATCACAACAGTTTATTTGGAATGCTAGGCATTACCGGAGGTATGATTAAAGGGAATATAGATAGCCTCGTTGCTACACCACAAGATGCTAATATTCACAAATCACCTTCAATTTATTTAAAGGCAGGGTTTGACAAACAATTAAATCAGGATGTACGCTTAAGGCTGAGTGCCTCCTACTACGGCAATCAGAGTTCAGGGGGCAACACACTATTTGCGGGCGACCGTACAGGGTCTAATTATTTAATGGTGGTTGAACCTGCGGCTGGCGCCTCATATACTACTAATGAAACTTCGGGCCGTTTTAGCCCTGGTTTCAGTAAAAAGGTTAATACAGTAATGCTGAATGCTTTTATAAAATTTGATGGATTAGAATTGTTTGGTACTTACGAAAACGCGGCCGGCCGAAATAAAACCGAAACCATTGACAGAACAACCAGCCAATATGCCGTTGATGGCGTTTACAGATTTGGGCAGGAAGAAAACCTTTTCTTAGGCCTTAAATACAACGTTATAAATGCCGAACTGGCCAATACACCTACTGTAACCTATGCCCAGGATATCAACATTAATAGGTTTGTTGTTTCTGGAGGCTGGTTTTTAACAAAAAACATATTGTTAAAAGGGGAATATGTAACTCAAAAATATAGCGATTTCCCGGTAGCAGATTATCGCAATGGTGCCAAGTTTAATGGATACATAGTGCAAGCTGTAGTTGGATTCTAATTGAAGTTAAAAGCCCTGACTGAGGTAATCGGCCAGGGCTTCTTTTATGCTTTTACAACCTGGTTATTTTAAATTCAGTTCTTCTGTTAAGCTGATGTTCGGCCGGGGTACAGTCTACACCATTAACACACCGATTTAACAATTGTGTTTCGCCATAGCCACGGGCAACAATTCTTGATTTATATATACCGCCTTTTTTAACAATATATTCCACCGCTGCATTAGCCCGCCGTTGGGATAAGCGAAGGTTGTATTCATCATTACCCCTGCTATCTGTATGCGAACCAAGTTCGATATGAATTGAGGGGTTTTCTTTTAATATTTTAACCAACTTGTCCAACTCAATGGCTGCATCAGGCCTGATGTAGGATTTGTCAAAATCATAATAGATGTTTTCAATCCTGATCGCTTTATTTAATTCAATTTTTTCGATATAAAGATCCTTTTTAATTTTTTGAGGAGGGATGCCAATAGTTGATACCATTTGATTATCGCTCAGATAACCTGTTTTTTCGCCTCTTAACTTATAATCACTTTTTTCTTTTAACTTAAAATTAAACTGCCCGTTGGTATCGGTCTGTACTTTTAGCTCTTTGTTATTTAGCTTATTTAACGTAACTAAAGTATTAATCATGGGTAAATGTGTGTTTTTATCATACACTATACCTTCTAATTCGTAAATGGCAACAGGCTTTAATACAAAGCTGTAAATATCATCGCTTCCCACTCCACCAGGCCTGTTTGACGCAAAATAACCTGTTGTATTGGTTGTGGTGATAAAGGAGAAATCATCTTCAGAAGAATTTATTGGATAACCCATATTATGCTTTGGCCCAAATTTATTTCCTTTAAGTACCGATTTAAATATATCCAACCCGCCCATGCCTACTCCGCCATCACTTGAAAAGTAAAAATTATCGCCGTTTAAAAACGGGGTACGCTCATTACCGGGTGTATTTATTGTTTTAAGATTAACGGGGGGAGCCCAACTGCCCTGACCATCTTTTATACAATAATAGATATCAGTACCGCCAACACCACCGGGCATATTGGATACAAAATACAACCCCTGTCCATCGGGCGTAATAAACGGATCACCTACCGACCAGCGCTCGGCATTATTATATTTAAATGGAACAGGTGTGAGCCATTTATGAGCCACAGTATCTTTCTTACTGGAATAAATTTCCAGATTGATGGTCTTAATAACTGGCCTATTCCAGTTTTCTGGTATTCTGGTTAAAGTGAAATACATTTCATCGCCATCTTTTGTAAAAGATACAGATCCAATATGATAATCTGTTCCTGCTATAAAAGGGAATAATTTAGGAGGAAGTTGCAAGGTATCCGGTATGGTTATACCTTTTCGTGAAATATATAATCGCAGATAATTATTACCTGTCCATCCGTATACTTTCTTATCCGGAAGTACTTTGGTGTCGAATTTCAAAAACGAGTGCTCCTTTTTAGCGACAGTTGCTGTTGCGGCCGGCGTTAGTGTTATTTCCCTGTCAGACGTAAAAACAATGCTATTATTATACATAACAACTCCCCAGTCTGATTTTGGGCTATTCAATATCTTCTCATTTGTAATTTCGGCAGGAACGGGATGCCGCATCCACCGGGTAGATGAGTCGCAGGATGCAACTAACAGATTTAACTGCCCTTCGGCCATATCGTCACTTGAGGCATAGTATTTTATATATTGATTTTTGGCTTCTTCGTATTTTCCATTGTTTTTTAGTACTTCGGCATATCTTAAAAAATCATCCGGTTTAGTTTCAGGCATTACTGTCGTTATAGCATACCATTTTTCGGCTTCTTTATAATCATTCATTAAACGATAACTGTTTGCCAAATGCTGAGCCGCATGAAATGTTGCTTTACTTTTATATGCCTGTAGATATAACTCAACTGCCTTGCTATAATTATAAAGTTCATATTCTTCATCAGCCTGCCTAATTGTAAATTGGGCTTTACTGCTATGGCCTATTAAAATTAAACTTATAATTAAACTAAATGCTGTTAGTGTTTTTTTCATTTTATAATAGACTCGTTGTTCAATAATGCAAATTGCAAATTATTTGCTCATTATTTAAAATTCAATATTAAAAATATCGTGGCGTTAACATTCTGCTTCGCCGGGTTCTAAAATAATAGCCTATTGATAGTTCATGTGTTCCACCGCTATAACTTTGCAGCGAGCCTACAGAAAAATCATAGGCATATCCAATACGAAGGTTTTCAATTGGTAACAGTTCCATGGCTAAAACACCGGAGTTAAGGTTACTTAAATCATGCTGTAAGTAACTTTTATTGTATAGGTTTACCCTTGACCTATACGAACCTCCTACCCATAATTTTTCGCCTAACAACAAAAATGTATTGATATCGAAACTTGTTGGGCCACCCCGGTCATCTTTTAAAAGAACACTTGGTTTAAATATTACGCCATCTGAAACTGGGATAAGTACACCTGTTGTAAAATAAAAGTGCGGTTTAGGCTGCGCTATATAAGAATGATTTTTTACATTAATAAATTGGGAAATAACATTATCACCAGATAACCCGGCGTAAAATTTATTACTGGAATAATAAACGCCTATTCGCCCATCGGGCACTATAACATTTTGTATGCCTGGAGGTTGGGTTGGTTCAGGATCATTTGGGTGAAGTTCTGCACCATTTATCCCTAGTTGCATGGCACCTATTCCAAAGCCAAAAGCCAACCTGGAACTGGCGTCGGCATTCATTCTTATACGATAGGAGTAGTTGGCATAACCCGCTATGTTGCTTTGGGCGCCAAGTCTATCATTTGATAACTGAAACGCCAGGCCAACATTACCATCATTAGCAATGGCATCAATAGCTATTGACATACTAACAGGCGAACCAGCTATCCCTGTCCACTGAGATCTGTAATAGCTATGCAGGTTAAGATCTTCTTTATAGCCGGCGTATGCCGGGTTAATGTATAATCCATTAAACATATACTGGCTTTGTTGCGCATCCTGCTGGGCAAAAAGCAGCTCTGTGCTAAGTATTAATGTTATTAATGTTAAAAATTTTCTCATATAATATTATTTATCACATAAACCGATTAAATGCCGGGCTTATTGTTTAAATGCTCTAATTAATGTTACATAACCTTTATATATCGTCCATTCATCAGTATCGCTATTCCTGACTTTCAAAATATAGTAGTATGTTCCTTCGTTCAGCCCATCACCGGCCCAATTGTTTTTATATGGCGATTTTTTGTAAACTTCGTTACCCCATCTGTTTACAATAGTTAATTCGTTTTTCAGGAACTGCTCAAGGCCTCTAACCTCAAAAACGTCATTGATCCCATCGCCATTAGGTGTAAATAAATTGGGTATCTTAAGCTTGGGCAATACAATTAATACCACGGTAGGATCATCAATTGTTGGCGTAGTCGGATCATCAGATTTAGGCTTGGTTACAGGTTGTCCGTACTGATCTGTTGCGGTTACACTTGCCTGATTACTAAAACTACCATTACTTATATCTACCGGGGTTAAAGTATGCTTAGCGGATACTGTTACTGAACTTCCAGGAGCCATGTTAGCTATTAATGCAGGTAAGATACTGCCAGCATCTGCCCCGGCATCTGTTACTGCAACATTTGATAAAAGTGTAGTTCCACTATTAGTGACTACGATAGTATAGTTAATAACGTCGCCAACTTTAACGCCACCATTGTTAGCTGCCTTTGTTAGCCCTAATGCAGATGAATAAATAGTTATTTTAACCGTAATAGGAGCAGATACGATACCATCTTTGGTGGTTAACGTATAAGTATAGGTATCTATACCAACGTAGCTAGCTGTTGGTATATAGATTACCCTGCCAGAAGCATCTACAGTAGTGGTTCCATGCGTACCATTAGTAGGCGTTACGGTTGTACCTATTCCACTGGCGCCATCATTAGCGGTTACAGTAGTTGTAACCGGAGTATTTACCGGGGTAATATCCGCATCGTTTACACCTATGGGTATTATGGTTACAGTTACAGTAATAGGATCAGATGTTGCTCCGCCATTTGTTAAGGTGTAGGTATAAGTATCTTTTCCACTATAATCTGTTGCCGGGGTATATGTAACATTGCCTGCGGCATCTACTGTGGTGGTGCCATGTAAACCATTGGTTGGTGTTACTGTTGCGCCTACACCGCTCGGGCCATCATTTGCAGTTACAGTAGTTATTACAGGCGTATTAATACCTGTTGTTATCACGTCATTTACGCCGGCAGGTTTAATACTTATAGTTACTGTTACCGGGTCTGATACCACCCCGTCAGGAGTTGTTAATGTATAAGTGTAAATATCTGTACCAATATAACCTGCTACAGGTGTATAAGTTACCTTACCTGTACCATCTACAGTAGTGGTACCATGTATGCCATTGGTTGATGCTACTTTAGTCCCGGTTCCGCTTGGGCCATCATTTGTTTTAACTGTTGTAGTTACCGGTGTATTAATTGGGGTAACATCAATATCAGGTACTCCAACTGGTTTAACGCTTATCGTTACCGTAATTGGTGCCGATATAACTCCACCGGTTGTCAAAGTATAAGTATAAGTATCTTTTCCGGTGTAACCAGCTGCCGGTGTATAGGTAACCTTGCCGGTAGCATCTACAGTAGTGGTGCCATGTGTTCCATTGGTTGGGGTTACTATTGCCCCCACCCCGCTTGGGCCATCATTTGCGGTTACCGTTGTTGTTACCGGGGTGTTAATCGGCGTTACATCGGCATCGTTTACACCTATTGGCTGGATACTTATAGTTACAGTAATCGGATCTGATACAACCCCGTCTGTTGTTGTTAATGTGTAGGTATAAGTATCCGTACCAACATAACCCGAGGCAGGGGTGTAAGTAACCTTCCCTGTAACATCTACAGTAGTAGTACCGTGAGTTCCATTGGTTGGAGTTACCGTGGTGCCTATCCCGCTTGGGCCATCATTTGCCTTAACGGTGGTAGTTACCGGAATATTTATAGGCGTTACATCGGCATCATTTACACCTACTGGCTTTATGCTTACCGTAACCGTAACCGGATCTGATATTGCTCCACTTTTTGTTAAGGTATAAGTATAAATATCTTTTCCGATATAATCTGTTACAGGTGTAAAGGTAACCTTACCTGTAGCATCAACAGTGGTAGTTCCATGTGATCCATTGGTTGGCGTTACAGTTGCCCCTATTCCGCTCGACCCATCATTGGCGGTTACTATTGTTGTTACAGGCGTATTAATTGGGGTAGTTGTAATATCAGGAACCCCGGTTGGCTTATTATTTATGGTAATTGTTACCGTTATCGGATCAGACACTACCCCATCTGTAGTAGTTAGCGTGTAGGTATAAGTATCTATACCCACGTATCCTGCTGCCGGTGTATAGGTAACCTTGCCGCTGGCATCTACAGTGGTAGTACCATGTGTTCCGTTGGTTGGAGTTACCGTTGTACCAATTCCGCTTGGCCCATCATTAGCTGTTACAGTAGTTGTAACAGGTATATTTACAATTGTTGCATCAATATCATTTACGCCTACAGGTTTAATGCTGATTGTTACGGTAATTGGGCTGGATATTGCGCCCCCATTGGTTAGTGTATAGGTATAGTTATCTTTACCTATATAGTTATTTACTGGCGTGTAAGTAACTTTACCCGTTGCATCTACAGTAGTAGCACCATGCGCGCCAAACGTAGGGGTAACAACTGCTCCTACACCGCTAGGGCCATCATTGGCTGTTACCACTGTTGTTACCGGTGTATTGATTGGGGTTACATCGGCATCATTTACGCCTACCGGTTTAATACTTATGGTTACTATTATCGGGGTTGATACCACTCCGTCTGTAGTGGTTAAGGTATAAGTATATGTATCGGTACCAATGTAACCTGCTACAGGTGTATAGGTTACCCGGCCTGTGCCATCTACAGACGTTGTGCCATGTACGCCGCTTGTTGCAGTTACGGTTGTACCGATTCCGCTTGGCCCATCATTGTTTTTAACAGTAGTTGTTACCGGGGTGCTGATTGGGGTTATATCGGCATCATTTACGCCTACGGGTTTAATGCTAACTGTTACCATAATCGGATCTGATGTTGCGCCTCCATTTGTTAATGTATAGGTATAAGTATCTTTTCCGATATAGCCTGCTGCAGGTGTATAAGTAACCTTCCCGGTAGCATCTACGGTGGTGGTGCCATGCGTTCCGTTGGATGGGGTTAGGGTTGCTCCTATTCCACTTGGGCCGTCATTAGCTGTTACGGTTGTGGTTACCGGTGTATTAATTGGGGTTGTTGTAGCATCGGGGACACCCGCCGGTTTAATACTGATTGTTACAGTTATTGGATCTGAGGTTACGCCATCCGCGGTTGTTAAGGTATAAGTATAAGTATCAATACCTATATAACCAGCGGCGGGTGTATAAGTAACTTTACCCGTAACATCTACATTAGTAGTGCCATGTGTGCCATTGGTGGGGGCTACAGTTGTTGCTATCCCACTGGGGCCATCGTTGGATTTAACGGTGGTTGTTACCGGTGTGGCAATTGCTGTTACATCAACATCATTTACACCTACTGGTTTAACACTTACGGTTACGGTGATAGGATCGGATACTACACCATCGGTGGTTGTTAAAGTATAAGTATAAGTGTCTTTGCCAATAAAACCGTTGTTAGGTGTATAGGTAACTTTACCGGTAGCATCTACAACGGTAGTGCCATTTAAACCGTTGGATGGGGTTACTGTTGTACCGACACCGCTTGGCCCATCATTAGCGGTTACTGTAGTGGTTACCGGGGTATTTATGGGGGTTGTTGTAGCATCATTTACACCAACGGGTTTTATACTCACGGTTACGTTAATCGGATCTGAAGTTGAACCGCTCTTTGATAAAGTGTAAGTATAAATATCTTTTCCAACATATGTTGCTACTGGGGTATAGGTAACATTACCCGTAACATCTACAGTAGTAGTACCATGTGTGCCGTTAGTTGGGGTTACGGTTGCTCCAACTCCACTGCTTCCATCGTTAGCTGCTACGGTTGTTGTAACCGGGGTATTAATTGGAGTAGTTGTAAAATCCGGATTACCAGTCAATTTACTTCCGATTGTTATTGTTACCGTGATCGGGTCGGACACAACACCATCTGAAGTTGTTAGTGTATAGGTATAGGTATCTACACCAATATAATTCAGCGCAGGTGTATACGTAACTTTACCAGATAAATCTGCTGTGGTAGTGCCATGAGTTCCATTGGTTGGGGTTACTGTAGTGCCTATCCCGCTGGGGCCGTCATTTAATTTTACTACTGTTACCGCCGGTATATTTACCAGGGTTGCATCAACATCATTTACTCCAACAGGTTTAACATTCACTGAAATTAAAGCACTGGCACTCTCCGAGCCAAAATTATCTTTGATGGTATAAGCTAAAGGAACTGTTTTACCTATAAACGTTGCTACAGGGGTAAAAGTAACAACCCCCGTTGTGGTATTTACTGTATAAGTTCCCTTGCCGGCAATGGTTACCGAAGTTTTCTTTCCATTATCAGCCGGATCTATTAACAATACGGTAGTTAAATTCAAAGTACCGTCTGGATCTGAATCGTTTGCCGGAACGTTTATAGCCACAGCCTGGCCAATAGTAGTTATTGCTGCGTCGGCCACCGTTACCGGGACTTGATTGATACCGAAGTTTACGTTTGTAACATCCAGGCTTGTACCCGGAGTTGCAACCGGTATTTGTAAATTTGGAACACCAACTTGTATCCCGGTATTTCCGGCATTATTTTGGCCATAGTCAGCCCCGGATGGTTTCCAACCGGCCGGCAGATTAGCTGCTACTGAAGCTAAAGTGCCTCCAATTGCTACATTATTGGTAGATATCGCTACCTTATACGTACCATTATTCGTATTAGTAAACGAATAGGTGCCTGCTACACCAAGTGTTGATTTATTAACTATCGTATTTGCACTATTTACCAGGTATGCATATAGTTGACTGCCAGAAACGGACTGAAGGCCTGTCCCGCTGATTAAAGCATCTAAACCACCATTAGCGTCATCAAATACAGTTCCGGAGATGGTAACACCAAGTATATCTTTCAATTTATAGTCTTCTGCCTCGCCATCAGCAGCAAAGGATGCACTTCTTTCATCAACTGTTGACGTAGCAGGATCATCTACCAGGTTAGTAGTAGTTACACGCAAACGTGTATATAACGTACCAACTTTTACTTTGCTGGCAAAAGTGGCATTAAGGAATGTGAGTGTAAAATTCTGATTAGCTGTGTTAGCCGGTATTGTTACTTCCGCCTCTTCATTAGCAGAAAACAACCCATCACGATTAAAATCTATCCATCCGCGCAAAGTAGCAGGCACACCTTTTGTGTTGGTAACGGGCACAGTGAGAACCACATCTCCGGCCTGGTTTACCTTAATATCAGGCAGGGCACTTGGTACTATGCTACTCTCATCATTATTACCTGTTAAGTCGTCGTTGGTAGCGAGTATACCGGATACCGGCTGACCATCCGGATCGACGTTATTGGCTCCCATATATACTGTAGCCTGAGGTATAAGCGGGGTTGTGTTATAATTTACTATGGGATAAGTTCCATCGGCCTGAATATTATCAGTGATTTGGAATTGATCCATATAATGCCCGGTAATACCATAAGAAAGAGGGCCGTCACCTAAATCAAACGGTAATATAAAACCAATAGCTATGGCTGTTACACCCTCGCCATGAATTGATACATTTTTTAAGTTTCGTGCACCATGGGCAAACATTACAGCTTGTACGCCAAGATTTCCGGGGGCATCTGCATGTAACTTAAAAGATTTGCCCGAATTAGATAAATCCATTTTATAAAGATTATCATTAGCAGCGCCATTTGTTCTTTTATTAAGCAATTGCCAGCCAATAGGGTTTGGCGAATCTGCTTTGATATACTCGGGCGTTGCAATAGATTCGGCATCGCCAATAACCATACCCGGATAAACTACATCTGTATATACGCCATTTATTAAAATCGCGACCTTGATATCAATATCAAAAGTTGCAGTACCTCCACCGCCGGCGGCGGTAGATAAAGCAGAATTAAGAACCCCCTGTGAACCCGGCTTAGGCGCGTTGTTACCGGAATAAATTAGATCTAAACCATCTGTAGAGTAACTTCCGGGCGTATACGCTTGCATTGCACCGCCAGTGACTACTTCGTTACTGATAATTGCGGTTATTTGCACCGTTGGGGAAAACTGCCATACATAAGTCCCGTTTACAATATGATAAGCATCGTAACCCACGGGGGTTGTTATAAGCGTTGACCCTATTACACCATTGTCCCAGGTGAGCCAATAAACAGAGTTAGCTAAAGTTGTACCGGCGGTGCCTCCAATAGCATATTGAGCAGATGTTTTTGTAAAAACCCCGCTCAGCATAACGCTCAGTACAACCAGCTTTAGTAAGTATTTTTTAATCATGGTACTTTTACATTTTAAATGTATGCAGAGACATTTAATCTCCGATAGTCAACAATTTATATAACACTAAATCACTATCAACACCCGCGATGGTGCTGAATTTTATCAATAATAACCGCATTATAAGTGCCTTTAATTCCAGACGTTACCATACTTTTTGATGAACATGGTACAATAGCCAGAACTGCTGGATTACAATAAAATAAGGTGATTATCAAATTAAGGTGACTTTGGATTTTAATGCTTTGCTTTTTTAATGTGATGATAAAGCCGTATGTGGTTCGGTTAATTGAAGAAAAAATAGATTTATTTTCCATATAGCTTTAAACTGTAAGTTATATGAAAGCAGTTGATTGCCAGAGTAGTTGACCTTAACCAACCGCGTAAATAAGAGTTACCAATAACGCTTAAAAATAGCGTTTCCCCTTCAGCAAAATGCACTGATTTCATCAAAGTATTAATTAGATTCTAAATATACATATTATTAAGTAATAATTAAAACAAAATCAGTTATTTGGTGTGTAAAACAAAAGATTTTACTTACAGAAGACTTACCCTTTAGCAGGATAATCGTCCCTGCTTATAACTATCAAAAACAGGGCTTAAAAAGCATTTTTAAACAGCATGCCCATCTGTTACCTTTGCGGATGGATTATTTTAAAAAGCTGCTGGATTTATTAAAAATTGAAAAGGATGAAGACCGCAAAGCTTATTTAAAATTAACCGAAAGCACATCAATAACAGAGCGACGAGCTAACGGCATAGCCTGGTATCCTATAGCAATCAGAGGCACCGAGCCTAGCCGGGGTGATTATTTAACAGTTGAGGTTGAGCGAACAACCCACCAGGATATTACCCACCAACTTCGGTTTGGCGCGTCTGCAGCACTTTTTTCTAATCACGACCCAAAAAAAGACCGCATAGAGGGCACTATTTCACATCAAAACGGCAACCGGCTTAAAATTACGTTATTCACAGATGAGTTGCCCGATTGGTGCAGTAATGGAAAACTAGGCATCGACCTGCTTTTTGATGACAATAGCTATAATGAAATGCAAAGTGCACTCAAACTAGCTTCTGGACTTAAAGAAAACTCAGAAGAAGGGCATTTGGTAAGAATACTCATTGGGGAAAAGCACCCTTCCTTTTCATCCGATACTATCCACTCGATTTTTAATGGGCTAAACCCATCGCAACAGTTGGCAATTGAAAAGATAATTACAGCCCGCGAATTAGCTATTGTACATGGCCCGCCCGGAACCGGTAAAACCACTACACTGGTACAAGCAATTAAGGCCATGCTCAGTTTAAATAAAAAGCAGATACTAGTTGTTGCGCCAAGTAATACCGCCGTTGACCTGCTAACCGAAAAGCTAGCCAACGAAGGTTTAAATGTAATTAGGATAGGTAACCCCGCCCGCGTTTCTGACAAGCTGATGCTGTTGACTTTAGACAGTAAAATGGCTGAACATAGCCTGACAAAAGAGGTAAAAAAATTAAAAAAACAGGCTGCAGAATACAAAAACATAGCGCATAAATATAAGCGCAGCTTTGGCAAAGCAGAGCGCGAGCAACGCAAAGCCTTGTTTGATGAAGCACATAAAATAATGAAGGATGTGGACAAAACCGAGCAGTATATTATTGATGACCTGCTTGCCAAAGCAGAGGTTATTACGGCTACACTAGTTGGCTCCAACCATTATACCATACGCAATATTAAATTTGACACCGTGGTTATTGACGAAGCCGGGCAGGCCCTAGAACCGGCCTGCTGGATACCCATATTAAAAGCCCGAAAGCTTATTTTGGCCGGCGACCACCTGCAGCTACCGCCCACCATAAAATCAGCGGAAGCTGCTAAAAAAGGCTTAAGCGTTACCCTACTCGAAAAATGCGTAGCCTTACATCCGCAAGCGGTAACCTTGCTTGATGAACAATACCGTATGAACGAGGCTATTATGGGATTTTCGTCCAAAATATTTTATCAAAGCCTGTTAAAAGCCCATGCTTCGGTAGCAAATCATTTGTTATTTCCGGGAGATTTGCCGTTGTTGTTTGTGGATACGGCGGGGTGCGGGTTTGAAGAAAAATTGGACGGCACAAGTTCAACAAACCCAGAAGAAGCAGCATTTTTATGTAAGCATTTAGAGCAGCTTATTATTGATTTAAGTGAGCATTATACCATAGAAAACTTTCCGACGATAGGCGTTATATCACCATATAAAGGGCAGATTCGCATAATTAAAGAACAATTGGTTGATTTTGTAGACCTGGACAACTTTACGCATAAAATTTCGGTAAATACCATAGATAGCTTTCAAGGACAGGAACGTGATATTGTATATATCAGCATGACGCGTAGTAACAGGGAAGGTGAAATAGGATTTTTGTCAGACCTTCGACGGATGAATGTAGCTATGACCAGGGCCAGAAAAAAACTGGTTGTGATTGGCGACAGTTCTACAATTGCCCAATTACCTTTTTACGCTCATTTTGTTACCTATGCCGAGCAGTTAAACGGCTATAAAAGTGCATGGGAAGTTTTATAATCCTATGTCTTATCGCCACCGTTTTAAGCTCCACTCCTGCCGCTGCTCAGTATTTAAGAAAGTCCAGGCAACTATGCGGCTTACTTTTTGGCCCTGTGCCATATTAATAGTTTTCACATCCACACTTCCGGCATGTTGTAAGTTACGGTATATTACAGCCAGATTATCTTTTTTTGAAACGAGCGTGGAGTACCATAAACATTGGGTGGGCATTGCTGCGCTTTCGGCTATCATTCGGTTAACAAAAGCTAGTTCCCCACCCGGGCACCATAACTCTGTACTTTGCCCTCCAAAATTAAGCGCTGTTTTTTTAGAAGTACTGTTACCCAGGTTTTTTAGTTTACGTTGCGTACCCAGTTCGGCTTCACGCATGGATGAATGGAACGGTGGATTACATATCGAAACGTCAAAAAGCTCGCCCGGTTTACTAATGCCTTGATAAATATTTGATTTATTAGGTTGGTGACGTACCTCAATAACATCAGCGAGCCCGGTATTAGCTGTTATAATATGCCTGGCCGAGCGGATAGCCAATGGGTCAATATCAGCGCCTGTAAACTGCCAGCCATATTCGCAGGTGCCAATAATTGGATAAATGCAATTGGCCCCAATACCAATATCAAGTGCCATAACCTGCCTGCCCAATGGGATAACACCCGCATTACATTCTGCTAACAAATCCGCTATGTAATGGATATAATCTGCCCTCCCAGGTACTGGGGGGCAAAGAAAACCCGCCGGAATATCCCAGTTATCAACACCATAAAAACTACCGAGCAATGCCTTGTTAAGTTGTTTAACAGCTACGGGGTTACTAAAATCAATAGATAAATCTTTATATTTATTAAGCGATACATATGGAGCAAGGGATGGGCAACGCTGTATTAATAATTCAAAATCATACCTGTTCCGATGTTTATTACGCGGGTGTAATCCATCTTTTTCAACAGTCCGGATTTTGGGTTTTTCAGTCAATTAGTACAAGTTTAATTAATAATGATGGAGTTGAGGTAATTGCCATCGTTATATACAGCCTTTAATATGGCAATAAGCTAACAGGTTTATAGATCCGAATAATCAACCGGATAAAGAAACAGCGTTGTGTTTTGAGATACATTATGCTGGTACTGGGGCAAGCCGCTTATCTTTTTATATTCTGAGCCAAATGATGTCCAATGTTTATCCCTATCGTCTTTATTATTAAATGTTGTTAAATACATTAAATTAGGCATATGGCTCCCCAAAATTACCTGACCGTAAAACACCGCGTTAAAATTTAGTTTATTAAAAATACTTAGTTCGGCATCATTAAACATACCTATTTTGTTTAACGATATCTTTTCGGTTGCGCTTTCGTAACTCCTTAGTTCATAAACCCTTTCAGCTTTGGGCGACGATAAAACTGGCATACGCGGCTCGGGCATACCTTTAAATGCAGATAATAAAATACTTTCTAGCCGGGTATACGGTGGATTATCATATGCGGCGTTTAAATAACCCTCCCCATCCGCCTGGTATTGCTGGTCGTGTTCTAAAACATTATCCAGTTTCAAAAAAACATCCATCTTTTTAAACGGGATAAAAACATAAATCAATTGTTCCAGGGTGTCTTTAGCTATTGGCTTAAATACACCAATATTATTTATGCCCGCGCGGTGCAGAGCCGGTAAATATGCATCTTTTAAAAATCGATCAACAGTTTGCAGCTGTGCCTTGGTTTTGAGGTGATATATTTTTATTTGGTAATAGTAATTTACGATTTTACCCGATGCAAAGCATGATAAGAACGGAATTAAAACGATAAAAAGAACAACCTTAATTATTTTATGCATCATAGTAAATTTAAGTACTCCGGATTAAAGGATTGCTGAAAAACCAACACCCTCCAAGATGCAAAGTTGGTGAAAAAATGCGATAATGACTTAGATGGGTTACAGGTTTTGCCTATTATATATTGTTGTTTTATTAACTAATGATAACCTTATCTATTAACTATCCGTTAAAGAAACTTAATTAGCCAATTGTTATGACGAAGATTTCTATACATACCGTTTTAACGGAAAGCAATGTGTTACAAACGATAATTGAGGGCGATCTCGCCATACGGGATTCGGCCGAGATAAAAGAAGAATTGTTAATGCTACTCAGAGATAATCAAACAACTGAAATACAATTTAAAAACATTGAACGGCTTGATGTGGCCGCATTACAATTGTTAGCAGCTTTATTAAAAAGTGCCGCAAATCAAAAAAAAGCCGTTACGTATAATTTCGAACAAACAGAATACACCAATAATATTTTAAATAATTCAGGATTTAGCCAATTATTTGAACAAACACCAGTATGAGCAAGACGGTTTTATTAGTAGATGATTCGGTAATGGTTGTAAGGCTCACAAGCTTTATCCTTAAAAGTGCAGGTTATAACGTTTTAACAGGAATTGATGGTCAGGATGCTTTGTCGCATTTTGATGGCAAAGATATCGACCTGCTAATTACAGATTTAAATATGCCTAATAAGGATGGGCTAGAGTTAATTCAGGAAATACGGGCGATGAAGTTTTATAGGTTTTTGCCGGTTGTTTTATTTGTATCTGATTTATCGGTTAGCGTAAAAGATTTCATAAAAACATCGGGAGCTACAATATTTTTCAATAAAGAGTCCATTAAAGAAAAAATGGCATCAACAGTTAAAAAAATGATAGGCTGATGGACCAATATAAAGAAAACTTTAGCGAAGAGGCACTAGAGGTTATAGCGGAGATGGAAAAAAGCCTGCTCCTGATGGAGAGCACGCCAGATGACCCATCTTTGATACAACAGATATTTGGGGCTATGCATACGTTAAAGGGTAATAGTTCCATGTTTGGCTTTAAAGTGATAGCCGAATTTACGCACCACCTCGAATCTATTTATGAGTATATACGAAGCGGGCAAAAAAAGATGACCAAAGAAATTTTGGATGTAACCTTAGCATCGCTCGATCATTTATCATATTTGGTTACAAACGAAGGTGTGTTAGATGCCTCACATACGACCGAACATGATCACCTGACCAACAATGGGGTGAAAATTGTTAATGATATTGAGATGGAGTTAAATATTAAAAACGCAAATCCATCCATAACTCAACTACCAAACGGGCAAACTAACGAAACAAAAAACTACCATATCATTTTTGCGCCAGATAGGGATATATTTTATAACGGAACTAACCCGCTATATTTAATTGACGAAGTTAAGGCCCTGGGTAACTGTAACGTTAAAGCCAATTTAAATAGCATACCCGTTTTACAAGATATAGACCCTACGCAATGTTATACATCCTGGGATATTTACCTTACCACCAATGTTGATATAGCAACCATCAGGGAAATATTTGTTTTTGTTGAAGGGAAGTGTAAGCTGGATATAAACCTTGTTCCTGATAGCGCATTAGCGCCTGTTTTGAAAAGTAACGATGAACTAAAACCTGAGATAGAACCAACTAGCACTGATAATATTGGTGATACTTTGAAAACTGAAACTACATCGGTCAAAAAAAATGCGATATCAAGCATTAGAGTACCCTCAGAGCGATTAGACAGCCTAATGAGCCTGGTAAGCGAGTTAATGACGCTACAGGCCAAACTTGGCACCCTTACTGATCAAAACCCACAATCGGAGTTATTGGCGGTTACAGAAAATCTGGAAAAAATATCAACCAGGCTTAGGGATAACGCGTTTAGCATGTGTTTAGTGCCTATTAAAAACATGATCACCCCTTTTAACAGGCTGGTTAGAGATTTGGCTAATGAGTTGCACAAAGAAATAGACTTTGTTACCGAAGGTACTGAAACAGAACTCGATAAAAATATAATGGAAGGCCTATCAGACCCGTTAATGCACTTGCTTAGAAACAGCATTGACCATGGCATTGAAGACCCTGAAGAACGGATTAAAGCCGGTAAAAAATCGCATGGTAAAATTTTATTTAAAGCATATTGTGCCGGTACAAATGTTTACATCCAAATTCAGGATGACGGCAAAGGTATTGATGCCGAAAAGATAAAACAGAAGGCTATACAAAAAGGGATTATCGGTAAAGATGAAGTACTGAGCGAAAAGGAAGTTTTCAACCTTATTTTCCTTCCGGGATTTTCAACAGCGGAACAGATCAGCGAAATTTCGGGCCGGGGTGTAGGGATGGACGTGGTTAAACGCAAGATTGAGGATATAAGGGGCCAGATTAAAATCAGCTCTCAAATAAATATTGGCACAACAATTACCATAAAATTACCAATAACGGTTTCTATTATTGATGGTTTATTGGTAAAGATCAATGATGTATCTTTTGTAATTCCACTGGGTGCGGTAGACAGATGCTTTGAAGCCCCTACCGTGCGCCAACTAAATCGTTTTAATAACCTGATTATACTCGATGGCGAGCAAATTCCTTACATCAGCTTAAGCGAAGAGTTTGATGGCATAGAAAATTTGTCGGGTTCACAAGAAATTGTCCTGGTTTACTTCGATGAAAAAAAGGTTGCATTAATTGTTGACTGCATAGTCGGAAAGTTCCAGGCTGTACTAAAACCCCTGGGAAAATACTTTCAAAACATGGATAATATTTCGGGAGCAACCATACTCGGCGACGGTAAAATTGCGCTGGTATTGGATACCAATAAAGTTGCCGAACAATACTTACATAAAAACCGCAATGCCATATGTCAATAAAATTCCAAACACAGTCGTATTTAACGTTCAATCTTCAAAATGAGCTTTTTGCCATTAATGTGGGTAAGGTATTGGAGATATTAGAGATGAAACCCATCACAAAGGTACCACGGTCGCCGGGTTTTATGAAAGGCGTTATTAATTTAAGAGGTAATATTTTACCTGTAATTGATGCCCGTAACAAATTTGCTATGCCCGAGGCCGCGTTCACCATTGATACCTGCATCATTGTGTTAAATATTGATAGCGGAAACGAATCATTATTAGTAGGGGCGATAGTTGATTCTGTTCAAAAAGTGATCGATATTCCGGATGAAGCCATTCAGGTTTCTGCGAGCATGGGAGCCATGTACCGGGAAGACTTTATTAAAGGGATTGGAAAAGTAGAAGATATATTCGTTATGATCTTGAATATTGACCGGGTTTTTTCGGCCGAGGATGTATATGCTATTACAGAACATTAAGTAAGTTTTATTAGAAATTAAACTATGATCAAAAATTTAAAAGTTTCTACCAAGCTCTACATTTTGGTAGGTGTGCTCTTCCTCATTATTGGGGTGGTGGGCATAAATGGCGACCGAAATTTAAAAGCGGTAAATGCATCGCTCGAAACGGTGTATAAAGACCGGGTGGTATGCCTTAAACAGCTGAAAGTAATTTCGGATATGTACGCGGTTAACATTGTTGCCAGTACACAAAAAATGGACAATGGCATTATTGACTGGGAAACATGCAGAAAAAATATAAAAAAAGCAAAACAAGAAATTGAAACTAACTGGAAAGCATACACTGCGACTTACTTAACTCCCGAAGAAAAAGAACTTGCGAACACGGCAAGGGTATCAATGGATATTGCAGATGAATCCATCGAAACGTTAGAGTATATTGTACAAAGAAAAGATCAGGCAGCACTTAATCAATATATTAAAAATCAACTTTACACAAAAATAGATCCGGTTAACAAAAGGATAAGCGATCTGTCAGATTTGCAGTTAAGGGTGGCTCAACTTGAATATGAAAAAGGTGATGTTATTTTTAATGACTCGCGAACACAATCTTACTACATTATAATTAGCGGGATAGTATTTGGTTTTGTATTAGCCTTTTTTATCATTAAGAACGTTAATAATATTTTAAGGAAGCTAAAAGACATCGTGTCGTACGTACAGACAGCATCTGATAATATTTCATCTGCCAGTACCCAAATGAATGCTTCGGCTCAGCAAATGTCCGAGGGTGCTACCGAGCAAGCCGCGTCGGCCGAAGAAGTTTCATCATCAATGGAAGAGATCGTTTCGAGCATCCAGCAAAACACCGATAATGCGTTGCAAACAGAAAAAATAGCCCTTAAAGTAGCTAATGATATTATAGAAGGCAGTAAAGCGGTTAATCAAACGGTACAATCCATGAAAGATATTGCAGAACGAATTTCAATAATTGGTGATATTGCCCGCCAAACTAACTTGTTAGCTTTAAACGCGGCGGTCGAAGCCGCAAGGGCCGGAGATAACGGCCGAGGTTTTGCCGTTGTAGCCGCGGAGGTAAGGAAACTTGCCGAGCGATGCCAGATAGCCGCCCTCGAAATAAATAATCTTTCCAAATCAGGCGTTACCATAGCCGAAAAATCGGGGAAATTATTGGAGATGATCGTGCCCGAAATTCAAAAAACTTCCAAACTGGTGCAGGAAATCAGCCTTTCCAGCATCGAACAAAATACTGGTGCCAGTGAGGTTAACAACGCGTTACAACAATTAAACCAGGTTATCCAGCAAAACGCGGCTATTTCCGAACAAATGGCCGCAAGTTCAGAAGAACTTTCTGGACAGGCAGATCATTTGAAAGACATTATAACCTTTGATATTGGCCATGATGTACGAGCTGGCTACAAACCACGAGCGGTACCGGCACACTTATCAACTCGTAACGCAACGAATTTTAGTAAATATTCCATCAAAAAAAAGGAACAGCAAGTTGAACGGGCATATACAGGTATACACTTAAATATGAATGGAAAAGACAAGCTTGACGAAAAATATGAAAAGTATTAACCGCATTAATCAGCATATCATCACTATAAATAAACGTAATCATGATCAATAATATAAAAATTTCGACAAAGCTATTTGTTATGGTATTCCTTACCTCCATCATATTGGTCGTTATAGGTTTATACGGGCTCAGTAATTTAAGTAGCGTAAACGCCTCGCTCGAAACGGTATATAAAGACCGGGTAGTTTGTTTAAAACAGCTAAAGGTTATTTCGGATAGCTATGCCGTTAATATTGTGGATGCTACTCAAAAAATGAGAAATGGAACCATAGATTTCAAAACCGGTAAAAGAAATATCATCAGGGCGCAAGAAGAAATAAAAACGACTTGGAAAGCATACCTCGCTACGTATCTGGTTCCCGAAGAAAAGAAACTTGCTGATCAGGCCGAAATATTGATGCGTAATGCTGATGAGCCTATAGAAACGCTTTTGGCCATTGTTGAAAAAGAAGATAAAATAGCGTTAACAGCATTCGCAATTAACGATTTATATCCAAAAATTGACCCTATAACGAATAAAGTAACCGAGTTAACAGACCTACAGCTCTCTGTAGCAGAAGAGGAGTACAACAAAGGGCAGGTGATATATTCAAATGCCAAAACCAACTCCTACATTTTTATATTGTTAGGCATAGGCGTTTCTTTAAGCATATCAATGTTGATTGTTAATAATATCAAAAAAGCCATTAATAACGCGTCGGTAGTGGTTTCAAAGCTTTCGGAAGGTGATTTAACGGTTGATATTGATACTACTAACCAAGATGAGATAGGATTATTGCTTGCAGATTTAAAAGGGATGATCCATAAGTTTAAAAATGTGATCTCCTATGTAAACTCCGCGTCAGACAATATTGTAGCCGCCAGCCAGGAGCTTAGTTCATCATCACAGCAAATGTCAGAAGGTGCTACAGAGCAGGCCGCCGCAACAGAAGAAGTTTCCTCATCCATGGAAGAAATGGTTGCCAATGTTCAGCAAAATACCGAAAACGCCCACCAAACGGAAAAAATAGCAATTAAAGCTTCTGCGGATGCCATTGACGGCAGTGTAGCCGTGAACGAGGCTGTTAGTTCAATGAAGTTAATTGCCGATAAAATCAGCGTTATAAGTGATATTGCCCGTCAAACAAATATTCTCGCGCTTAACGCCGCGGTTGAAGCCGCCCGGGCTGGCGATCAGGGCCGCGGATTTGCCGTTGTAGCTGCCGAGGTTCGTAAACTTGCGGAAAAATCGCAGGTTGCCGCTACAGAGATCAATGAACTTTCGCAATCCAGTGTAACCATAGCAGAAAAATCAGGCCGGCTTTTAGGCGCCATTGTTCCAAACATACAACATACCGCCAAACTGGTAGAAGAGATTAGTTCTTCAAGTTCTGAACAAAACTTAGGTGCCAGTCAAATTAATAATGCCATCCAGCAATTAAACCAGGTTACGCAACAGAATGCAGCCACATCCGAAGAGATGGCGGCCAGTGCCGAAGAGTTATCGTCGCAGGCAGATCAGCTCAAAGAAATTATCTCGTTCTTTAAATTTGAAAGCAGTTCAAAATATAAAGTCGCGGCTGTGCAGGCTACAGCCTTTTCTAAAAAAAGGAATAACGCCGTAAAAAAACTATCCTCCGCACCCAAATATAAATCGAACGGAGTAAGTTTAAATATGGATGCACTTGATGAAGATTACGAAAAATTTTAAGCAATTTCTAATAACCATACATGAGCTATCCGGATAGTAATATTTTTCATACTTCAAACATGACTGCAGCTGACTTTAACAAGTTAAGCACCTTCATTTTTAATAATTATGGCATTAAGCTTCCGCCATCTAAAAAAACAATGCTGGAGGGCCGTTTACATAAAAGGTTAAAGGCTTTAAATATTTCATCGTTTAAAGAATATTGCGAGTATGTGTTTAGTGCCGAAGGTAAACGGTTAGAGCTTATTAATATGGTTGATGTGGTAACGACTAATAAAACCGACTTTTTTAGGGAGGCTGTTCACTTCGACTTTTTATCAAATAACATATTGCCAGGCTTTATTAAGGTGCACTCGTTTACAAAACCCTTTAAAGTATGGAGCGCGGGTTGCTCTACCGGCGAAGAGCCCTATACATTAGCAATGGTTTTGAGCCAGTTTGCCGAAAAAAATACGGGGTTCAATTTTAATATTTTCGCCACTGATATTTCAACCCAAGCCCTTAACCGGGCGGCATCTGCGGTATATGCCGAAGAAAAAGTGGCCCCGGTGCCCATGCTACTAAAAAGGCAATACCTGTTAAAAAGCAAGGATGCGCTAAATAAAACTGTGCGTATTATACCACAGCTAAGGGAAAAGGTAACATTTGACCGACTAAACTTTATAGATGGCGATTTTAGCCCTATCCCCAATTTTAATGTTATTTTTTGCAGAAATGTGCTGATATATTTTGACCGCGCAACCCAGGAAAAAGTTATTCAGAAGTTATGTTCAAAGTTAGAGCCTGGTGGTTTTTTGTTTCTGGGCCATTCAGAATCGGTAGCTAATATGAATTTACCTTTAATGCAAATTCAGCCCACTACTTTTAAAAAAATATAAGCAGGAACAATTATAATGGACAGTTATTATTTATACCCGGGTTCAGTTTTCGCCAGTAAAAAACCTCATATAGTAGATACTATTTTAGGTTCGTGCATTGCTGTAGCCCTGGTGGATCCGGTTTTAAAATTTGGCAGTATAAATCACTTTATGTTGCCAAGATGGAACGGCGAAGGTATCCCGTCTAATAAATACGGAAACATTGCCATTCCATATTTAATAGCCAAAATGCTGGCACTTGGCAGTTGTAAAACGGACCTCCGGGCCAAAGTATTTGGCGGTAGTGAAACAGGGATGCCAAATGGCATATTTCACATCGGCGAACGCAATATTGAGCTGGCTATGGAACTATTAAAAAAAGAACAAATACCAGTTATAAGCCATAATGTGGGTGGCACCAACGGAAGGAAAATTGTGTTTTACTCTGCTACGGGCGAAGTGATGGTTAAATCCATCAAACATACCGAACTGCTTGAGCAAAAAATCAATAACAATAAAGTTTAAGATCATTACAGATGAAGGAAAAGATAAAAGTACTTATTGTTGATGATTCTGCTACATTCAGACAGGCACTGTCCAAAATATTAAGTGCTGACCCTGCAATTGAAGTTATAGCTTCGGCCGCCGACCCATTTATTGCCGCTAATAAAATGGCAATCCAAATTCCGGATGTTATTACCCTGGATATTGAAATGCCACGAATGGATGGGATAACTTTTTTAAAGAAAATCATGTCTCAACATCCTATTCCAGTTGTAATCATAGCAGACAATGCCCGAAGTAATCTGGAGATAACTTCGAAAGCGTTTGAATGTGGTGCTGTAGAGGTACTCTCAAAAGCTATGTTTGAAACTTCTGGTATAACAGAGGATACCCGAAGCAAGATCTGTGAGCTTATTAAATCAGCCGCGCAAGCAAAAATCCATAAAAGATCAATTACAGAAACATCTGCCGTAAGGCCTAAATTATCGGCGGATGCCGTATTGCCTTTAATAAAATCTAAAAACCTGATACCCACAAATGAGAAGGTTATTGCCGTTGGAGCGTCTACCGGTGGAACCGAAGCGATAAGGGTATTTTTAGAGGGCCTGCCTGTTGATATTCCGGGTATTGTTATTGTACAGCATATGCCCGAAAACTTTACCCGCTCATTTGCTGAGCGCCTTAACGATTTATGTAAGATAGAAGTTAAAGAAGCCGAAAATGGCGACTTAGTTAAACCCGGGCGAGCTTTGATAGCTCCGGGAAACTACCATATGTTACTAAAAAGAAGAGGAACGCAATACTATGTTGAACTAAATGATGGGCCACTGGTTAACAGGCACCGCCCCGCTGTTGATGTACTATTCAGATCTACGGCTATGTATGCCGGCTCAAATAGTATAGGCATACTTTTAACCGGCATGGGCGACGATGGTGCCCGTGGCTTATTAGAAATAAAGGAAGCAGGCGGAAGAACCATTGCCCAGGATGAAAGTTCGAGCGTGGTGTTTGGAATGCCTAAAGAAGCTATTATACTTAACGCAGCTGATAAAATTTTACCGCTAAAGGAAATCTCAAGGTATGTGGTTCAACTCTTTGCCACCCGTAAATGCATTTAGGATTACGCTAAAGCCTATTACAGCCTAAAAACGCATCCCTATAGCGTAATAGGTGAGCCAACCTTCTGTTCCTTTACCAACAACGGCTTGTATAATAAACGCGTGGTAAGGCTCAATGTAAAATCCACCTCCGTATGCATCATGCACTTTGTCCGACGATTCTCCGTTCAGCCATACCCTGCCCACGTCGTTATACCCTATTAGGCCCAGCACTCCAGGCATCAGATAGGTATGAAAATCCAATACTCGCCAGCGAAGTTCCAAGTTATTGTACAATATACTGTTACCTATATACCTGCTGGTATGGTAGCCCTGCAAGCTGGGCCCGCCCAGATTCATCATCTGGAAAAACTCTCCCTTGCCCAGCATCGTACCGGCGCCGGTACGGTCGGCCAGTATTAACGTGGAATCTATAACCGGTATGTAAAAGTTAAAATTTGATAATATTGATCCGCTGGTATGGTCGTGGATATTTAAACCTGATAGCCCGGTAATAGTAGTTTTCCACATAATCCCTTTGGATGGCATGGTGGTGTTATTACGCTTATCAAGCGTAGCACCGCCTACTAAACCCGCATAATATTTAGTAGCAAACAAATTTACTTCGGGGTGTTGAGGGTTATACTCACCAAAAAAATGGTTATCGTTATTTACAGCCGCGCTATAATAATACTGACCAATAACACCTTCACTGATTTGCCATTTACCAAACTGCCGAGCCAAACGTATATCAACAACCGAATAATCATATCGGTTGCGGTAATAATCAAAAGTTTTATAGCCTGCGTCAACAAAAACGCCCTCGTTACCCAAGCCAAAAAAATTATTAACGTTTTTGGGGCCACGTACAAGTATATTAACCAGTAAATCGTTATTGCCAATTAGTTTGATAAAATCGCCCTTATAAGTATTGATGAAGGATCCCTTGGCAAGCGTATAACTAATTTTAAGTTCTTGCTTATACGCGAAAGGAGATTTTTTAAAGCCATATTTCTCAGCTACTAAACCAGCAATTAGCTGCACCCCGTCTTCCGGGCTGTATCCCAAGCTAACCAATGGCGAAAAATGGTCGGATTTATGCACAGGCCTGTCAAACTGATTAATGGTAGTATCCGTTGATGTGATTACATGTGCTGCCGAGCGGGATGGCAGGTTGTTTTTTTGATCAGACCGATCATAAACATATAGTGTACCCTTACTATCAACTTTATTGTCAATGATATAGCTATCCTCGTCGGTACCCCCTATCATCCTCACCTTTATCGGCGAAGCATTATTCCCGGTAACGGTAAAAATATTTTTACCACCCAGGCCGTACACCCTGATATCCTTAGTATCCTTGGGGTCAAAAGTACGCTGATAAATTACCTTGCCAACACTATCACTTTTAAGTTTGTGAATAGTTATACTCACCCTGCCATCGTTTTGTTTCTCTATATTAAATTGTTCCTTTTTATCAGATCCCGGTATGTCTACCGTTTTGCTCAGAAACTTATAGTAGGCAAGTGCATCTGTTTTGATGTTGTTTCGTCGTGCTATAAGTGTATTTACAATTTCCTGTCCCGAAATGGCATAAATATTGGCAGGCATTAACTTAACTGCTTTCTCAAGCAGAGCGTCTGTAAGCTTATCTTGTACGTATGCTATCTGTTGCTCCCAATCGGCCTGGCTCAGTTGATTTAAAAAATAGAGGTCAAAGTTAACGGCGTTTTTATTCCAACCGCTTATGTTGTGTATATGGCCTTTAAAGGGCTGTAATTTAGGCTGGCCCATTGCTATAAAGAAAGGCACAATGCCTGATGTGGTATAGAAAACCTTATCCCTATCGCGCGGAACGGGCTGATACAGGTTTTTAACTGTATCCCCTTCCTTTTCCCAACGCCACTGGCCTTCGTGGCGGTCCCAGTCGCCTATAATCATATCCAAAAGGCGCGCGCGCAAAAGCTGTTGCTGATCGGCCTTAGTGCTATTATCTTCTTCTAATTTATCTTGTAGTTTTTCTGTTTTTATCTGTTTTTTGCCATCGGGTAGTTTATGCTCTTCAAACATATATACCTGATTGCCAAATGCCTTACGATACTCGCCCAGGTTGGCACCATCGGGCAGATACACCAATTGCGGGTGCGCATGCGGGATATCCAGTGCTTCGGCTAAGGGCGGTACAGCTAATGCCGAGAAAGGATGCCCAGTAGAAACTTCGTCTTGAAGAAAATCTGTAACTATGGTGTTTTTATAATATTTAGGTAATTCGCGCGAGGTGGTTTTCTGAATAGAACGTAATGCCCATTCGTTACCATCAGCATCTACCATTTGTAATGAGGTGGTTTGGTTGCCACCACCTATACCCGTAATTTTTAAACCCCCTTTTTCCTTTTCCAAATGAAAAACTTTCATTTTTACCGGAGTGGCCCATAATTGGCGATAGTTTTTACCTAACCACAAACGCCGCCAGGCACCACCTTTATTATATTGAGCATGAATAGCCACGGTAACACTATCTGCAGATATTTTTTTTTGCGCAAGTACCGGAGATAGGGCCGAATAAATAATTGCTATAGGTATAAATATATATTTCATAGATCGATAAATTATTTACTTAACATATCTTTTTTTATTTTGTTCTGATATGATGTAAATGGCGGCGACCCATCTCGTTTATTTTAGCTTTTTATTTGTATACTATACATAATCCAGATTATAAAATTCTTTAGAACGTTCTGAAAACAAGGCATAAAAAAAGTACCGTAAAACCGGTACTTTCCTTCTAATAGATTTAGGATTTAAAATTGGGTTATTTATTTTTGATTGGTATGTTTAAATAACGACTCAACGCCAGATAAAAAATTAGCTTTAATTTTATTGTATAACGCAACATTAGATGTACTGCTGATGTATATA
>JANXTT010000072.1 GCA_025352225.1 Mucilaginibacter sp. | reverse complement strand
GGGGCAATTTTCTTATAATCGCCATTGTATTTAAAGTCTATTTTTGAACGTGTTATACCTTCTACCACCGGGTCAACGGCTTCTAAGTGCGAGGGGTTGGGGCAAAGGCTTAAATGAACTTTTTTACCGCTCGAGGTTGAGATATCATTAGAATACCCCAGGTGATATTTCACATCGCCCCCAAATGGCGAATCAGCATCATATGTTTTTCCTTCAAACTCAGAAAAAATCTGTTTGTATGATTTTTTCATGATATTGGCCAGTACATTAAGCCTGCCGCGGTGTGCCATGCCTATTACAAATTCTTCTAAACCTAATTGCGCTCCTTTTTCTATAACCGAATCAAGGGCGGGAATCAAAGCTTCGGCACCTTCTAACGAAAAACGTTTTTGGCCCAAAAACTTGGTACCCAAAAAGTTTTCAAATACTACGGCTTCATTTAATTTATTCAGGATGCGTTTTTTTTCGTCGATAGAAAAATGGGGCGTATTACGCTCGCTTTCCATACGGGTTTCAAACCACTTAACCTTAATAGGGTTGCGTATAAATTTATATTCGGCACCAATAGACTGGCAATAGGTTTGTTCTACCAGGTCGTGTATGTCGCGCAGTTTGGCAGGGCCGAGGCCAACTTCTGTACCTGCTGTAAATACGGTATCTAAATCAGCATCGCTTAATCCAAAAGTTTCCAGTTCTTTCCCCGGAAAATACTTGCGCCGCTCGCGTACCGGGTTTGTTTTGGTAAACAAATGCCCCCTGTCACGATAGCCGTTTATCATGTTGAGTACATTTATTTCCTTTAAAAAATGCGCAGATGACTCCACATTAACATTAGCCGAACCTGGCTCAACACCCTTTCCAAAATCAAAGCCTTCAAAAAATTTTTGCCAGCCAAAATCTATTGATTCCGGGTCCTGCTTATATGCTTCGTAAAGAGAGTCAATATACGCTGCGTTGTCGCTATTTAGATAAGTAAAACGATCCATGTAAAAATTGTCAGTAAAACAGTGCAAAATTAAATATTAAAGCCATAAAAATCTTATTTTATGTTAAATATCTTTCATTTTGAACGGATAGAAGCAGCAAAAAAACTTCATTTTATCTTATTTCCGCAATAAAGTGCAAAAATTGATACTATAATTGGGAATAAGCCATGGCATTATTGAGTTTTCAGCCTGGCAACTATTTTGTTATTGGCAAAAAAAAGACTGTATATTGAAATTAGCTACCGAGCGGCAAATGGCTCTTTTATCAGGAAAATAGCGTTGCATTCTTATCATTTAAATTAGTCCACAGGGGCTTAATAATCAAGTTAGGATAAGTAACCCCAGGTTCTATATTATACAGGGCAGACTCTGATGGCGTTAAAAAAAATGGGGTATGTACTTGCTTACCAGGGATGTGCAATAACTCGGGAATCCATGTTTTTACATATTCGCCTTTAGGGTCATATTCGGCAGCTTGTTTAATTACATTAAAATGCCTGTTCTCACGCGGGTCGTTACCAACGCCAGCCACGTAAGCCCAGTTACCCCAGTTACTTGCCGGCGAATAGTCGATGAGTTTTTCTTCAAAATAGGCCGCGCCCTTTGTCCAGTCAACCTTAAGGTCTTTCACTAAAAAGCTGGCCGTATTTTGACGGCCCCGGTTGCTCATAAACCCGGTAGCGTTTAGCTCGCGCATATTAGCGTCAATAAACGGAACGCCGGTTTGCCCCGTTTTCCATTTTTCAAACAACTCATCCTGGTTATTGGCAACAGAAGGTGCTTCGCCTTTAAAACCGCCAACCTTAAAAAACTGGTTGCCGTACTTTTTAAACATAAAGCGAAAATAATCGCGCCAAAGCAATTCAAATATCAACCAGTAAGTCGAATCGTTAGCGCCCCGTTCCTGTTCGTATCTTTTTACTTCCCAATATACCTGCCTGATAGAAAGGCTGCCCATAGAGAGCCAGGGCGAAAACTTAGATGAGTAAGCAGCGCCTAATAACCCGTTTCGCGTAGTTTTATAGGTTTTGAGCCTGTCGGTTTCCCAAAAATACTCCTGAATATGTTTCAGGCCTTCGGTTTCACCTCCTGTAAAACGCATCACAGCCCTTTGATCATCAATGGGGTCAAAAAGGCCCATATCTTGTAAGGTGGGTATTTGGCCTGCATCATCAATCTCCGGAACATTAATTTGCGCGGGGGTTTCAAAGCATGGCCGGATATCGCTATCGCGCTCCACCTTTTTACGGAATATGGTAAACACATCCGGAATATCCTTTATCGGGAACGGAAGATCCTCTTTGTGGTAAAGTGTATGGCCAATAAAATGTTTTAAGTTAAGCTTGATCTTCCAAAGCGCGGCTTCTACTTTGGCCGATATATCGGTTTCTTCAAAAGCAACCTCGCGGTGGTGATATACTTCGTTAACCTGGTATTGCTCTGCAAGTTGAGGGATGATCTCGGCGGGGTCGCCTATGCGTACAATAAGCTCAGCACCTTGCGCACGTAAAGTTTGCCGCAGATCAGCTACAGATTCAATTAAAAACCGGGCACGAAAATTACCCGTTTTTAGTGAGCCGTATGATGTAGTTTTAAAATAGAACGGATCAAAACAATAAACAGGTAAAACCCTATCAGCTTTGCGGGTAGCCTCTAATAAAATTTCATTGTCATGAATACGAAGATCGTTTCTAAACCAAACCAGTATTGTTCTTTCACCCATTTTTTAACCTGCCCCAGTAACCGTTACTTTAATCTTGTAAAATTGCGAATAATTTATTTTGCATGCATCCTGCCAGTCAATTTTTACATGTTACCAACATTTGGCTATTTTACGCCAAAGTGCAAAGTTAGTTACATCTGATGATGCCTAATCTTCAACTAACTCTACTTCGGCCACGGGGCTAAATAAATACACCCTTTTGCTGCTTATTTCCACACAACGGTAACGTTTGCGTAAGCGTTCTTCCATCCTGAATACGCGGCCATCTTTTAATTTGAACAATGCTTTTTGGGGCAATTTTTCAACAGTTATTACGGCTGGCTTATGGGCGTCGTAATTACGGAGCGACCGGTATAAATTAAGATCGGAACAACTGGAAGCGGCAGGGTTATTTAAATAATTCACAATGGCCAGTTTAATTTCGGGCGGAAAAATATCCTTCTCAAAAAAAGGTTGCATCATTCGTTTAAAGTTGGCTTTCCACTCCGCCCCGTGCGGTTTTGCCTTATGTTTATGTTCGTTCCAGGTATGCAGATGTGCAAACTCGTGCACGGTTGTTACCAAAAAAGCGTATGGGTTAAGGTCGTAATTAACAGAGATGCGGTGGCCCTTATCGCCATGCGGCGCACGATAGTCGCCAAATTTGGTACCCCGGTTACGTGATACTTTAAACTCGCATACAAAATAATCGATCCAGCGGCCTATTAAAGGCGCCGCTTCTGCGGGAAGATATCTTTCCAGAATTTTTACTTTATCCAATTTTATCGCTTAATCAAATATCGCTTTTTTAGTTTAAAACTTAAAGGGGGCAACAACATTCAAATTAGTTTATTCTTTAAAGCTACAAATTGTTTTTTGTGTTATCAAGAACAACCCGGATGAACAACTTTTTAACTATTGGTTTACTGCAAAACAACCGTTTGATAAAGCCTGATTGTCAAATCAATACCTAATATAAAGGGCCGTAATATATAGTTTGATGTACTAAATAAAATGCTTAACCTTGTTTATATAAAATGTAATAGCGTAAATTTTCCGGTTTTTAATTAGACACCTGTACGTTATATATGTTTAAAGTAGTCTTAACCCGCATTAATATGAACCCTAAAAAGACCCTAGTGCAATTACTGGTGATCAGTTTTACCATAAGCTTTTTAAGCCCCGCCACGGCGCAACTTGTATCCAATAAACAAACACGCAAACCTGTTTATGTAACAGGAATAGGTGGTATCGCTGGGTTTTCGCTGGTGTTAAGTAACGACACGCTTTGGGCTTTCGGCGACAACCTATTTGGGCAATTTGGTGATGGATCTCAAAAAGAAGAGCAACATCCAACGCTCGTAGATACGGTTAGAACATGGAAAAAAGTTGCCATGGGACGAAACCATTCCGTTGGCATTACTACCGACGGTAAGCTATGGACATGGGGAGATAACAGACAGGGCCAATTGGGAAATGGCACTTTAACCGAAGACTACGGGCTACCTACCCAAATAGGTACAAACAATAATTGGGTTAGCGTTGCAGCCGGAAGAAAGCACTCTATTGCCATTAGCGGCGATGGTAAACTATGGGCATGGGGTAATAACAATAAGGGACAACTGGGCGACGGAACTACAACCACGCGGCTAATACCTACCCAGATAGGCACGGCTAATAACTGGGTTAGCGCGGCATGCTCTGATGAATACACTTTAGCCATTAGCAACGATGGCAAATTATGGGTATGGGGGGATGATTATGGCCTTGTTAGTAATAAAACAGTTCCAACTCAAATAGGCACAGCTACCAATTGGGTTAGCGTATCGTGTGGGTTTGCGCATAATGCTGCCATTAACCGCGAGGGCGAACTATGGGTATGGGGGCTTAATGAATTTGGCCAATTAGGTGATGGCACTACAAAATCCAAATTTACACCCATTAGAATAGGTACTGATATATGGGCTAGCGTATCTTGCGGGTTCGAACACACCTTGGCGATAAACAAAACCGGCCAGCTATGGGCATGGGGTCATAATGGATTTGGCCAATTAGGCGATGGCACCCGGATAAACAAACTAATACCCACCATGATTGGGCTTGCCACCAACTGGATAAGCGTATCCTCTTTATTTGATCATACGGTAGGGTTCACCAACGATGGGAAGCTATGGGCCTGGGGAAATAATGAGTATCACCAACTGGGTGATGGAACAGATGAGATTAAGCTTGTACCTACACAGATATTTCTAAATCGTAATATTATTCCAAATTTTAAATTGCATTAATCAGGCTCGGGCACGGCGGCCTTGTGTTAGTAACGTTACTTTTCACTTTATTTAGGATAATAACACCTAAATTTTACAAAATATGAAACATATTATTATCCTGATTTTTGTTTTAATAGCTATCGCGGCCAACGCTCAAACCCCCACGACAAAAGCACCTGTAAAAAAGAAGGCAGCTGCGGCAACTAAAATTAAAGCAGATAAAAGTAACTGGCACGTGTATGACATCGCTATGGTGTTTGTAAAAGGCGGCACCTTTAAAATGGGGAGCTATAAAGGGTTGGATAAATTTATCCCGCACGAGGTAACATTAAGCAGTTTTTACATTGGCAAGTGCGAAATAACACAAGCGCAATGGAGGCTTTTTATGGGCATTTATAATCCTTCAAAATTTAAGGATTGCGATAATTGCCCGGTTGAAAACATAAGCTGGAATGATGTTCAGATCTATCTTAAAAATCTAAATCAGGCTACGGGGAAAAACTACAGGCTACCCACAGAAGCCGAATGGGAATACGCGTTTCGCGGGGGGGACAAAAGCAAAGGCTATACCTATAGTGGCAGTGATAGTATTGCAGATGTGGGTTGGTATAGAGGCAATAGTGAAAACAAAACGCATCAGGTGGCTCAAAAAAAAGCCAATGAATTGGGTATATTTGACATGACCGGCAACGTAAACGAATGGTGCCAGGATTGGTATGCAGCAGATTATTATACCAGTAGCCCGGCAGAAAACCCTACGGGCCCCTTTAATGGCTATTATCGAATAACACGCGGCGGCAGCTATCAGTCCTCACCAGGTTTTTGCGAGCAACCCTATCATAGCTTTCGCCGTCCGGATAATCACGACGATGATATTGGTTTCCGCGTGGTGTTAGTTCCTTAATTTGCAATAGATCTTAAGTATTACTTTACTTGTAAACAACTTCATAATAACCAAACCTAACAACATAAAAATGAAACATTTCGTTGTAATAATTTTAATTTTTACCTTTTTTGCCGCCAGTGCGCAAAAATATGCAGTTGAACCGATAATAAAAAAGCAACCGGCACAGGCCTTATTAAAAAAGGCTGATGCATCAACAACGGTTATTGCGGAGGCTAAGCATGGAAACCCCAATATACCTATGATATTGGTAAAAGGTGGAAGCTTTGACATGGGCAGTAATGACTCGGATGATAATGCAAAACCAGTGCATAAGATAACATTAAGCAGTTTTTATATAGGGAAGTATGAGGTTACCGAGGCGCAATGGCACACGGTAATGGGCAGTGACCTATTATGTTTTAAAAATTGCGGTAACTGCCCGGTTGGAAGCTTAAGCTGGGATGAAACGCAGTTATTTATTACCAAACTAAACCAAATAACTGGAAAGGCCTATAGATTGCCCACTGAAGCCGAATGGGAATATGCGGCACGTGGGGGCAGCAAAAGCAATGGTTATACCTATAGTGGCAGTAACAATATAGACGACGTAGCGTGGTATGACGGCAATAACGGTAGTGATTTACACCCGGTAGGGCAAAAGGCGGCAAATGAGCTGGGGATATTTGATATGACAGGAAGTTTAAGGGAGTGGTGCCAGGACTGGTACGCGGCAGATTATTATGCCACAAGCCCTTCGTTTAACCCAAAGGGTCCTTTAACAGGTACGCAACGAATAATGCGGGGTGGTGGCTGGGCCAGCAAAGCGGCAGACTGTTCGGTTACTCACCGCGACTACGCTTTGCCCCGCCGTTCATTAATAAGATGTTTTAGACTGGCATTAACACTTTAAACTGAGCGCCGAACAACTGACATTATATTAATCCTTAAAAGACTTTTTTGTTAGGAAAATTTACTTTATAAAAGCCTAATTGTATATTTAAGCTATGAAAGTTACTCGTAAAGTTTACCTTATCGTTTTGTTTTTATTAGGTTACTTGGGGGCAGTTGCTCAAACTACCGCAGATTTGGTAAAAGAAGGCATAGCATTGAATGATGCCGGAAAATATGCGGAGGCACTGGATAAATATAATCAATCTATAAAAATTGACCCAGCTTACGCGGATGCTTATTACGAAGCAGGATATACACTTTATACCAGTGGTAAAAAAACAGAGGCCATTCCATATGTTGAAAAAGTTTTGGTATTAAATCCAAAGTTGCGAGGTGCTTATGATCTGCTTGGCAATATTTATGATGACACCCATCAAACTGATAAAGCCATAGAATTATATAAAAAGGGAATTGAGGTTGCCCCTGGTTACCAAAGGTTGCATTTTAACTTAGCGATTGCTTACTCGCGCCAAAAAAGATATGCGGAATCTGAGGTTTGCGCGATAGCCGCAATTAAACTTGACCCAAAACATATCAGTAGTATCAGGGTGTATGCCCGTACATGCTATTATGAGCAAAAAAGAGATTGCTCGTTATTAGCATGGTGCAGTTTATTAATGGTTGAACCGCAAACACAGCGCGCTAAAGAAGCCTATAAATTTGTGCAGAACATTTTAAATTATGGCATCACCCAAAATGGTGATAAATCTATCACTGTTAATATAGCAGGTAATGGGCTTGACAGTAAAAATTTAGCTTTGCAAATAGCCGTTTTAGCAGCAACAACAGATAAAAAGAATTTGTCGCCCGCTGATTCGCTAGCGTTGCAATTACAAGCTGTATTTAAAACAACTGCCGAACAAGCCGCTAAGCAGCCATCATTTTTCTCCTCATACTTTGCCAAATACTTTGGAAACCTTGCAGAAACGGATAATATGCCCGCCTTTGCCCGCTTAATAAGTTTAACGGCCCATGAGGAAGAGAACCAGGCCTGGTTTAAAGAGCATCCTAAAAAATATGATGACCTGAAAGAATGGATGAGAACAACGGAGCGTAGTTTTTAAGAAGCTTTAATACCAAGTATCCTGTTTAAATGATCAAATCTTTCGAAATAAATACTTGTGGGATCAATAGCCTAGATCACTTCAACAAATGGTAGGTTATAAAACTGGCCACATAAGCCAACACCGTCATGTAGGCAAACTGGATGGCGGGCCAGCGCCAATTTTTAGTTTCGCGGTAAACTACGGCTACCGTACTGGCGCATTGCATGGCAAAGGCATAAAACATCATTAACGACATAGCCACAGCCAATGTAAACACGGGCTGTCCTGTTTCGGCATTGCGGGCGCTATGCATTTTTTGCTGTACCGATTCCATTTTTTCGGCATTGCCATTAACACTATACATGGTAGCCATGGTACCCACAAAAACTTCGCGCGCGGCAAATGACGTGATTAGCGCAATGCCAATTTTCCAATCGAACCCCAAAGGTTTGATAGCCGGTTCTATTACATGGCCCAACATTCCGGCATAAGAGTTTTCCAGTTTTTCCGAAGCTATCATACGGTTCAAACTATCGGCAGGTATGGCTTGAGCCACTTGTAGCTGCTTATATTTTTGATCAATTTTATTGAATTGATTCCCAGGGCCATAAGAAGCCAGCACCCATAAAATAATGGAAACGGCCACAATTACTTTTCCGGCTTCAAATACAAAGGTTTTGGCTCTGTCGTACATGGAGTGTAAAACATTGTTCCACCTTGGTGTTCGGTAAACCGGGAGTTCCATAATAAAATATCCCCGCTCACGGGCTTTTAAAATATATTTAAAAACCCAGGCCACTACCACTGCCGATACCATGCTAAACATATACATAGCGGTTAGGGCCAGCCCCTGCATATTAAATATCCACCATACATTTTTATTGGGTACCACCAATGATATTAACAAAGTGTATACCGGCAAACGTGCCGAGCAGGTAATTAATGGGGTAACTAATATGGTGATCATCCTATCCTTCCAATTCTCTATGGTGCGGGTACTCATAATAGAGGGTACCGCGCATGCAAAACCACCAATTAACGGCACCACAGATTTTCCGTTCAGCCCAACCTTCCGCATAATTTTGTCCATCATAAAAGTAACCCTCGACATGTAGCCGGTATCTTCCAGTATGGATATAAAAGCAAAAAGAATAGCGATCTGCGGGATAAAAACCATTACACCACTCAAGCCTGCTACTACACCATCAACCAATAAGTTAGTTAAAGGGCCGGCGGGTAAATATTGATGTAAAGCAGTTTGTAGCCAAACAAAACCATCGGTAATGAGGCTCATAGGGTACGCCGACCACGCGAATATGGACTGAAATATAAAAAGTAAGATCCCGAAAAATATAATGAAGCCAAATACTTTATGAGTAAGTACTTTGTCTATCTTGTTAGACATGGTTTCATCCTCGGCAGTCGCGCTTTTTTGTACTGTATCGTACAACAGATCGTTAATATAATTATAGCGGGCAATAGTTTCTGTGGCTTGTGCTTTTTGCGAATGGAAGCCAAATTCTTTTTCAAGCTCTTCTATCGTATTACTCTGCCCGGCAGTTAAAAACTTTAAAGTTTCGTGCTGATGCGCGAGTTGCAACGCGAAGTAGGTATTATCAGTATTTATCTCCGCTTTTATACGGCTAATTAATTGTGGGGCAATGGCCTCCACATCAATGCTATCTTGCTGCAGTGGTATTTTATTAGCGTATGCGATGGTTTGCTTCAAATTTTCAATACCGGCTATCTTCCGGGCGGATATGGGCACTACGGGCACGCCTAGTTTTTGGGCAAACGCGTTAACATCAATGGTTATATCGGCTTTTTTAGCCATATCCATCATGTTTAACGCGATAACAACAGGGATTTTAAGATCTGCAACCTGGGTGTAGAGTAATAAATTTCTTTTGAGGTTTGTTGCATCCAGAATAATCACTACCAAATCAGGGGTGAGTTCATTATGCCTGTCGGCCAAAACTGAAAACACAATAGCTTCGTCGCGGCTTTTAGGATAAAGGCTGTAGGTACCGGGTAAGTCTATAATTTCGGCAGTACGGCCATCGGGCAATGTACAATAACCAAGTTTTTTATCAATAGTTACGCCCGGAAAATTGCCTATTTTTTGGTTAAGGCCTGTTAAAACGTTAAAAAGCGTTGATTTACCGGTATTTGGATTACCTACTAAAGCAATTCTGATATCAGACTTCAATTTTTTAGGGACTACTGCAAAATAATAGTAGAAGCTTCGCGCTTACGCAAACTTAACTGGTAACCTGCCACGTTGATAGCAATAGGATCACCAAGGGGGGCAATACGTTCAACTTTAATTACTTCGCCGGGTAAACAGCCCATTTCCATTAGCTTAACTGACATTTCAAGGTCGGTAAACTCTTTAACAGTACCCTTTTCGCCTACTTTAAGTTGTGAAAGCTTCATTTGATGTTTTATAACAGCACAAATGTAAACCTTATTTAAATTAAATCCAAATAAGAAGAAGGTGTCTATTTGTAATTTTTTATAAAATGCGGGCAAGTACATTTTTTATGAAACACTCCGCAAGAGGTTGCCCCGATAGATAATATCATTATAATACTAAACTTAATCCAATGTTTTTCCATACTTTGCCGACCAAATAGTAATTAACACGCCAAATACCCCCATACCCGCGCCAACAGTATCGGCAAACAAATCGCCCCACTCACCGCTACGCCAGGTAAATATATACAGTTGTAATAACTCAATCAGCCCGCCAAATAGTATTGAAATTGTTAAACTGGCAAAAACATGACCAAAAGATAGCTGATAACGGTTATTGGCCCTGATAAGCCCACTGCACATTAGTACGGTAAAAACAAAAAACAAGCCACAATGAGCCAATTTATCAAACCCCGGAAAGAAAATGGAAGCTTTAGTAATTTTTCCAAACGATATTGTACATAAAATAAAAATAAACAAGGCCCATAAAAATGTGAGCCGTTGATATTTTAAAATATATTTCATTTATACTCCAATAAGTGCAGTATACGCATCAGCGGAAAGCAAAGATTCAATTTCTGCGGAATTTGTTATTGCCACCCGTACCATCCAGCCACTTCCGTAAGGATCAGAATTAACAAATTCAGGATTTTTATCCAGCTCTGGGTTAATTTCAACCACCTTAGCTGTAACCGGCATAAATAAATCAGAAACGGTTTTTACAGCTTCAATGGTACCGAACATCTCGTTTTGATTAACTACCTGCCCAAGGGTGTTAATGTCAACAAATACAATGTCGCCCAATTCTCGTTGTGCAAATTCTGTAATGCCGATTGTCGCGGTTTCTCCATCAATTTTGATCCATTCGTGATCTTTTGTATATTTTAATTCGGCGGGAAAATTCATATCAATTAATTTATAGGTCAAAAATAATAAAACTTTAAGTCCCGGCAATATCTCCAATCAGAATAAATGATATGTACATTTTAACAATATAAAAACATTTAAAACCATGAATAAATTTTATTGTTTAAAAGTTAACTCTATTTAAAAAACATACACATGAAAAAGTTAAACATGCTAATGATAGCGGCCCTAGCCGCTTGCTCATTACAAGCTTGCCACAGCAATACACAAAACGATAGTAAAGCGGCGGCTGATAGTGCTAACGAAAAAAAAGACAGCAGTAAAAAGGAGGTTTCAAGTTCGGCTCCAGCCAGCCAGGCTATAGTTGATAAAGACGATGCTAAATTTGCAACCGAAGCGGTAAGCGGTGGTATTGCCGAAGTTTTATTAGGAAAATTAGCGCAAGAAAAAGGTAGCAGCGATAAAGTAAAGAACTTTGGCACTATGATGGTTACCGACCACTCAAAAGCTAACGATGAATTAAAAACTTTAGCACTAAGTAAAAATATCACCCTGCCTGTAACACCCGATACTGATGAACAAAAACACATTGACGACCTGAGCAAAAAAACAGGAGCTGATTTTGACAATGTTTATACCAGCATGATGATCGATGATCATAAAAATGACATCAAATTATTTGAAGACGCGGAAAAGAATTTGAAAGACACTACTTTAAAAGCATTTGCCACTAAAACGTTACCTACTCTTAAATTGCATTTAAAAGCTATCAATAAAGTTAGCAACGCGATTAAAATATAGTGGGTTTGTAAAATTTCCATTAAGGGGTAAGCATTAATTGCTATACCCTCTTTTTTTTTGTGAAATAATTGACTACAGAGAATGGAATTATTCGATTTTCTGAATAGTATAATTTTGTATACTTGCGTATGTTAAAACCAATAGTTACGGGGTTAATGTCATACGGTATGTCCGGGCGGATATTTCATGCGCCGTTTATATCGGCACACCCGGGTTTTAAATTAAAAGCGGTTACAGAGCGTACAAAAAAAACTGCGGCAGAACGCTACCCGGATATTATAAGCTATAACTCGGTTGACGAATTACTAGCCGATAATGAGCTTGAGCTGATTGTGGTTAATACCCCCAATAATACCCATTTTGATTTAGCCACCCGCGCCTTAAAAGCCGGAAAACATGTACTGATTGAAAAACCAGCAGCCAATACAGTAAAAGAAGTTAAGGCATTATTTGACCTGGGCAGAAAACAAAATAAGCAAGTATTAATATACCAGAACCGCCGCTGGGATAGCGATTTTTTGTCGGTTAAGCAAGTAATTGAAAGTGGGGAACTTGGTAAATTAATTGAAATAACGTTTAGGTTTGACCGATACAAACCAATACTTAGTCCGAAGGTATTTAAAGAAACGGCCGGATTAGCAGCTAACGGTTTGGTATATGATTTAGGGCCGCATTTGATTGACCAGGTTATTAGCCTGTTTGGTGAGCCGTTGAGTTTCCATAAAACTACGGCAACGCATCGGTCAGGGTCGGAGGTTGATGATTATTTTTTCATACAACTATCATATCCCAATCAACTTAATGTTTGTGTCGCTTCTAATTTACTAACGGCCCAGCCCCTGCCTCCATTTGTATTACACGGTACAGCCGGAACGTACATAAAAGACCGGGTAGATGTACAGGAAGAACAACTGGATAAAAATATTTTGCCAACCGATGCCGCTTATGGTATTGAACCCTGCGATACTGAGGGTAAATTATATACCATTAATGCCGATGGTTGTAAAAATATTAAGGTTATTCCGGCGTTAAAAGGTAATTATATGGGGCTGTTTGAAGCCGTTTATCATAGCATCCAACATTTGCACCCGTATCCAATTACCGAAACAGCTATTTTATGCCAAATGGAAATATTGGCCAAAAAATAATTACTATGAAGCCAACATGAGTTTTTAACGCACACAGGGGCATGTAAAATAAAAGATTTGTAACTTTCTAAAAAGAGACAAATCGATGAATCAAAGTGAAACCCCATCTGTGGTATTATTTGAACAGGTTGTAAAGCGAGGCTGC
>JANXTT010000068.1 GCA_025352225.1 Mucilaginibacter sp. | reverse complement strand
GTGGCCAATAATGTTTGGGATATTTTAAAAGGAGATCTATAATATTTACCAGTTAAAAGAGTAAACTTTAGGGTTATCAAGCAGCCACTGGTTAAATATATCCATTTGCCCGTCTTTACCGATTACCTCAAACTCAAGATTTGATTTTTCATCCTGGCGCGTTTCTTTAAAATCGAATGGTTTTAATTTAAGGGCACTTAATTTTTCCTTTAATTCATTAGCATCATAAGTAGATTTATAAGCAATGGTATAACTACGGTGTTGAAACGCAGCATCTATCCAGTTTTGCAAAAACTCAAATGCATACAAAATAACCAACGATGTAACTAATGTTATTACCGCCAGCATATACTCACTTATCCCGATAAGCATCCCCAGGGCGGCGGCTATCCATATGGTGGCCGCAGTGGTAATGCCAGAAACAGAGAATCCGTTTCTATAAATAACGCCTGCACCTAAAAAACCAACGCCTGTTATAATATTAGCCGCCATCCGATCCTGATTGCCGTTAAAACCCAGCTTATAAGAGCATATGGTAAATATGGTAGAGCCTAAACTTATTAAGGCTAATGTGCGAAAACCAGCAGGTTTACGGCGAACCTCTCTTTCTAAACCCACCAAAGAGCCTAGGAGTGCCGAAAGTATAATTTTAAATACTTCGTCACCATAAATTAAAGTTGGCAGATTATTCACAGCAAGCTATTTAAATTATTAATTGAATAGTAAATATACGTGTTGTATGATTGAAATCTATTATTAAAGAAATTAATAAAGCCGCTAACAAGTTTAAATATAGTTAAAACCCGTCAAAAAAGTCAACAATTGCTCCAAAGTACGCCCCGTTCCAGCCTTCAACAATGTCATCAAAATCAGTATCGGGGATATTGGTATGCCGCAGTTCTGCAGAAGTACCATGCTTATCAGGATGCAAAATTATAGTAACTATAGATTCTTCTATTTGATCACCAAAATACCATTGCTGTACTATTTTTTTACCTTCAATAAACTCAATGTTTTTACCAGAGATACTTCCATCCCACAATGAAAATTCAGAACCTGGCTCAGTTGTCATTTCTGCTTCTTCGCCCGTCCATAACTGAATACTTATAGGATTAGTTAGTGCCTGGTATACCTCATCGGTGGGGGCAGGTATTGTATAATACTTTTTATAATTTTTCATTTTGTATTTGGTAAGTTGCTAATATAATAAAGCATTCATGTAATTGTCAAAACAAGAATACGCATCTTCTGCTGAACTTATACTTATTGAAATTCATTAAAGCTAACTTATTGATCGTTTTATTTAAACCACAGGCTTTTATGATTTGTGTTTCTGCATAACTGGCAAATGTATTTTACGGCAAAGTTCAGACAGAAAATCAAGCAGCGGCACAAGTAGCCTGTACGCACATCCCAACCCGACATACTTGAGCCAGGAAGGGTAAGAGATATGTACAATTTATATTAACCTGTGCAGAGCGAATTTTAAAAGAAAACCCAAATGAAGTTCTTTTTAATTTGTGCGTAAAGTGTAGCAAATTAGCAAGGTCACCGAAAGCAAAGCAATGTAGGTTTTGTGGCTTTGACTGGCATTGAGATGGAACCACAAGTAAGGCGTGTTGCCATAATTTGCTGTTAAAATTAAGCTTAAGGTTCTAATTTAATTGAATAGTGATTGTACGGTTTAATAAGTCGATATCAAACCAATCAAACTGCCCATTTTTTGGCAGGCAACTACTTAGATCCAATCCTTCCAAAGCCCTTTTGCGCGAATGACGCCCCAGTTTTATGATCATTATGTATTGATCTTGTCCCGTACTTCCTATCCACGCCTGGGTGGTGATTTTATTTATACTGGTAATATTTCTACTATTAAATTCCTGATTAATTAAAGGTTCGCTAATACCATCGCACCAAAAATATTTCAGCACTTTATCATCCAGTTTACCGAAAGCATTACTTAAATGATACTCGAGCAAACTGCAGAAATTTGCATTAAAACATGCTTGTACATTTACCAATTTATCCACCACTTACACCTCCTTATTTTAATAAATATTATAAACCTATTGCAGGGTTAACCAAGAGCGGCACAAGTAGCCTTTACGCACATCCACAGCTAGCGCACGCGTGCCGCGTGTGCAATTTCTAATATTTGCTATCCAAAGTTCTGCTCACATTCGGTTGTCCACTTGATAAAACATTCTTTAATTATCGTATTAATATTTTCTCTCGTAGCCCCGGGCCAATACCATTGAACTTCTGAGTACCTGAGATCATCCTGAGCATAATACAAAGAGTAAAAATCACGGTAAGGTGGTTCATAATTTGCGCCTATGTAAACGTTTTTTAAAACAGTCAGCACGTTTACATTTTGGATTTTGCCGTCAAGTGCCTGTCCAATTAGATAGAAGGCGTAGTTTTTATAAACCTGTTCTTCGTTGTCCCATTTCAAGTTTAGCTCCTTAAATATCTTATCGGTTAGTCTTTGTAATTCAAATTGGTTATATGGTTCAAGTTCGCCTGCAAGCTGAATTAAGTTTTCTGTTTCAAATCCGGCCAAAAGCATTTCATAAGCCCAATTGATCCATTTTTTATTGACATTGTCGCCGATCATTTTAAAAACCAATATTTCCGCAGTTGATGGTATAGGTTTCATTGGGTTGTTGTTCTCTTTAGTTTTTTAAGTCTGGTTGGTGACAACACCAACAAGGGGTCCAACGCTAGCGCACGCCTGTGGTGTGTGCTAATTACGTAAAAATTACTTAGTTTTATCTTCATAATAAAGCGATGAGCCGAAAATATAAGTTTCTAAACAAAGCGGGTTTATATTTTTTAAGTTTTGCAACAGTTAACTGGGTAGATGTATTTGTACGGCCGGTATATAATGAGGTTTATTGTAGAAAGTCTTACTTATTGCATTAATAACCTGAGCATGGAGTTATGAGTTTTGGCAATATAACAATAAACCTATTGAACTGTGGAGTGCCGAGATAATACAACAGAAAGCCGATTATATACATGATAACCCTGTAGAGGCGGAGTTTGTTACCGGGGCGCATTATTGGAAATATTCGAGTGCGATTGATTGTTCGGGCGGTAAGGGTTAAATAGGTATAGTGTACTTGTAAGGTTTGATAAATGAGCACGATGGGAACGCGCGGCACGCGCGCACCAGTGATGGGGCGTTTTAATCCATAGTAAAAATTAAAATGATGGTGTAACTATTTTTTCCTTCTTTAAAATGAAGGCCAATTAAAAAAACTATGAAATCTGAAATTCAAAAGTGCCTGGACGGTGAAATTTTTAATACATCGGATACTGAAATACAAAACATAATTCAGCGGGCAAGATGTCTTACTAAAGATTATAACAATACATCAGGCACAGATCTTAAAAGAAAAAATGAGCTGTTAACAGATCTTTTTGGAAGCCTGGGCCGGAATGTTAATATTGACACCCCCTTTTATTGTGACTATGGAAGACATATATCGATTGGCAATAATGTAATTATAAATATGAATTGTACATTCGTTGATTGCAACAGAATCGAAATTGGCAACAACGTATTAATTGCCTCCAATGTACAGATTTATACAGCTACTCATCCTGTAGAGACTTATGAGCGGCTGGTTGAAGACTGGAACGAAAATCAAGGAATCCCTTATTTTCGGACATATGCGCTTCCTGTCAAAATAGAGAATAATGTGTGGATCGGTGGTGGGGTGATCATTTTACCTGGAGTAACCATTGGAAAGAACTCTGTGATCGGGGCAGGAAGTTTGGTTACTCGTTCCATACCTGAAAACTCTGTGGCATTTGGTAACCCATGTAAGGTAATTAGAAAAAACAACCCTAAAGTCGGACTACATTCGTTATGATCGAAATGAAGAAAATCAAAGCTGTAATTTTTGACCTTGATGGTACACTAGGCAATACACTACCATTATGCATATCTGCCTTTAGAAAGTCTATAGAGCCTCTTATTGAACGCACCTTGTCAGACGAAGAAATTATCGAAACATTCGGACCGTCGGAAGAGGGAACCATCATGGCACTGGCACCTGGTCATTATGAAAAAGGTATCTCTAAATATCTGGAATTTTACAGCGAGCTGCATGCTATGTGCCCCGTTCCTTTTGAAGGTATTGAAGATCTGCTGATCACTTTAAAAAATAGATCAATAAGAATTGCGATGGTAACCGGTAAGGGAAAGCATAGCACGGAGATATCATTAAAACAATTTGGCCTTGCTGAATATTTTGAAGCGATTGAGACTGGAATATCCAGCGGGCCACGCAAAGCGGAAGGTATTCAAAACGTTTTAGATCTGTTTAAGGATATACAAAAAAATGAGGTTATATACGTGGGGGACGCGCCGAGTGATATTACGGCAAGCAACAAAGTGGGCATTCCAGTAGTTGCAGCAGCTTGGGCAGAAACAGCAGAACCTGAAAAATTAAAACAATTACATCCAGATATGTTGTTCGATAATATTAAAGAATTTGGTGATTGGTTAACATCAAGAATATAATTTTTTAAGCTGGCTTCCTTGGAGCGCTTCCTGAAATTGTGGCGATTTTTGTGCCTTTTTTTAATTTACCCCAATATCTAAAAACAAGTTTCTGTGCCCCCACTTGGCGCAACGCATGTAGCAAGGGCGATAGGTACTTGTGCCTAAAAGAGCGGCACAAGTAGCCTTTACGCTACATACCAACCCGACATACTTGAGCCAGGAAGGGAGAAATCCTTTCAATAAATCTGAAATCGAACATCTCAATTCATAATTTAAATTAGTCCTCCGGCTTCTCCACCTCCGCCATCCTCACTATCCCCAACTCAAACTTAGCCAATACCTCACCCAGATCATTTACCCTCCATTCTTTTGCTTGCCAATGCCACCAAAATTTCGTACCTTGTATGGTTAGGGAGAGGAAGCTAAAAGCCCAAAGCTAAAAGCGCACCGGGTGTCATTCTGAGCTTGTCGAAAAACGGGGCGCAGAGGCCCCACCCACCATGCTTCGACCAGCTCAGCATGACAGTCCTTTTTTAAATATACCCATTAATACCCATGTGTTATTTTGAAAAAAAAATACTTGATACCTGATACTAGCTACTTGATACTTTTTTAAATATACCCATTAATACCCATGTGTTATTTTGGTTATTCTGTCTTTGTGTTCCTGTATTTTACAATTTTGATAATAGTGCATTGAAAAAATATGAAGCCAACATGAGTTTTTAACGCACACAGGGGCATGTAAAATAAAAGATTTGTAACTTTCTAAAAAGAGACAAATCGATGAATCAAAGTGAAACCCCATCTGTGGTATTATTTGAACAGGTTGTAAAGCGAGGCTGC
>JANXTT010000003.1 GCA_025352225.1 Mucilaginibacter sp. | reverse complement strand
ACTTTTTCCTTCCGGGTTGCAAAGGTAACTACTTTTTGCCTTCGTACAACTCCGCGCTATACTTATTTTTTGCTTTTTATGTAATCCATTGCCTATCAAGGCTTGTTTTTTATTTATCAGCGCAGCTGATTGAGAATAAAGTAAGAATTTGGTGAGTTTAATTCTGGCAATAATTCATTTATCAGGCATTTTTAAGGTCAAATTACAGCATACGCACTTGTTAATCGCTGTATTTTATAAAGGTTGAATGCGGATATGGATATTATTATTAGCCACAACTATACTATAAGGTAGTACCAACGTATGCAAACTACTTTGAAAATAATGGAATACTATGATATTAAAGACAAAAATGCCCAAGATTCCATTTTAAACTCCGCCTATAATTACATAACGTAACTTAAAACTCAATTACTTTTGTTAACTTTTTTATCCCAATGGTAATAACTCTGTACAATGACTTGTTTTAAGCGATTATGGTTAAAAAATGTTAAATCCTGAACGTAAAAAATGTTATATAAAATATCACCTTTATATTGCACCAAAATAAATAATTGACTGATTTACATTATTGATATATCTTTGCAAAATGTTTAAAAAACTAAGCACCCTTGTTGGGAGCATCCTACTAATACTAATTATTGCTCTGGGAGGCTGTAAAAGCAAATTTGAGCGGCTAAAGGCTAGCAATGATAATAGTAAAAAATATAAAGAAGCGCTGAAATATTACAATAAAAAAGATTACGGAAGGGCGCTTGAATTATTTGACGCGCTTGTGCAGCATTATAGGGGCCATGCCGAAGCGGAGGATTTATATTATTATTATGCCTATACCAACTACAAGCTAAAAGACTATACTTCAGCAAGATATCACTTTAAAACTTTTGCTGATACCTATCCAAACAGTACAAGGACGGAGGAATGCCGTTATATGTCTGCCTATTGTTATTTTTTGGATTCGCCAACTTTTTCTTTGGATCAGGAAAATACGCAAAAAGCCATTGACGCGATGCAGTTGTTTATCAATTTATATCCCAAAAGCGACCGTAGTGCAGAAGCTGGCAAGCTTATACAAACACTTAGAGATAAGCTGGAAGCAAAATCATACGCTAATTCTAAATTGTACCTCACCATTGGCGATTATCAATCGGCCGTTATAGCCTTTAATAATTCATTACGTGACTATCCGGATACAAAATATGCTGAGGAAATGGAGTTTTTAACTATTAAAGCCCAATATCTGTACGCTAAAAACAGTTACGAACTTAAACAGGTAGAGCGTTATACTACAGCTATAAGCTTTTATCAGCAGTTTATTGAGCATTACCCGGCAAGCAAATACTTAAAGGAAGCTGAAGCATTAAAAAAAGATAGTGAGCAAGGTATAATAGAAACTAACCGTATCTTAGCAGAGGCGGTAACAACTCAAAATCTGAATAAAAAAGGTCAGGTTCAAAATAGCACCCAGGTACAGATTCAGAAAGATTCGAGTACAATTAAAAAGTAAAATCATAATAAAATGAGCAATATAATAAAGCCAACAGTAGCAGGCAGCACCATTACCCGCGATTTACGCGAATTGGATGTGCAAACTGACAATATTTACGAATCGATCGTAATTATGTCAAAAAGGGCTAACCAGATATCTAATAATGTAAAAGAAGAATTGCACCAAAAGCTTTCGGAATTTGCATCATCAAATGATAACCTGGAAGAAGTGTTTGAAAACCGTGAGCAAATTGAAATATCAAAGCATTACGAAAGAATGCCTAAAGCATCTCTGGTAGCCGTACAGGAATTTTTGGAAGATAAGATTTACTACCGCAACCCGGCCAAAGAGCAACAATAATAACAATAAGAAAAAGACCCTCTCGAACCAGAGGGTTTTTTTATGTGTAATTGATATTTAAAAGCATATTTTTGCTTTATGTTGGAAGGGAAAAAAATCATTCTGGGCGTTTGTGGCAGTATTGCCGCTTATAAATCTGCATCGCTGATACGCTTATTGATTAAAGCCGGGGCACAAGTACAAGTGATTCTCACGCCGGATGCCGCCAACTTTATTACGCCTTTAACACTTTCTACGCTTTCAAAGAAACCAGCATTGGTTGCGTATTTTGAACCAGAAACGGGCCAATGGAATAACCATGTTGAACTTGCCCTATGGGCAGATTTGATTTTGATTGCACCTGCAACAGCCAATACACTAAGTAAAATGGCTAACGGCCTTTGTGACAATTTACTTACTGCCATCTATCTATCGGCTAAGTGCCCGGTTTATTTTGCGCCTGCTATGGATTTGGATATGTGGAAGCATCAATCTACTCAGGCCAATGTTGAAAAATTAAAATCATACGGCAATGTTTTTATTGCTCCGGGATATGGCGAGCTGGCCAGCGGTTTAGTTGGAGAGGGCCGCATGGCCGAGCCCGAAGACATTTTTAATTTTGTTTTATCAGAAGTAAAAAAAAAACTCCCTTTAGCTAATAAAAACGCATTGGTTACTGCAGGCCCTACTTACGAGGCGATAGACCCCGTTAGGTTTTTGGGCAACCACTCCTCGGGAAAAATGGGGTTTGCTTTGGCAGATGAGCTTGCTAAACTGGGTGCTAATGTTACTTTAATTGCGGGGCCATCGCTACAACAAAATAAAAACCGATTGGTACATCGTATTGATGTAACTTCGGCTGCGGAGATGCTTGATGCCTGCAACGTTTATTTTGAAACTGCTAACGTTTGTATAATGAGTGCTGCCGTTGCTGATTATACGCCCGTTACGGTTGCCAGCCAAAAGATCAAAAAACAAGAAGATAAATTTACCATTGAGCTAAAAAAAACAACCGATATACTAAAAACACTCGGCGAAAAAAAACGCGATAACCAAATCTTAGTTGGCTTTGCACTGGAAACCAACGACGAAGAGAAAAATTCGATTGAAAAATTAAAAAAGAAAAATTTAGATTTTATTGTACTAAATTCATTGAATGATATAGGTGCCGGTTTTAAAGCCGACACAAACAAAATAACCATTATTGACCGTAACCTTAATAAAACCAGCTTTGAGCTTAAAACCAAAGAAGCTGTAGCAACTGATATTTGCTTAAAAATACTTGATCTTTTAAATAAATGAAAAAAGGATTTGCTTACGTTATTCTATTGATCTGTATAGCCGCGCAAGCTACTGCGCAGGATTTGAATGCCCGTGTACAGGTACTTTCGCCTAAAATTCAAACCAGTAACAAGCGGGTATTCCAGGTATTGGAAAACGCTATGAAGGACTTTATAAATTCCAGAAAATGGAGTAACGACCAAATTTTACCTCAGGAACGAATTGATTGTAATTTTATTCTGAATATTACTGCCTGGGATGGCAACAATAATTATACTGCAGAACTACAAGTACAATCAACCCGGCCGGTGTATGGCTCTAGTTATAACAGTACGCTGTTAAGTGTAAACGATAAAGATTTTGATTTTATTTATTCGGAAGGGCAGGTAATTGATTTTAACGACCAGTTGTTTCAAAGTAATTTAAGCTCGGTATTAGCCTTTTATGCTAATATAATTGTGGGTATGGATTATGATTCGTTTTCGGTTTTGGGCGGCACCAGATATTTTGCCAAAGCTCAAACTATTGTAAATGCAGCTCAAAGTGCATCGTACAAAGGTTGGAAAGCATTTGACAATACACATAGCCGGTATTGGATAGCCGAAAACCTAAACAGTAAGCGTTATGATGAGTTAAGGCAATTTAGTTACAATTATCACCGTAATGGTTTAGATTTAATGGTTGATAATGCACTTAATGCCCGTAAGGCGATAGCTGCTTTATTACCCGGTTTATCGCAACTTGACAGGCAAACCTCGGGGGCCGTGCTTCCACAATTATTCTTTACCGCCAAAAGCGATGAATTTGTTTCGATTTTTAGCGGCAGCGACCCTCAAAGCCGAATGCAGGCTTACAATATTTTAAACGACATTGACCCCTCAAACGGAAATAAATATCAGGCTCTTCAAAAAAATTAATCCTATTACCCAACTATGCTTCAACGGCTTTCAATTAGTAATTACGCTTTAATTGATAATCTCGAAATTAGCTTTCAACCAAAACTTAACATTTTAACCGGCGAAACTGGTGCCGGCAAATCTATTATTTTAGGTGCCTTATCACTTATACTTGGCCAACGCGCGGAGAGCCGTTATTTTTTTAACCAGCAAAAAAAATGCATCATCGAAGGTGCTTTTCAAATTGGCGAGTTTCATATCAAAGCTTTTTTTGAAGATAATGACCTGGACTATGCTGCCGAAACGGTTTTACGACGTGAAATATCTGCCGATGGAAAATCGCGGGCATTTATTAATGACACCCCGGTTAACCTGATTATATTAAAGCAACTTGGTGAAAAGTTGATTGATATTCATTCACAACACGCTACCCAGGAGATTAATAACCCGGAGTTTCAATTGTTAGTTGTAGACGCGGCAGCCCAGCACTCCAATTTATTAAACGAATACCAATCCTTTTTTACAGCGTATAAAAAATGCACCGCTAAGCTAAAGCTGTTACTGCAAACTAGCGAAAAAGCAAAAGCCGAATTGGATTACCAGCAGTATCAATATGATGAGCTTGAAAAAGCAACTTTATTTGTTGATGAGCAGGTGCTTTTAGAACAAGAACTATATGCCCTAAATAATGCCGGTGATATTAAACGCAACCTTTTGGGCGCTTATTTTTTAATGCACCAGGGCGAAACTTCGGCATTGGTGCAATTACGCGAGGCAAGCCACCAGCTAACCTATCTCGAAAAATTTAATCCTCAGATTGAAGAACTTAACAAACGCCTTAACAGCGCAATTATTGAAATTAAAGATATAGCAGCAGAAATAGATAGCCTGGAACAACGCACGCAGATTAACGAAGAACGCGTATTCGAGATAAATGAAAGGCTGAGCCTGATTTACTCTTTACAAAAAAAACACCGGGTAAATACCAATACAGAATTGCTTGAGATTCAACAAAACCTATCTTCTAAAATCCAGCAGGCTTTATTTGGAGATGAAGAAATTGAGCAGCTACAGCAACATATCAATAACAATAAAATAGTACTGCAACAATTAGCTCAAGAGCTTTCCGCGGGACGGATGAACGCCATACCTCAAATTGAGCAACGGGTGCATCAAACTCTGGCAGAAATGGGCATGGATAATGCCCAGCTTAAACTGGAGAATACCATTTTGCCTGTAGCAGAATTTGACCAAAATGGGATTGATCAAATCCGGTTTATGTTTTCGGCCAACAAGGGTTATGCACTTTCCGAAATGAGCAAAGTAGCATCCGGGGGCGAATTATCGAGGCTAATGTTGAGCATTAAATCATTAATTGCCAGCAATACGGCTTTGCCTACCATCATATTCGATGAAATTGATACAGGGGTATCTGGCGAGGTTGCCAATAAGGTTGGCCTGGTGATGGAACGCCTTTCTGACAATTTACAGGTAATAACCATAACGCACCTGCCACAAATTGCAAGTAAAGGTAAGGCTCATTATTTTATCTATAAAGATAACTCCAGTACAACTACCTATACCCGCATAAAACCATTAAATGAGCAGGAACGTGTTATTGAAATAGCCAAGATGCTAAGCGGTGATAACCCCGGCGATAGTGCCCTGCAGAATGCCAGGGAGTTATTAAAAGGTTGATGTGCCCTCTTCGGGTTCAAGCTGCCCGTTAACCGCTGTGAGCTTGGCAATAATTGCATTTAGCTCAGCTTGTTGCTTATTAATGGCCTTAGGCATAAGGTAAAACCAATGGAGCGCTATCCATGAAAACGTGATGCCGTAACTTAACAGTTGCCCTTTTAACGTCATACGGGCTGCAAACTCTAGCATATAAAGAAAAAGTCCGGATGATAACAAAATAAAATACCATGTTAATATCGTTTTATTTAAAAACTCTTGCTTTTGTTTTATACGGATTAATTGAGCAAGATATTGACGACTACTGGTTTTCATATCAATATTAAACAACAATGGGATGATACGGCTATTAGACACTACGTTAAAAACAATAGCTACAATGATCAATAGTATCCCAATCTCTGTTGTTATCACTTTAAATTGATAATGCCACGATATATATATGATATAAATTGCTGTGAGTGTTAATAAAATATTAGCCAGCCATATTCTATTACGCGTTTTGCGATGTAATTTATTGGCTCTTTCGAATATTTCCTTTACATCCGGAGCGTTGGTTTCTTCCCGGTGCCATAATGCTTTCAGATCTATGTTACAGCTCATACTTTTCAAATTTTTTAGTTAGTTTTTCTTTTATCCGATAAACCTTTACTCTAATATTAGTTTCCGAGAGGCCAACAATTGCGGCTATTTCGGCTTGTTTAACGTTTTCGAGTTCCAATGAAATGATAATACGGTCGGTTTCGGGCAACTCTGCTATACACTTATACAGAAACTTGGTTTGGTTTTCAATATCAGGAGTAATTTTATCTTCCAGTTGTATTGGCAATTCGGTTTTTGGCATTTTGTTTTGCCTTTCAATTTGCCTTAAACAATGGTTTGATGCTATTCTGAATATCCAGGTACCGATGGCCGACTCATTTCTAAAGTTGGGTAGTTGCTTCCAAATAGTAATAAAAGTTTCCTGTGCAATATCTTTTGCCCATTCATGGTCATTTACATAACCCATGCAAATCCGGAATACTTTGTTCCAATAGGTGCGGTAAATCTCTTCAAATATCATTTCTAGCTTTACTTAATGAAAGCCCTTAATTGATTATTATACCACATCGTATCATCATACATA
>JANXTT010000060.1 GCA_025352225.1 Mucilaginibacter sp. | reverse complement strand
GTTTGCTGTTGCCGCGTACCCCGTAGACGATGGACTGACGATTCATTTTAGAGACATCACCAATAAAAAACTTGCTGAAGAAAAATTAGTAGAAAAAATTGAACAGTTAAAAGAGATATCGTACTTAAACTCCCATTTTATACGGAAACCCATTGCTACTTTATTGGGTTTAAGCACCTTAATAAAAGATAACATAGCTGAGCCAAAAGAATATAAAGAAATAAGCGAATTTATATACGCATGCAGTTTAGAGCTTGACGAAGCAGTTAATAAATTGAATGAAAAAGTAAATGATGAGGACAATTCTTCGTCGCTCAAGATGAAAGACTTTGGGTTTAATGATTTGCTTGACGAGATTAAAGCTAAAACTCAGGCGCAAAACCGCCGGCATAAAATTATTTTAGATAACACCCAGGAAGTTACCTTTTATGGCAACAAACAACGCATAAAAACAGCAATAGAACATTTAATTGGCAACGCGGTTAAATTTTCGCCAGATGATACCCCAATAATACTAACTACCAATTTGGTTGAACAGAATTTGGTTTTTTCGGTGCAAGATTTTGGTCAGGGCATGAATTCGCGGATGTTAAATAAACTATGTTTGAGTTTGGCTAAAAAAGAATCAACCCGGGGAATGGGGACAGGATTGTTTAAGGTATCTGAAATAGTAAAAAAATACAATGGCTCTATATGGGTTGAAAGTACAGAAGGCAAGGGATCTACCTTCAGCATCAGGTTTCCACTTTCAAATATTTCGGCTTTTAAAACAACTGGAAAGCCAACAAGCTCGATAGATAAAGACCATGCGCTGGAAATAGAATACGATGAGGCAACGCATATATTATTTATTGACTGGAAAGGGTTTCAAAATTTCCAGACGGTTAAAAGAGGCTGTTTGGATATTCTGGATTTACTAAAAAAGCATCAGTATCATATGATTTTAAATGATAACTCCAATGTGATGGGCACCTGGGAAGATGCGGCAGAATGGGTTGGAAAAGAATGGTTCCCTTTGGCAGAAGAAGCGGGCCTAAAATACCTGGCCTGGATCTATTCGCCAAGTACATTTAGCCGGCTATCTGCTGATCATACAATAGAACGGATAAAGGGGCCTATAACTATTAAAACTTTTGATAAAAAAGCGGAAGGTTTGGAATGGTTAAAAGAGATTGATAGTTACCATCAGATTCTTAAATAAAACAGTAGCACGGCCGGTAAATTTATCCCTGGTTCTCTTTCAAATTACTCATCATATAATAAAGACTACCGACAATAACTGTAATAATGATTACAATTACCAGTATGATAAGAAGGAACGTAGCTTTTTTCAAAAACAATTTCCGTGCCCAGGGATTAAAAACTAATACTGCAGTAATTAAAACGAGTAAACCTAAATAAATAATTTTATATAGCTCCATTTCTATATAAAAAATGGGAACCAAAAAAATTATAGATATAGATGCCATAACGGCAAAATTTTCAACTGGAGTATTACGCGAACGTCTAGCCATAATCTTGCTTACGAAATTTTATACTTTTAGTTCTAATTGGTTTATAATGGAATTCAAATATCTATAATTCCAACGCTATTTTAAAATCTTCTATCAAATCTTCTATATCTTCAATGCCAATTGACAGGCGGATCATGCCATCAGAAATACCCATTTCTGATCTTTTTACTACACCTAACTCATTAAATATGGTATGGGCAACTGGTATAGCCAGCGTACGGGTATCGCCCAGGTTGCTTGATTTTACTACTAATTTTAATTTATTTAAAAAGGCAAAACAATCAATCCTATCATTCAGTTCAATACTCATTAACCCGCCATATTGTAAAAACAACTTGCTGGCTAACGCGTGCTGCGGATGGTTGGTTAAACCCGGATAAAAAACCTTGTTTATACCCGGATGTGTTTGCAAATAGGAGGCCAAAGCCAGGGCATTATTGCTGATGCGCTCCATGCGAAGGGCCAGCGTTTCTGACCCGACGGAAATTGTATGCGCGGCTTCGGGCGAAAGTGTACCACCAGAATCCCGCAGCCCTTTTTTCCTGATCTGTGTAATCCCCAAAACCTTAGCATCCACCTGGTTTTTAAACCCATCAAAAATATTAGGGAAATTTTGCCAATCATACAATCCGGTATCGGTAACGCTACCGCCTAAGGCATCGCCATGGCCACCAATGTATTTGGTTAATGAATTTATAACTAAACTGGCCTTTACGTTTACCGGATTAAATAACCGGGGCGATGTCATTGTGTTATCTACCATATATATAATCCCGTTTTGCGTGCACAATTCGCCTATGTTTTCCAGATCGGCAATTTGTGTTGCCGGGTTTGCAATAGTTTCAACAAATATAAGCCGCGTGTTTCCGCGCAATTCATTTTGTACATTTTTTACCGAGGTGGCATCTACAAAAGTGATGTCGAGGCCCATATCAATAAATGTTTGGAATACGCTACGGGTATTTCCAAACAGGTATGAACTGGCAATCACATGATCAGTTTTTTTGATCAGCGCCATTATAGTAGCTGATATAGCAGCCATGCCTGTTGAAAAAGCAACAGAGGCCAAGCCGTTTTCCATTTGGGTAACTTTATGCTCCAGGGCCGCTACTGTAGGATTGCCTTGGCGCGAGTAGGCAAAACCGCTCTTTTTATTTTGAAAAATATCTACCAGATCCTGAACATCATCAAAACCATAAGTAACAGAGGTATGAACAGGTTTATGCAGAGAGCCGTGTTCGGGTTTTTTTAATCTGTCGGAATGTAATATTGTAGTAGTAAAACCTCTTTTATTTATCATATATGCACTATGTTATAAAATACAGCGAAGGTTATATGGCTTTACTGTAGTTATAGCTAATTTATGCTGCAAAACAACATTAACTATATTTAAGGCAAAGTAACAAAAAAGTAACATCATTTATTAATACCGGTTTCGGTCAGGTTGTATTTATCTGATAATGTGTGGCATAGTTTAGTGTATTAAAATCATTACAAACAAAAAGGGAAGCTTTTGGCTTCCCTTTTAATTATTTGTCTACCGACACACTTTTTTCTACTTTTTTAACATGTTTTGTTTTTGTGCCACTGTAGTGTTTATGCTTGCTAAACACATTATGTACCTTTTGAGGTATGGTGGTGGTCTTTTTAGTTTTAACTTCGTCTTTAGTTACTTTTTGTTGTGCAATCGCTCCTAAACTAACGGTAACGGCCAACATTAATAAAAACATTATTTTTTTCATGGTTTTTTTAATTTGTTAAATATTCTTACCCAATAGTTATGCCATATAATATTAACGGGCAAAATAGCTTAAACAATAGTTTAAAGGCCCATTATATTTAAAACCGGGCCATAAGGGCAGCGCCTATAGTCCTTATATCTATACAGTTATTCAAATTAAACCATGCATACTATCAAATATTTTTATTACTTTGTTAAGTGAAAAGACAAATTATAATGGTTGCGGGCCAAAACCTGAGGTACATAGGCAGGTCATTCCCGGGATATAAACCCGAAGAACCCTATATGACATTCATAAAAGATTTTAGCATATATGAAATTACGGTATTGTATAACAACGCTGAACTGGTAATTAATAAATCGAGTGTAAAGGTGCTGCTATAGGCCCGGTGATGGTTTGTTTTTTTAGTGAAGAATCTTAAACATCAGCTCTTTCATTAATTCGCCTGGGCCAGCGGTTGACTCTACACCTTTGCTTTTCAAATCATACTCACGCAGCAGGCTTATTATTTGCATGGTTTTACCATAGTTAAAACTACGCCCGGCTTGTTCATAATCCTTCACAAAAAACGGGCTCACGCCTAAATCACGGGCCAGGGCCTGCGGCGATTTATCGGCCGCGTAATGATAGCGTAACACTTTTGTGAAATAGTTATTAAGCGTACCCAATACTACAACTATAGGGTTTGCTTTAGGGTTAGACTCAAAATAATTAATAATGCGGTTAACTTTCATCACATCTTTACGGCCCAACGCGGTTTGCAGTTCAAATACATTGTATTCTTTACTGATGCCTATATTGTCCTGAATTTCTTTAGCGGTTATCTCTTGCCCGGCATTAACATTGAGCATCAGTTTCTCCAATTCGTTGGCAATTTTGGAAAGGTCGTTACCTAAATACTCGGCTAATAATGCCGATGCCTGGGGGCTGATCCGGTATGCTTTATCGTGCACAAAACCCTCTATCCAACCCGGTACTTTATTATCATACAACGTTCCCGATTCAAACACGATGCCATTTTTATCAATGGCCTTATATGTTTTTTTGCGTTTATCAAACTTGTTGTACTTGTAGCAAAACACCAAAATGGTACTCGGGAGCGGTTTTTCGAGGTAACTTAACAAGGGGTCGATGTGCTTTTTATCGTCATCATCTTTGCCCCATTTCATATCCTGAGCTTCTTTTACCATCACCAGCTGGTAATCTGCCATCATGGGGTAACGTTTGGCGGCGTTAAGTACCGTCATTATATCGGTGTCTTTACCGTACACCACCGTTTGATTGAACCCTTTTTCGGCTTCGCTAAGTAATTTATGTTCAAAATAATTACCCAGCATATCAATAAAGTATGGCTCATCGCCATGCAAAAGGTATAGGGGTTTATACTTTCGGCTTTTAAGATCTTTTAAAATTTCGGTGGCGTTCATTTTATTTACGGGAGCCAAATTACAAATATGGATTAGGATTTTGTACAGATAATACGCATTTTAGCTTAATGGATCTGCTGCTTCCGCTTAACCTGCCCCCCTACCCTTTTAAAATCACCCGGGATAACGACCAGCTTTTTATATTTGATGAAATTAGAAAAAGGGATATGGTTTTAACACCCGAAGAGTGGGTGAGGCAACATTTTGTACAATACCTGATTAAAGAGAAAGCATATCCGCGCTCTTTAATTAAACTGGAAGGCGGCCTTAAACTTAACGGACAAGCTAAACGATCGGACATATTAATTTTTAACAACAGAGGCGAACGGATTTTATTAGTGGAGTGCAAGGCTCCTTCGGTAAAAATTACACAGCAAGTGTTTGATCAGGTTGCCCGTTATAATTGGGTACACCGGGTACCATTAATTGCAGTTACCAACGGGCTGGAGCATTATTATTGTAAAATTGATTTTGACAGCCAGCGATATGATTTTATGCCCGGCCTTCAGGATTACTCCAGCTATTGATTGATTACCGGGGAAAGCAGGTTATGCATTTTCTCTACCAATTCGTGCGGTTTAAATGGCTTTGAAACATAATCGTTCATCCCTACACTAAACACCTTCTCCCTGATATCAAATAAAGCGGATGCCGTAAGGGCAATGATAGGTATACTAGCTTTTTTAGGATCGGCCATTTTGCGTATGGCACGCGCTGCCTGATAACCATCCAGAACGGGCATCTGCAAATCCATTAAAATAATATCAAAATTGCCATAATGTAATAATTCGATAGCGCGTTCGCCGTTTTCGGCAATAACTGGTGTAATGTTCCATTTGGAGAAAAGCTTTTTCATGAGCATCACATTTACGGAATTATCTTCGGCAATTAAAACTCGGATATTACCTAAAGGCGATTCACCTTTCTCTGCCAACCTGATATTTTTTACCGGCTCGGCTACAACTTCGGTATCGGTTGATACCGGGAATTCCATCGTAAAACAAAAATCAGACCCTACACCCATTTCACTGGATACATTGATAGTGCCCCCCTGCAGCTCAAGTAACCGCTTTACTATGGATAAACCTATCCCGGTACCACCAAACTGTCGGGTGGTAGTAATGGATTCCTGTGCAAAGGGCTCAAAAATATTCTGGATTTTTTCCTGCTCAATACCTATACCTGAGTCAATAACACAAAACTTTATAGTAGCAACATTATGCCTGTCTTCAATGCAGTTTACATTTACCTTTACATTTCCACGCTGTGTAAATTTAATTGCATTGCTTACCAGATTATATATAATTTGTGACAGCCGGGTAGGATCGCCAATAATATTTTTCGTTTTTAAAAATTCGTCTACCTGCAAGTGAAAACTCAGGCCTTTTTCTTCAGCTTTTATAATTTGGCCACCGCAAATATTATGTAACAGTTCGTTTAAATTAAACTTTATACTTTCAAATTCAATTTTGCCCGATTCGATTTTGTTATAATCCAATACATCGTTTACCAATGTTAGCAGGTTAGTTGCCGAAAAACGCAGTATTTCCAGGTTTTCCTTTTGATCGGGGCGCGGTTTTTCCATCATCAGTAAATTACCCATACCAATTACCGCGTTAAGAGGCGTACGAATTTCGTGCGACATGGTGGAAAGGAAATCGGATTGTATTTCTGATGATTTTTCGGCTTTGTAAATAGCTTTGGCTAGCTTTTCGTTCAACTGTTTTTCCGAATCGGCAAATTCTTTAAGTTGCTTTATACTTTTTAGAAAAGCATTATAAAAATGCCCCTGAATAAACATAATAAGTATAAAATTGAAAAACACACTTACTATAACGGTGTATCCATCGAGTTTTTCGGGCCGGGTGATACTTAACATATTAGTAGTATCGGCCCAAACAAAATACACAAGTACTATAACTGAATTGATGAGGGAATAAAAAGTGCCCCATGTAACCCCCAGCATGTAGTAACCAAATAAAATGGTAAGTATAACTACCTGCACAGCAATGATATTTACATTTTGAAAAACCTCATACACCAATATTAAGGTTAACAATGTAGCCATTATCAGCAATGCATGCGATACGAGCTTAAAATCGGGCTTATAAGTAAAATACTTAAATAACACCAGCAGCGCAAAAAAAACAGCCACTCCAATATAAGTTTGAAGAACCTGACCCAGCGTATATACATTGGGTATAATAAACAACACGCCCAGTAATGCCAGCAGCAAGCCGTAATAAACCAAGCGGATACGAGCCTGATCAATAATAGGGTACTGATCAGATAGGATATTTTTGATCGATAAGTTAAAAAAACTTATACTTCTGCTCATTTCAAAAAAAGTCAACAGTTAAAAAAATCAGGCTTAAAAAGGTATTATCAATTATATTGTTTTGTAATATAATTAATAATATCCTAAATGCCTAATAATGTTTTATCAGACAAGTGCCTGATATACTGCTGCAATTAGTTTGCCAGAAGGGATAAGCTCTCCTGAATGATCTTGATCTTGGTTTCGGCGTCGGTTTTTTTCTTTAACTCATTATCAACAATTTCTGGCTTGGCATTTGCTACAAACCGTTCATTTTGAAGCTTAGCATTTACTGCTTTTAAAAACCCGTGTAAATAGGCCAGCTCCGCATTCAACCTTTCGCGTTCGGCATCAACATCAATATTATCGGCTAAAACAATGTAAAACTCATCTGTACCTACTATAAAGTTAGCTGCACCGGCTATTTTAACATCAGTAAAATCCATGCTTTCCAGATTAGCGAGTTTGAATAGTATAGCCGAATATTGCTGATAATTAATGGCCGAATTTACCTTCATTAACAACGGTAGCTTATCTTTAGGTATTTGTTTAGCGTTACGCACGTTGCGCACTTCGGTTATCAATTGCTTTATGACTTCTATTTCACCAACTATCTGTGTATCAATTTGCCCAATGGTGGGCAATTGTGCAACAATACAGCAGTCGTTATCAGCCCGGATACCAAACAATTCGTCGTGCCATAACTCCTCGGTAATAAACGGCGTAAAGGGGTGAAGTATGATTAATATATTTTGAAAGTATTTTATGGTGGTTTCATAAGTTGTTTTATCAATCGGCTGCTGGTATACGGGCTTAATCATTTCCAGGTACCAGGCGCAGAAATCGTCCCAAACCAGCTTATAGGTAACCATTAACGCTTCTGATAAACGGTATTGATTAAAGTTTTCTTCTATCTGCTGTAAAGCCTCGTTAAACCTGCTATTGAACCAGTTTATGGCCACGCTGTTCGGGTTTTCAAGATGCTCATCAACCTCCCATCCCTTAATTAGTTTAAACGCGTTCCATATTTTATTAGCAAAGTTACGGCCCTGTTCGCAATGGCTCTCATCAAACATGAGGTCGTTACCGGCGGGTGATGATAGCAGCATGCCTACCCGTACACCATCGGCCCCGTGTTTATCAATCAGATCCAACGGATCGGGCGAGTTACCCAATGATTTGGACATCTTACGGCCCAGTTTATCGCGTACTATCCCCGTAAGGTAAACATTTTTAAATGGCAACTGCCCACGAAACTCGTGCCCCGCCATAATCATCCGCGCCACCCAAAAAAATAAGATCTCGGGAGCGGTAACAAGGTCGTTTGTGGGGTAATAGTAGTTTATATCCACGTTATCCGGATCTTTAAAACCGTTAAACACGGATATTGGCCATAACCATGACGAGAACCAGGTATCAACAACATCTTCGTCTTGACGTAAGTCGAGGGTGGTGAGTTGCGGGTTGTGGGGCGCGAGTTGCTTTGCAAGCTCGAGTGCCTCGTTAACCGTTTTAGCTATTACGTATTGCCCATTGGGTAAATACCATGCCGGTATTTGCTGGCCCCACCATAACTGCCTGCTAATGCACCAGTCCTTTACGTTTTCCATCCAATATTTATAGGTATTGGTAAACTTTTCGGGGATGAGTTTAATATCGCCTTTCAGCACATAATCCAGCGCGGGCTTGGCCATTTCTTCCATTTTGCAGAACCATTGCATAGATAGCTTGGGCTCAATAACGGCATTGGTGCGCTCAGAAAAACCAACCTGCGATTTATATTCTTCTACCTTCTCTAAAACTCCGGCTTCATCAAGCAGTACGGCAATTTTTTTACGGGCGGCAAAGCGGTCCTCGCCTACCAATATCTGCGCTTTATCGTTCAGCGTACCATCGTCATTTAAAATATCAATAATGGGTAAGCCATGTTTTATGCCAAGTTCATAATCATTCAGATCGTGCGCGGGGGTTACTTTTAAACACCCGGTACCAAAATCCATGGTTACGTACTCATCCAATATAATTGGTATTTCGCGATTAATTAATGGTATCAATACCTTTTTACCATGCAAATGAAAATACCGTTCATCGTTAGGGTTTATGCAGATAGCCGCATCGGCCATAATGGTTTCGGGCCTTGTTGTTGCAATGGTGAGGCGGTTGTTGTTAGTACCAAGTATCAAGTCGTTAGTATTAAGTACTTGCGTTTCAGAATTTTCATTACCTGATACCTGATACTTGATACTTGATACTTCGTATCTAATATAATACAGTTTCTGATTAACCTCTTTACGGATAACTTCTTCGTCGCTCACGGCGGTTTTACCTTGCGGGTCCCAGTTTACCATGCGGATGCCCCGGTATATCCAGCCTTTTTTATGGAGATGTATAAACGTATCAATAACCGCTTCGGAGAGGTCGGCATCCATCGTAAAACGGGTACGATCCCAATCGCAGGAGGCACCCAGTTTTTTTAATTGTTCGAGGATAATGCCGCCATACTTTTCTTTCCACTCCCAGGCATAGCTTAAAAACTCGTCGCGGCTCAGGTCTTTTTTGGCAATGCCCCGTTCTTTAAGCATGGCAACAACCTTGGCTTCGGTAGCAATGGATGCATGGTCCGTTCCGGGTACCCAACAGGCATTTTTGCCTTTGAGGCGGGCACGGCGTATCAATACATCCTGTATGGTATTGTTTAACATATGGCCCATGTGCAAAACACCAGTAACATTAGGCGGCGGTATTACTATGGTATAAGGTTCGCGCTCATCTGGCACCGACTTAAAAAAACCTTTTTCTAACCAGTAGCTATACCACTTATCTTCTGCTTGTTTAGGCTGATATGTTTTAGAAATATTCATAGCCCGCAAAAATAATGTTTTGTTTGGTTATTGAGTTATTACTTGTTTGGTATTAATTGATTTTAGTCTCAATTATGTGATACTGTTTATTGCAAATTTTAGGTTATATTAGTGATTAGTATCAAGTAGCTAGTATCAGGTAGCTAGACTTTGGAAAACACGCTTGATACTATTTTTAAAACACCCATTTTTACCAATGTTCCCTCTTAAAAAAAATACTTGATACCTGATACTAACTACTTGATACTATTTTAAAAACACCCACATTTACCCATGTTCCCTCTTAAAAAAAATACTTGATACTTGATACTAACTACTCGATACTATTTTAAAAACACCCATTTTTACCCATGTGCCCTCTTAAAAAAAATACTTGATACCTGATACTAACTACTCGATACTATTTTAAAAACACCCATTTTTACCCACGGTCCCTCTTAAAAAAAATACTTGATACCTGATACTAACTACTCGATACTA
>JANXTT010000114.1 GCA_025352225.1 Mucilaginibacter sp. | reverse complement strand
GCCAAGTTTGGCGGTGCCACCGGTAATTTTAATGCGCACCACGTAGCTTTTCCCAAAAAAGACTGGATAGCACTGGGCAACCAGTTTGTTGAAAAAACGCTGGGCCTGGGCCGCCAGCAATTTACCACGCAAATAGAGCATTACGATAATTTTGCCGCCCATTGCGATAGCTTAAAACGCATTAACAATATACTGATAGATTTGAACAGGGATATGTGGACATACATATCCATGAATTATTTTAAACAAAAAATAAAGGCGGGCGAGATTGGATCTTCCGCAATGCCGCATAAAGTTAACCCGATTGATTTTGAAAATTCGGAAGGCAACCTTGGCCTGGCTAACGCCTTGTTTGAACATTTGGCCGCTAAACTGCCTATTTCGCGCTTGCAGCGTGATTTGACAGATTCAACCGTATTGCGTAATATTGGCGTGCCGGTAGCGCATACTTTAATTGCCCTTAAATCAACCATGAAAGGTTTAGGCAAATTATTATTGAACGAAGCGGCGTTACAAGCACACCTGGAAGCTAACTGGGCCGTGGTAGCCGAGGCGATACAAACAATTTTAAGGCGCGAGGGCTATCCAAATCCATACGAGGCGCTAAAAGAATTAACGCGTACAAACCAGGCCATAAACGCCGATACTATTGCTACTTTTGTAGAAACGCTGCAAGTAAACGATGTTATTAAGCAGGAAATAAGGTTAATTAGCCCGAGTACATATACGGGAATTTAATTAGTAGTAAATGGAAGACCTTGAATATTTGCTGGATAAATTTGGCTTTGTAAGGCAAACTCAAGTCAATAATAATTTTCAGAAAATTGAAAGCTTAATCAGGTTTCAGCTTCCTGAAGATTATAAATACTACCTAGAAAATTACAATCCGTTTGACGATAGCATTGGACAAGAATACGTTGTATTATATAGTATAAATGATTTATTAGAAATAAGCCGCGAAGGCATTATTAATGATTCACATACAATTGCCATAGGAAGTAATGGAGCGAGTGAAACCATCGGCATCAGGTTTTGGGAACCAAAAAATTATAAAATAGTTATAGCACAATATATTCAAGACATTGATGATCATATTGAAATTGGAACATCATTTACCGATATGCTTCAGCGTTTAGATGCAGGAAAAGAATGGTTTGAATAATAATGCTAAGTCATACATGGGTCATACTATTGGTTTAGTACTTGAAAAGGAAAAAAGCTCATTAATTTTGTATCATTAATTTAAGTATCAGATGAATATCAACGTATATACCGAATCAACCCCCAACCCGGCAACAATGAAGTTTATTGTAAACAAGTTGTTGATAAATGGAAGTGTTGATTATGCTACTCGTGAAAGTGCCGAAAAATCACCTTTTGCGAAAGAGCTTTATAAGTTCTCGTTTGTTAACGGGGTTTTTTTCGCGAGCAACTTTGTAACAGTTACTAAAACAGAAGGAAGCGACTGGAATGACCTGGAACCTATTTTAAAAGAGTTTGTTAAAGGTGCTGTAGAGTCTGAACTGGCCGTACAGTTACAAGAGCAAGAAGAAGTGGTTTTTGAAGGTACTGATGCCGAAATTAAGATACAGCAGATATTGCAGGACTATGTGCGCCCGGCTGTTGAGCAGGATGGTGGTGCCATCACCTACAAATCGTTTAACGAAGGCGTGGTTACTGTTGAACTTCGCGGTTCGTGCAGCGGATGCCCGTCATCAACCATTACCTTAAAATCCGGCATCGAAAACCTCCTTAAACGTATGGTTCCAGAAGTTACAGAGGTAGTTTCGGAAGCGATGTAAGGTGAAATATTTTTTACTATAATTGAGATACCAGTTTGCAATGCAGGCTGGTATTTTTTTTGGGGCTTTATCATCAGTTCTTCTTTTTTTATCAGCAGAAAACAAATATCTCAAGTTGTTTGATGAACACCGGATAGGCCTTATCTGGGGGCATTTCCCATATTGGAGAAGTTCAGGATGCAAGAAAAACTTGTAAAATCAATAAACTGGTTAAAACGATTTCAGCATCCTGAAAATGGGAACCACGTTATGGAGTACATCATAAACAATACACCAATCTTTAGTAATATAGGCCTTTAAATATATTTGATATACAAAAATGAATCCTTATGGATTCACATCATTACTACCTTGAATGATAGGTGTGAATTTAACAATCCAAACACTCGTAAAACTAACCAATAAATATATTGCCAAAAGAATCAGAACTTTAATTAAGGCCTCCGTAGAATGCGTACCCGTTATGAATAAAAAACTAGTTACCCCCAATATATAAAAAGCAGAAATCGAAAATAAAATAATTTTCATTTTCTTAATATCTACCCCTCTCAAAATCAAAAAATAAATAGAAAAATATAAAACAAATAATAAAGGAAAAAACTCAATGAACCTCATCGTGCTTCGCGTTGTAAAAGTATCCATATAGAACTTAAATACCCAGCCATCACATTGGCAGTAAAAGTCATAAATTTTATGCAATGGGATTTCCAAAACACATGGCACTATTACAGTAATCAACCAAATTTTAAATGAATATTTAAGAAATGAAGAATTCATGTAATGTTGTATTTAATTAAAAATCAATTGTCCTTATGTGTAGAAGTGGTCAACTACTCTTAAGCGGATTATATCGGTGAATTTAAATTTAGTCCCTTGTTATTCGAATTGTTCCTTATTTTCACAATCAATTTAAGAGCCTCCACAGCAAAATTAGTTAATAATATAATAGAACCCCAAGTAGGCATCTCGGAATTATTTTTAAAATTTTTATAATTGGGAATCTCAACTATGCAAGTAAATAAAATCAACACAAATAATGTCACTATCAAAGACATTGGCTGTAATCGTATTTTATTTAATATATTAGTTATTTTAGAAAAGAATTTAACAATAAATGGTTGCAAAATGGCAAATAAAACTATAGCTAACCAGTAGAAACAGTATTTGAATAGGAAAATCGTTATTGCAAATGATATTATTAACGCCATAAAGAATAATACGTAGCCTAATAACATACTAAAAACCCAACTTGCCACAGTTTTCATTGCCATTTAAATTTATCAAATTTAATAATATTTCGCTTACCTACCTTTGAATAATTAAACCAATGGATATGATGCCTTATTTAGTTTTTTTTAACGCCCTAGCTTTATCTTCCATTTCCTTATTGCATTTTTATTGGGTATTTGGCGGTACGTGGGCCGCTGATGCTGTTGTGCCAACCCAGCCAACAGGTCAGAAAGTTTTTTCGCCTGGCAAGGCCGCCACTGTTATTGTTGCTTTTAGCCTAATATTATTTGTAATAATTACGGTAGCCAACCTGGGGCTATTCAACAACTTAATTAATAAGGGGTACATTCACTATGCTACCAACACAATCGGAATTATTTTTACGATTAGAGCAATAGGCGATTTTAAGTTTGTTGGGCTTACTAAACGAATAAAAAATACCAGATTTGGAAAAAACGACACTAAAATCTATACGCCGTTATGCTTGGTATTGGCTGTATTTAGTTTAGCTATTGCTGCGCTAAGCTAATCGGCACCGAACCTATTACAGGGGTGTTCTCTAAAAACCGCTTAATTATTCTCAGCTTATGGGTGTATTTTTTTTGCTCGGCCGAGTAAATACCCTGATCATCTATCTGATCAATTTTGACTTTACCGGATGCATGTATAATGGTTGCGTTATCGAGCATTATACCTACATGGGTAATACGGCTATCTTCATTATCAAAAAAGGCGAGGTCGCCCAACCTGGCAGATGGTAAAAAATCAACTACCTCACCCTGGCTTGCTTGTTGCGATGCATCACGTTTTAGTTGTATACCTTGTGTACGTAATACTGCCTGCACATACCCAGAGCAATCAATGCCGTAATGCGTACGGCCGCCCCATAAATAGGGCACGTTTAAAAACGAATAGGCTATCTCTAAAAAAGTTTCCAGGTTACCTATATTATCTACCCTATAATCATCGTATCCTATTCCAAATCTAATACTATCGTAAAAGGGAAGCGAACTACCAAACGGCAGATACAACACAGAATTGTCGGCTTCTTTGCGGGCCGCAGTAATTACGCCCCGGGTTAAAACTATGGGCAATTGATATAGTTTCCAATAATTGTCATAATCAATATGCGCAAACTGCAGTTGGTGTATCCAGCCTTCGTAGCCATCAAATGTTGTTATAATACGGATCCAGTGAGCATCGCGCTCCATAACCTCGTATGTTTCGCCAAATAGCAACTGCGATACCAGTTCACCGCTATGTTTGGCTTCTCCTCTGAGCGGGATCATTGAAAGGTTGCAAATGCCGTACTCCATAGCTTAAAATAAAAAAAGGAATACATTATTCATGTATTCCTTTGTATTTTGTAAGTTAATAGTATTATCCATTAATATGCAACCACTCTTTTTTGGCCAGTAATTCTTCTTTAGTTTCGCGCACATCCTCATCATCCACACAGCAATCAACCGGGCAAACTGCTGCGCACTGTGGCTCATCATGAAAGCCAACACATTCTGTACATTTATCGGGTACTATATAATAAACTTCGTCATTTAAGGCTGCTTGCGTCTCTTCAGCATTAAGCGTATTACCGTCACCAAAATCTATAATCCCTTTTAAATCAGTACCATCCGAGAAGCGCCATGCCGCGCCTGCATCATAAATGGCATTATTTGGGCATTCCGGCTCACAAGCTCCGCAGTTAATGCATTCGTCGGTGATTTTTATTGCCATTTTTTCTAAAAAAATATATGTTACTAAAAATTAACTTTGCCTTGCGGCTTTAATACTGCAAATATAACAAAAAATCCATTGAGGAGTTTTAAAGAATGCCATTAATATGTCACAAGCAAAAAAAATATACTTAATTGATCGTCTTTCGGAATTAGGCAACAAATTAACCAATCCCGACGATCAATTACTAGAGCTAATTGAAGGTGAACACCACTATAATGCCTGGTTCACCCCGCATAATACCGTTAATGCTGTTAAAGCAATTGGCAATATGCTGAACAGGGTAGACCTTGCGCGATGGCTTGGTTTGAGTCAAGAGTCGAGAGTCGAGGGTCAAGAGTCAGAAGACTTAAGGTCATCGACAAATCAAAAAGTCTCCCCGTCTGGGGGAGATTTAGAGGGGGCTAGTGTTGGTTTAGTGCTTGCAGGCAACATCCCGCTGGTAGGTTTTCACGATGTTTTATGTGTGCTGGCATCTGGCCATCATGCATTAATCAAAGCATCATCGCAAGATGCAAGACTAATTAAACACATTTTAAACTTATTGGTTGAAATAGCCCCTGAATTTAATAACTGTTATACTTTTGTTGATAGACTGGAAGGTTTTGATGCTGTTATAGCCACTGGCAGCAATAATACATCGCGCTATTTTGAATACTATTTTGGCAAGGTGCCAAACATTATCCGTAAAAACAGGAGCAGTATAGCTTTGCTGACCGGAAACGAAACCCGGGAACAATTATTTATGCTGGGGCATGATATTTTTGATTTTTTTGGATTGGGCTGCAGAAACGTATCAAAACTATTGGTGCCTGCCGATTACAACTTTGTACCATTTTTTGAATCCATAGAACCTCATCAGCCTATAATCAATCATCATAAATACAATAACAATTACGATTACAACAAGTCGATATATTTGGTTAACGGTGATAAACACCTGGATAATGGCTTTTTGTTGGTAAAAGAAGACGAAAGGCTGGCTTCTCCGCTCGCTGTTCTGTATTTTGAATATTATAATGATCTTTCATCAGCGCAAGCCCGGTTATCCGCCCTGAGCGAAAACATTCAATGCATAGTAACAACAGCGCCTGTAACAGTTAACAACCAAATGGTTAACTTCGGTGGCAGCCAGCGGCCCAAACTATGGGATTATGCCGATGGTGTGAATACGATGGAATTTTTGAGAAATCTTTAAAATAACAATACCTTTGAGCATCATGTATATTATCAAAGTAAAAGGCGTTGCCAAAATACCAGACTATGTACAACTGCGCGACGAGAAGTTTACCCTGCTGGCTTATTTCAGGGTAGACAGGCCAGATAAATCGCTTGATAAGGTTGGTTTAACCGACAAGGCGGATTATATAATGAATATTGTAAAAGACCTGCCTTTTGGGCAAATACTTAAACTAGAACTCTGATAAAATGATTGGCAATTCTGTAATAAAGTTGAGTAATGTTGATATTTTTCAGCAAAAGCAATTGGTGCTGTCTGATGTAAACCTGCATATTGATAAAGGCGATTTTGTATGGTTGATTGGGCAAACAGGTTCGGGTAAGAGCAGTTTGCTCAAGGTGATCTATGGCGATGTGCTGATCAATAGTGGTGATGGGCATGCCTGTGGTTACAACCTGAATAAATTACCGGATCGCGATGTGCCATTTTTACGCCGGAAACTGGGTATTGTTTTCCAGGATTTTCAATTGTTGACAGACAGAACGGTTGCCCAAAACTTACAGTTTGTAATGAAAGCCACAGGCTGGAAAGACAAAAAACTAATTGATGAGCGCACCCGCGATGTTTTAGAAAAAGTAGGCCTGCGATCAAAGATCAATAAGATGCCGCATGAGCTTTCTGGTGGCGAACAGCAACGGGTAGTTATTGCGCGCGCGCTGCTCAATGATCCTGAAATTATTTTGGCTGATGAACCTACCGGTTACCTTGACCCTGAAACTTCCGAAGACCTGATTATGTTATTGAAACAGATTAGCCAGAATGGTACGGCCGTATTAGTTGCCACGCATGATTATCAAATTATCAGGCAGTTTCCATCACGTATAATAAAATGCGACAATGGTAAAGTGCTGGAGGATGCCCAAATTTAGCTATTAACGCTTTAGCAGCGTGTGGTAACAATAGCTTTATGGTTTTTTGCGCTAGCTATAAATAAGCTCTAAACAGTTGTTCTTTTTAAAATAACACTAAACCTGCCAGGTGTTTTTAAAATCTACTACTGCCACGGCTACAGCAAACTGCCACGGCTTCTTTTTCTAAACTGCCACCGCTACCGCTACTTTATCAAAACGCTGACAGCTTGTCGGAAACTTATCAATGGCAAGATACTTGATTTGCACGACTTACTATGAATTTTAACGACATGTTAAAGAAAAAGAAAAAGGAGGATATTGAAACTCCCGAAACGACTGATCATCTTATAGATGAGTTACAGGATATAAATGATGACACTGAAAATTCTGAAGTTGATGGGGGAAGTAATGAACCCGCTATTAATGAACCATCAGCAGAAGATAAATTAAAAAACGAACTAGCCCAGGCCAACGATAAGTACCTGCGTCTTTATGCCGAGTTTGACAATTTTAGGCGCCGTACCAGCAAGGAGCGCGGTGAGCTTTTACAAACTGCAGGTAAAGAAGTTATAGCATCGTTATTACCGGTTTTGGATGATTTTGACCGTGCTTTTAAGGCCATGGAAACAGCAACTGAAATTGCACCGGTAAAAGAAGGTATTACACTAGTTAAAAATAAATTAACTAATATACTTACCAATAAAGGCTTAAAACCAATGGAGGCTAAAGGTATTGTTTTTGATGCAGAACTCCATGAAGCCATTACCAGTGTACCCGCCGGCGAGGACCTTAAAGGCAAAGTAGTGGATGAACTGGAAAAAGGATATTATTTGAACGATAAAGTAGTTCGGTTTGCAAAAGTAGTTGTAGGAAGCTAGTTTAATAGTTATTAGACTATTGGGTTACTGATAGCTAAATCTGCAAACAGCTTAACAACCTGCTAACTAACATAACTCAATAACAAATATAAATGTCAAAAAGAGATTATTACGACATACTGGGCGTAGCTAAGGGTTCAAGTGCCGAGGAAATTAAGAAGGGCTATCGCAAAATGGCGATTAAATACCACCCTGATAAAAACCCGGGCGACAAAGCTTCTGAAGAGAGCTTTAAGGAAGCCGCTGAAGCTTACGAGGTATTGAGTAACCCCGAAAAACGCCAGCGGTACGACCAGTTTGGACATGCGGCCAATGCACATGCTGCCAGCGGTGGCGGCTATGGTGGCGGCAACATGAATATGGAAGATATATTTAGCCAGTTTGGCGATATATTTGGTGGCGGCAGCCCATTTGAAGGTTTTTTTGGCGGCGGCGGACAAAGCCGTGGCGGTGGGCGCCGGGTGGTTAAGGGGTCTAACCTGCGCATTAAAGTGCGTTTAACTTTAGAAGAAGTAGCCAACGGAGTTGAAAAAAAGATAAAAGTAAACAAACAAATACTTTGCGATACCTGCGAAGGTACGGGTGCTAAAGATAAATCTGCGTTTCAAACCTGTAAAACCTGCGGTGGCTCGGGTGCGGTACGCAGGGTTACCAATACCATTTTGGGCCAGATGCAAACTACCAGCACCTGCCCTACCTGCAACGGCGAAGGCAGCCAAATTACTTCTAAGTGTACTGTTTGCCATGGCGATGGTGTTATTAGGGGCGAAGAAACGATCAGTATCAATATCCCCGCCGGCGTGAGCGAAGGTATGCAGTTAAGCATGAGCAGCAAAGGCAACGCGGCCCCACGTGGTGGTGTGCCAGGCGACCTGATTATACTGATTGAAGAAATACCCCACGAAACGTTAAAACGCGATGGCAACAATGTTATTCACGATTTACACATCAGCTTTGTTGACGCGGCATTGGGAACTACGATTGAAGTACCAACCATTGACGGTAAGGCTAAAATAAAAATTGAACCTGGTACTCAGGGTGGTCGCATACTTCGCCTTAAAGGTAAAGGTGTGCCCGAAGTTAACTCTTACCATCGTGGCGACCAGTTGGTGCACATTAACGTATGGACACCTAAAATTTTAAGTCGCGACGAGCGCGAATTGTTAGAAAAACTGCAACACTCGCCTAACTTTAAACCAAACCCCGGCAAAAACGAAAAAAGCTTTTTTGAACGGATGAAGGAATATTTTGAGTGAGACCAGGTAATTTAAGAAGTTTTTAAAAGCTCAAAACTGCAAGGTTTTGAGCTTTTATTGTTTTTGACCTTCAGCTTTAGAAAGCTCTTTTCCGGTTTAAAAATTAATTAGCTTTACTTTTCCACCTTTATTTGTAACATAAAACCAGCCAAAATATCTAATACAATCACAATCTTTATAAAAAAAACCTATGTCAAACCTACCTCAAAAACGGGCCATAATTGTTGGTGCCACATCGGGCATAGGTAAAGAGTTGGCAATTGTATTAACGCAAAATAATTTTTTGGTTGGAATAACAGGCAGGCGAAAGGCATTGCTTGATGAATTACAGCAACTGTATAACTGCGAAGTAAGTTGTTTTGATATAAAGGATACAGCAACCGCTATAATGCAGTTAACAATCCTTACGCAACAATTAGGCGGTCTAGACTTGCTTATTATTAGTTCGGGCTATGGTGATAATAACCCTGATTTGGATAATAGTATAGAGCAAAGTACAATTGATACCAATGTTACAGGCTTTACAGCTGTTGTGGGGTGGGCTTATACCTACTTTAAGCAACAAGGCCGGGGGCATATCGTTAACATATCATCCATCGGGGGCTTGCGGGGCGGGGCGGCAGCGCCATCGTACGGCGCATCTAAAGCCTATCAGATCAATTACCTGGAAGGCTTGCAGCAAAAATCCAACCGGCAAAAAGCAAACATAAGGTTTACCGATGTAAGGCCCGGTTTTGTTGACACCGCTATGGCTAAAAGTGATAAAAAGTTTTGGGTATCTTCGCCTCAAAAAGCGGCGGCCGATATTTGGAATGCCATTACAAAACAAAGACAGGTTGTATATGTTACCAAACGCTGGGAGTTTATTGCATTGCTATTAAAATTATTGCCGCGCAAATGGTATGTTAAATTATAAATTTGAGATGAGTAATAGCATAGCCGTAATGGATTTGGGCACTAACACTTTCCATTTATTAATTGCTAAAATAGCCCCTAACGGTTTTAATCAGATCGCTCATGAGTTTGAACCCGTTAAACTTGGTGAAGGTGGTATTAATAAAGGCTTTATTCAACCTGAGGCTTTTGAACGTGGTTTAAAAGCGATGGAGAAATTCAATCTGGCCATTATCGAACACCATGTTAAACAGATGAAAGCTATCGCGACTTCGGCACTCAGAAACGCTTCGAACGGTGCCGACTTTATTGCCGCGGTTAAAATTAATACAGGTATAGAAATTGAAATTATAGACGGGCAGCTTGAGGCTGATTACATTTATCAGGGCGTTAAGGCTTCGGGTTGTTTACCTGCGGGTAATGCTCTGGTAGTAGATATTGGCGGTGGTAGCGTAGAGTTTATTTTATGTACCAGCGAAACCATACTATGGAAACAAAGCTTTGAAATTGGTGCCGCCAGGTTAATAGACCTATTTCACCGCGCCGACCCGATTTCTACAGAGGCTATAGCAGCTTTAAACACCTATTTAGATAAAACTTTACAAGATTTATTTGATGCAGCCCGATCCGTCCATATTGGTAAGCTGATAGGCTCGGCAGGTGCTTTTGAAACCTTTACCGAGGTTATTGAATTGAACAGAGGAAACCATTTTAACATCGGGCAGCTTAAAAGTTACGACTATAATCTGCAAGAATTGAATACAGTGTTAAACACCCTGATCTGCTCATCCCGGGAACAACGTACACAAATGCAGGGCGTTATTCCTATCCGGGTTGACATGATTGTTGTAGCATCCCTCATTACACAGTATGTAATTAAAGTTTTAAACATCAACCATGTTGGTATGTCTACCTATTCGTTAAAAGAAGGGGTTTTGGTAAGTTTAATGTAACCCTTCCTTTGAGCCGCGTGGCTACTAAAGTGCCTTAAATGTTTTTCAAATAAGAAAAGCGGTTACCTGGCCCAAGTAAACCGCTTTATTGATCAATAGTTAAGATCTTATTTATTTTGATGCCAGCACTTCCACCGTTTCAATTACGGGAGATTTAGCTAGTAGTTCGTCGGCTTTAGCCATAAGGGCGGCGGCTATTGGCCCGTTTAAATGAGCCTGTCTTCCTTCCTCGTGCTCAAATGAGTCAAATATGCCAAAGGTGTTTTCGTTAATTTTAATAGCGTACCAGGTAATGGTGTCGCCCTCAGCTTGTGCCAGGGGTAATGCACTCTTTAAAAAAATTTCTAATTCTGTTTCTTTACCTGGTTTTGCTTCCAGCCTTGCTAATAATCCTAATTTTTTCATGGTGGTGTTTTTTGTTATATACGCAGCAGAATCAAATTTGGATTGTTGTTTTTTGTTTTAAAAATAATGCCCCTTAAAGCGTATAGTATCCGGCTCTATAAAAAATAAAAAGCCGCCCAGACTTGCTCCGGGCGACTTTCAACCTAAACCTTATCACAATTAAACCGGTAAGATTACCGGTTCAGTTATGTATAATACAATTACTGTACCAATAATTAACTTAATGTTAAAATAGGCATACCAACTATCACATTGCTTAAATTATATTGCAAAAAATATACAATCGGTAGTTTTTTGAGCATACAGTATGTTTGTTTTGCCATACATGTTGGGTAAAATGTGTCCCTTATAAATAGCGGTCTTTCAAAATATTGATATGGTGCAGTTCGTGCCCGGCAATAATGTACAGTAAAGCATTTACGCTAACTGGGTTTCCATTTGCCATACCACGCCGGGTTTTCTCTTCATTGTTGAGGGTTTTAAACAGGTAAAGGTTAGTTTTACGGAGCAGCATAAGCTCGTCTGCCAGGTCGTCCATTTGGAAGCTATTGAAACGGGCATTAGCTACATAATCGTCCTGCTCGAAACCTTTTAACTCGCTGGCATCGTTACGGGCAAAGCGTAACAGTCGGTATGCCATTATGCGTTCGGTATCTATCATATGGCCCACTACTTCTTTAATGGTCCATTTACCTTCCGCGTAAGCGTATTCGCCTTTTTCTTCGGGTATAGATTTTAAAAAATGCCAGGTATTTTCCTGCTGGTGGCCCAGGATTGATATAATATCGCCATCGCCAATTTTATCAATATAGGTGGCATTAAAGGTTGAGTATTCGTCAGGTTGTGGTCTGTTCATTGGTTTGATCTTTTAATAATATGCGGAAAGTTGTTCCTTTACCTAATTCTGAATCTTTTACAAATATTTGCCCTTTATGATAATTCTCTATCATACGTTTGGTGAGCGATAAACCCAGCCCCCAGCCGCGCTTGCGGGTTGTGTATCCCGGTTGAAAAACCGTCATAAATTTAGAGCGTGCAATGCCTTTGCCAGAATCAGAAATATCTATATAGATTTGTTTTTTAGTAGGATGTGTGCCTATGTCCACTTTAATGGTGCCTGCATTGGTGATTGCGTTTACGGCATTTTTCAATAAGTTTTCAATCACCCAGTCAAATAGCGGCACGTTTAAACCGGCTATAAGTTTAGGGTCGCCATGCATTTCGAAATGGATTTTACTACTCACCCGCACCCTAAAATAATCTACATAATCTTTCACAACTTCGTAAACCGAATGTTTTTCGAGTACGGGTACCGAGCCTATTTTAGAAAAACGGTCGGCAACCATTTCAAGCCGCTTTACATCATTTTCCATTTCGGCAATTAATTGATCGTCTTCGGCATTAAATTTATCTTTTATCAGCTCTATCCATGCCATTAATGAGGATATTGGCGTACCTAACTGGTGGGCGGTTTCTTTGGCCAAACCAACCCAAACCTGGTTCTGTTCGGATCGGCGCGACGAGCTAAAGGCGGTATAAGCAACCAATAAAAATATAGCGATAACAGATAGCTGTATGTAAGGAAAAACCCTTAATTGGGTAAGCAACGCCGAATCCTGGTAATAAACCAGCCAGTATTGGTTGCTAAAAATATTTATTTTGATAGGCTCGTGCTGGCTTTTCATATAATCAAGCTGTGCCTTAAAATAAACAGGATCATACACGAGGGACTTTTTGCCGGGCACTTTACTATCTGGTGCTGGCTTTATATTGGTTTTTGTTGAATCTAAACCTCTGGAGGTAATAAAACTCCCTTTTTCGTCGGTAATGATGGCTGGGAGTGTAAGGCTATCGCGCACGGAGAAAACATAGTTTAGAAAGTCATTATCGTCCGACGCGAAAACCTGTTTCATACTCAATGCCCAAATTTCGGCACGGGTACGTTCAGACCGGGCAATGCCTTTTACCAGGTAACGGGTATATAATAACGAGCCAATGGCAATAATTACCGCAAAAACAATAAGTAAATATTTCCAGCGGCGCTTTTGTTTATATGGGTTCATTGGTGGCCCAAATTACGATAATTCATTTATATTTCGGATTTCGGATTTTTAATTTCGGATGTGGCTCTGCTTATTAACTTGTAAACCTTCGTATTATTATAAAGCGGGTAGAAAGCTAAAGCCGGGTGTTCAAAATATAACAGCTGTAAAAATAATAAATCCCGAACGGGGCATCCTACATCCCAAATCAAAAAATTATCTTTGCGGCATGTCAGCTCCTAAAGTTCGTGTTCGTTTTGCCCCTAGCCCCACCGGTGGTTTACACCTGGGCGGTGTGCGTACCGTATTATTCAATTACTTATTTGCTAAGCAGCATAAAGGCGATTTTGTTTTACGTATTGAAGATACCGACCAGAGCCGCTATGTGGAAAGTGCCGAGCAATATATATTGGATTGTTTGCAATGGTGCGGATTAACGCCCGACGAAAGTCCGGCGGTGGGTGGCCGTTTTGCACCGTATCGGCAGAGTGAGCGTAAAGCCATTTATCGCGAATACGCGGAGCGGCTGGTTGCACAGGGGCATGCTTATTACGCTTTTGATACAACGGAAGAGCTGGATGCCAAACGTAAAGAGATTCCAAACTTTCAGTACGGGCAGTTGCACCGAGGTGATTTGCGTAATTCACTATCGTTAAAAACGGCTGAGGTTGAGCATTTGCTGAATGATGGTGTGCCGCACGTGATTCGCATAAAAATACCCGAGGATGAAAGTGTGCGTTTCCACGATATGATACGCGGCGATGTGAGCTTTGAAACCAATTTGGTTGATGATAAAGTATTGCTCAAAGCCGACGGGATGCCTACCTACCATTTGGCTGTTGTGGTTGACGATTACCTGATGAAGATAACACATGCTTTTCGTGGGGAAGAATGGCTACCATCGGCACCGATACATATTTTACTTTGGAGATATTTAGGTTGGGAAGCCGATATGCCGCAATGGGTACACTTACCGCTGATATTAAAACCTGATGGGCATGGTAAATTAAGCAAGCGTGATGGTGCCCGCTTAGGGTTCCCGGTATTTGCCATGAATTGGTTTGATGCCAAAACTGATGAATTAACCGCCGGGTTTCGCGAACTGGGTTTTTTGCCCGAAGCGTTTGTAAACCTGTTGGCTATGCTGGGCTGGAACGCCGGAACCGACCAGGAAATATTCACACTGGATGAGCTGATTGCGAATTTTTCAATTGAACGGGTAAGCAAGGCGGGCGCAAAGTTTGATTTTGAGAAAGCCAAATGGTATAATGCCGAATGGATTAAGAAGCTTAGTGCCGAAAACCTGATGCCAAAAGTGAAAGCTATTTTGGAAGGCAAGGGCATTGCCGTTAATGCTGATGCTTACCTTATAAAGGTTATTGATACCGTTAAAGACCGCTGTACCTTGTTGCCTGATTTTTATCAGCAGGCGGGATACTTTTTTATAGTGCCGGCCGTGTACGACCTAGCGGCTGTTAAACCTAAATGGACCGATACTAAAACAGATTTTTTTAGTGCCCTGATTACCAGATTTACCGAAGCCCCGAGCTGGGAAGCGATGCACCTGGAAATTGAATTTAAATACCTGTTAGAAGAAACCGGTTTTAAAATTGGCGACGTAATGCTGCCGCTGCGCATTATGCTGGTTGGTGGTAAATTTGGCCCGCATGTGTTTGATATTGCCGCCTTATTAGGTAAAGAAGAAACCATAAACAGGATAAATTTGGCTTTAGAAGCATTTGCTGGATAGGCGTACTTTAACTAGCTAGGCTTTCATTTTTTAAAAGATCAAAAAACAATCGTTTACAATTGCGGTTAATAATATTAACTAAAAAATAATATTATGCAATGGTTTGGCGGTAACGAAAGCGACAATGTTGAAGAAGGCAGCAGCAGCGGTGGTGGCCGGGGGCTAGCCTTTGGTGGCGGTATATTAGGAATTATAGGTTTCTTGTTTTATTTATTTACCGGCACTAACCCAACACAACTCTTAAATCAGGGCGGCGATAACAATCAGCAGTCTACCCAAACAAATACGCAAGTAAACACATCATCAGAAACAGAACGCCAAAAGTTTGCCCGGGTGATACTTGGCGGTACCGAAACCGTGTGGGATAGCATTTTTACATCAATGGGTAAAACCTATACTAAACCAACGCTGCATTTTTATACCGGCGGAGTTGATGCCTCTGGTTGTGGTTTTGCCAGCTCGGCAACGGGGCCCTTTTATTGCCCGGCAGACAGGAAGGTATACCTGGATCTTTCGTTTTTTGACGAGCTGAATCAGAAATTTCAAGCTCCCGGCCTATCAGCCGAAGCCTATGTTATAGCACACGAAGTTGGCCACCATATTCAAAACCTGTTGGGTATATCTGCAAAAATGGAGCAAGCACATGGCCGCTTAAACCAAACGGATTATAATAAGCTTTCTGTTAAGCTGGAACTTCAGGCAGACTTTTACGCCGGTGTTTGGGCACATTACGAACAACAGGAAAGAGCGATGGGCATAGTAATCCGTAGAGCGGATGTCGACTCGGCACTTGTAGCCGCCCATGCCATTGGCGATGACCGCCTGCAACAACAATATCAAGGCCATGTTAGTCCAGATAGCTTTACCCATGGCACCAGTGCCCAACGTGCTTACTGGTTTAAAAAGGGTTTTGATACGGGTGATATGAAGCAGGGAAATACTTTTGAAGCAGGAGATTTGTAAATTGTACTGACCTATTAAGTGCAAATAACTACCCAACAATTTGCCAAGTTTTACGTATCTTTATGTTATTGGTTATTGGAGCTTCATAATGGAATATGGCCTTTTTGAGTAGCAGAAGAATTAAAGAGCAAGATGATTTTAAAAAAATACCCATTTTTACCCATGTCCTGTTTTTGATCAAGTAGGAAGATTTTAAAAAAAACAGGCTTGATACCAACTAAAAACACACATAGGTATTTGTCAATAAATTCAACCGGATCATCAGGTTAGTATAGATTAATATTTTGTATCACTACTCCGGGATCCATTAAATATATTTTCAAATTGGCAACCCCCGTTTTTTGAGCTTTATAGTCAATGATTCTTTGGTTATAACCACGTAAAACATTTTGTTGCCATTCCGGGCTAAACTCATCAGACTGCAGATCCATCACAACAGGTTTTTCATCGTTAATTGAAACAGCATACTGAACATGCCTGCCATCATAAATACGTTGGGTAGGGAGCGCTTTCAATAGCAAATGGTTAAGGCCTTTTTTTAGAGGGATATAATACATAACCCACGGTGCTTTCGCAACTTCACTATATTTAAACTCAGGAGATGTATATGGATATAAAAATACTTGCTTTCCTTCGCCCAAACCGGAAATGGTTTCGATTTTAGCCATGCCGGAATCTTGCTTTTTAACGAAGCTGCCTGCATCTATAGTTTGTTTAAACGCCGGTTGCAGAGGTGGCTGCGCGCCGATAAAAATTTTATTAATGATTGCTCCCGAATCCCTTTGCGCAATCCATAGCTTATTGCTTCCTTTATGCACCCAAAAATCGCCAATCTTATTCCAAATAGGGCCAATTGCAATAGCATGCCAAATGTTGCCTATGGGGATTACTGCGCCAGTTACCAGGCTGTTGTTCATCTTTACATACCAAAAAGCATTTTCCTCCGGTTTAAAAGATCGTTTAATAATGGGAGTAGTTGACTTAAACCAAAGCGAAACTTTTCCGTCTTTAGACGCATTCCAGTTAAATAATGCCGATCCGCCTGTTTGCTGGGTTTGCCTGCCGCTGCCTGTGTTTATAATTGCATTATTTTGAAGGGTGATCATCCCCGAATATTTTCCTTGGTTAAGATCAACAACTACGGGAGCGATCGCTTTTTTTCCTTCTTCAATTTTTTCGAGCGTTGCTGTATCAAGATCATAAATAGTGGAGCCCAGTTTTTTATATGGCCTCCAATTAAGTAAATGCCCCCACTTTCCAGATGCAATTTCATGGTTGTACTTTTCAGTAATCTGGTTAAGCTCGGTATAGGCCATTTTCGACCTTTTTACATCTTCCATTGCCCTTGTATCTCCGGCGGCGGCTCTTATAAGGCTTCTTTTGGCATACAAAAAATATTCATTCATTAATCCCGCTCCCATTACCGGGTAAAGTATCAACTCGTAATAGGCATCTTTAAGCCGTTTAGGAGTCAGTTTTGCAATTGCGATAGCTTTTTTTCTTATATCGCGATAATTTTTAATCCGATGCTCAATTTCCAATTCCGAAAAGTCGTTCCAAACCACGTGCTCCGGTTTTCCTGTTGATGCTAATCTGTAATACTCATTCATTATGGACGCGGTCTTATCCGCAGTGGTGCTTCCGAAAGTTTGTGCACACCATTGTCTGATATATTGATTAGCATTCATGGGCGTATATTTATCCGCATTCCACGCCATTTTCATGGCAAAGGAAATCTCTTTCTCTGCAGGCTTAATATCACCAACGTTAAAAATCCATATTTTATCGGCATTGTATTGATAGGCCTTCCCCATTTCATATGCAATAAGTTTAGGAGAAATAGAGCTTAGCCAAATCCAGCTTTCCGGGTCACCATGATAAGAAAGATGATAGTATACCCCCGAACCACCGGCGCGAAGTTGTTCCTTTTCATTAGATAATTGCCTTATAAAGCCGTGATTATCATCTGCCCACATCAAGGTCACATCTTCCGGAAGCTTTAGCCCATTTTGATAAATAGCTAAAACCTCTTTATAGGCGCATAGTACCTGCGGCACCTTAGGCAAATCAGGGTTCACATATTTTGCCAGCATCTCCCGCTGGGCACCAATTGCGGCCTGGCAATATGAAATTCGTTCCCCGAGCGTTTTAGCGCCTTCCATCTGGCTATCGTGAACACCTCTCAGGCCTATCGTCCATATATTTTCGTATTGGGCGTTTGTTTTTACCCTTTCTTCCCAATAAGCATTCATTTGGCCGCGGTTAATTCCATAATCGAATGGCCCAAATGTTCCAACAGCTTTCCATTCCGCCTCATTATCCCGCAGCATTTGTTCACAATGGGAAGAACCCATCACGATTGCATAGTCATCAGCCATTTTTGCATTTTCAGAAAAGGAATTGAAAGCCCTTGTTCCGGGATGCATCGCCGGCCAAAGATAGTTAGCTTTAAGCCTTAATAATAGTTCAAAAACCTTTTGATAGGTCTTCGGCCCGATATTTCCTGTCTGTGGATCGAAAGTTTTAGCGGCCCATATAGCTAATCCGCCAAAGCGTTCATCGTTGATAAATATACCCCTATATTTTATCGATGGCGGAGGCTGAAGATAATTTCCCGCCTTAATATAAAGTTGTTTGTGTTTAAATGGAGCAACGTCTGCCCACCAGTACCATGGGGAAACGCCTATGGCCTCGGATACAGAAAAAACGCCAAAACTTGTGCCTCGGCGATCGCTTCCCGCTATAATGAGGGCGTTTTTGATGCCGGGCATAGGATTATTGATGGTAGTGATCAAATATGATTCCCATTTATTTTGAATTTTAGATACATCGATCTTATGCTGAGCAATTAAGTGATCTAATACGCGGCACTTACCTATTGTACCTATAATTATAATATTGCCTTTTATACCGCTTAAAACATGATATAAAGCCGGCATTTTACCGGTTACCCTGTTAACATCCTCGGCAAATAGCCCTGCTGATATTCCAGCAACAGGGAAGTCGTTCTGATCGACATATATACTGGCAGCGTGGCCGGTCTCGATTAATGGAAAATCCTTTTTTTGGCCGTGTTCAGAAACTTTTAAGGCTGTTTGAGCAATAGCCGATACAGGTATAGCGATATACAGAAAAAAGAGCACTATTATTTTAGTGGGATATACCGTTTTTAGTACCCTGTTAAATGGAAGCGACAATGTATTCATCATGGAATTGATGTGTTTTACTTATAATTTAAAACGCTTATAATACCTTTTTATACCAAGCAAAAAAAGGGGTGTGTTTACAATGATTATTAAATTACAATGTAATAAAATAATATATTTTTTAAGTAGTAAAATCCATTTGCACAATAATAAGAAGTTATTTCATTGATTTCCAAAAAATGGATTTACGCATTGCAGGTATGTAACAAGCATCCCATCGAACAGAGATCTTATACCGAAGTTAAATCAGGCTGCCAAAGTGGCTATCGCCCATGATCCGGAAATTAATATTTATATAATTGAGTGTTTCTGAACTTTTATCAACATTATTTAAAAATGTTAGTACATGTTTTTTGTATTAGTTGAGCATCTGTATAATTCGATCATATAGAGCAATATCATCGCATTAATTGATTTCATCACTTATATCTTTTCAAACAACACCTTTTTAATACTAAAGGCATATGCGTTGTCCATAAGTTCAACTAATTTGGGCCACTCTGTTACCTGTTCATAGTTGTGGTTATAGGTGCGTTGCAATTTAATATTTAAAATATCGCCGTTTACCTGGGCATTAACATTCACATCCCCGGTCGCGTTTTTTTTGGTCTGGTTCAATTCTTCAACTCCTTTTACCTGATACCCTTTAGGGATGGTAATATTTATATTATAGGAGAAGGTGCGCGCGGCAGGCATATAAACATCCACCTTTCGTTGGCGCTCTTTGTCTTCAATTTTGGTATAGACCCCCATTAACTTACCCACCTCAAAAATATAATTGTTGCCGGCCTTTTTAACAAAATTATCCATTACAAATGTGCTCGTAAAACTAAAAACGGGCGAAGCACTTGTTAGGCCCGCGCCAGTGATTTTGTAATTTGAAAATTTTTGAGGTTCCTCATTATATTCATTTTTTACTTCGCCTTTAAAGTTATCCAACTCATCTTCGCGTGCTTTTTCAAAAGCATTTTTATACTCTATGGCTAGTTTTTTTCCGTTTTCATATCTAGACATGCGCTTTTCTAGGGGGTCTCCGTTAAGCAGATCGGTATAGAAGGCGTCGATCTTTTCCATCAGCATTAAATTAGCCTGGTCATCATGGCGCAAAGACCCACCTTCGCTAATGTTTCGTTCAATCCGGATCTTTTGCATGTTATCTGGCAGAAATGAAACATTTAATTGAGCATTCATGTAATTTTCTTTGCTTGCTATCACCGGGATCTTAGTTCTGCTTATTTCAAAATTGTTAAGCCTATTCCGCTTAGGTGATATCATAACAGCATCCTCTCCCTGATAAATTTGAGGAATCTCGTTAAAATGGGTAAAAATATCGTTAAAACACATATACAATGGTTTGCTGCCACCATTTATCCTTATCAAAGCAGCCATATCACTGTTCTGGAAAACGTTATCTAATGAACTGTTTGTTCTGGGGGAAACCATTAATATGTCGAAATCAATGTTCAGGTCCACTAAGGTATGTGCCATTTGGAGCACATTGATCTGACTTGCGGCACGCTCCTCATTTCTGCGGTTAGTAACATCCATGTCCTTGCCATCGTAATAACAAAATGTTCTGTATTTCCACGACTCATAAAGCAAATTCATGGTACTATCTAATGGGGCGTTCTTATACTCTTTTCCAGACGAATAATGATTTTTCATCCTTGATTTGATATCAGGGTATATAAATTTGGCATTTGCCAGTCCCGATTCATATGAAGCCACCGAATTTACTAACTTGGATTCATTTTTATCGTATTTTTCCCTAAGTCCGCTTATCGGGTTAAAAACAATGTCAGAAAAACTAGTGCCAAGTTCTATATAAGGGTATTGCCTCAATGGCGATGTCCATAAACTAGCTTCGTATTTAGGGAGGTTTTTTAGTTTTAAATTAAAGATCCGGTCGCCATTGGTATCCTTTGTCTCTACAAAAGGGGGCGCATTATTAGCATTTATGTATGACACGATAAGTTTTTTGTTGAACAATAAACTCACCTGATAATTAAGTATTGGGTATTCGTTCGCTAACAAGAATAATCGTTTTATAACACCTGTACTTCCAGTTTCTTCTTCAACTAATTCTACCTTACTTACATAATAATCTAATATATCACCCACCTCTAAACCCGGAATTGCGAGTTTACCTTGTTGATCTTTGGTTTCGTTCTTGGTAAGAACCTCTTCGCCTGTATTAACAATAACTTCGGAACCGTTAGGCTTAAGTATCTTTACTCCTATATAAATGTCTTTTTTGTCCAGTAACCTAAAATTAAAAAAACGTGTTGTTTTATCAAGGCTTTTCTGATATTCCAAGGTCGAAAAATTATCCAGGGCAGCTTTATCATTGATCTTTACCCGTTCTCTAAATGTTGTTACCCTGTGGGTACGGGTAGCTGTTGATGGGATATAAAATGCAAATTTAAGCCTCCCGGTTGATGTTTGCTCTATGTTGGTGAGTTGTGCAATAATTACCGCGCTTTCTTTTTCCATACCTGCCGGAATAGTTTTGACATCAAATTCCGGCGACTTATCTTCCCATATTTTCTTTTGAATATCAGCCGCATGTTGGGCATAGGTTTGGTCTTTTTGGGCAAACAAGTTTGCACAAATAAAAAATGAACATAAAAAGGATAAGGTAAAGATCTTCATAAAAAATTATTGGGCGGTTAGTACAAGTTGTTGGTTATAGGTTTCGGTCAGTTTTGCAATGTCAGTGTTCCATTGCTGAAACTTTGCTTTAGTAAGGTGCGGATTTTTAAAGGCTATAATTTTTTTATACAATACTTTATCATTTTGTTTGCTGTATTGTATATTGAATAAATAATTATCGGTTTGCACAGACAGGTTATTAGGTAACGAAGATACATGATAACCCGCGGGTATTGCCAGTTCTGTTTCTCTGGAAATATTCATTTTATAGGAGAACCAGTAATCGTTCGTTCTTTCTGCGGTATCAATATTCCATCCGTTCAATTCTTTTTTTTGATCCATATCCACGTAGTAATCTTTACCAAAATGGGATACGCCGTTTTTATACAACAACGTATAGTTCACTTTCAGATCTTTATCAAGGTCAGTAATATCCGATGTTACAAGATCTTTGATCACATAATCATTGTTCCCGTTAGATAAATATTTATTAAAAGCCTCAGTAGTTTTATCCAACTTGGTATCATTTAAACCATTGAGCATGTATTCTTTTTCTTCGCCTTTCCATATATGTTCCGAGTTTCCCTCAATATCGTTCCCATTAATGGTTATCTGTCTTTTTTCCAAATCCAGATTCTGTGCTGTGGTAGTGGCCGGCACACGGCTTAAAATGTACTGGTCACCGTTTTCAATCAATACTTGCCGCCCCTGTATCCGTTCAGCATATTCATTAAAGCCCAGGTTAGTTTCTGTAGCATCTAAAAAATAGGTTTTGCCCTTATATATTAACGCGCAAATCATATGGTTATCAACCGCCAGCGATGGTGTATTATAATCATAGGCGATGTGATTGGTGCCTATCCAGCAAAGCCGGGCATCATACCCTAACGAACATAAAAGTTCCTTAGTTAAATGGGCCATGCCTTTGCAATCGCCATAGTTTTTCCTCAGCACCTCGTCAGCTTTTTCGGGTTTAAAGCCTGCCATGCCATTCTCAAAAGCCAGGTAATGGATGTTTTTCTGCGTCCAATAAAACACCGCCTTTATTTTGTCTATATCAGTAATGCTATTTTTAGTGATATCCGTTGCTTTTGCTTTTAAAATGGGTTTATTGTTATCAATATCTTTGGTTAATTGATGATACCACCCATACTGATCCTTTAGCTCGTTAAAATAGGTAACCAATGTACCATTGGCCGATGATGACCGGGATAAAACAAACAAATGGGGCATTGTATAAGTAGGTCCGGGGCTATTCCCCTCAACCTGATGAGCTGCAAGATCTGTTATTGTATAGGTAATAATATCGGCATCGTTATGGCTATCGTATTTTATGGTTTTTGCAATGTTATAGCCTGCAAAATTCATCTCTTTTAATTCCACTTTCATCCATCGCGGAATTTTGATAGTCACTTCTTTATTTGCTACACGGTAAGGTTCTGAAAAAAATATATTGTTAAAGTATTTAGGGTCCTTAACCGTTTCTTCGAAATAAACATTGCCAACAGCTCCTTTCTTATCAAGGCGCAATGGGAAATAACAAACGCGCTCGTCCGAAAAAAATATATCTTTTACTTTATAATAACTATATTCAGGTTTAACGTTATTAAGGCGCTTGCCATCGTAATTATAATCTACCGCGTCAATAGATACCTGGTCATTATATATCTCCTGTATTGGTATTACTTCGCGATAGCTATTGCAATAATAAACGGTGTTCAACTTTTCTTTGATTTCTACCTGGTTTGTCTTTTTATTATATACAAACTCATAAATTTGGTTGCAAGAAGATATGGTTACATTTTTTTCTTTAGGGAGCGCAAAGGCATTCGCCACAGAACAAAACAAGATAAAAATAATGCTGGCGTTAGTTTTAAACATTAGTTAGGGGGCTTATTGCTGCTCTAAGATAATAAGCATTAGCTTAATATCAAAAAATATCTGTCAATAGCATTGATGCTGCTAAAATTTATTTTTTCGAAATACTATTTAAATAAGACAATAGATCTGGCGTTTCTTTTATTCGCCAACCTTATTTTTTTCTTCCCAAAGTTTACTGAATGATTTATCAGCAACCTTAGGCATTTGCCTAAAATGCCCCCAAGTTTTTTTGAAGAAGATGCTAAGGATGCTATTCTTGGTTTTACCACCTAAAAAATCGGTTAGTTTACGGCTAAGCATGGCTTTTTTCCATATGGCCCAACTCCATTTTTCTTTTTGGGGAACAAGGTTTTCTTTCACAGCATCCCTGCGGTTAAGCAACAGCATTTTATGGATATCAATTTTTACTGGGCAAACCTCAGAGCAACGGCCGCATAAACTTGATGCGTAACTTAAATGTTTAAAATCTTCCATGCCACGCATATGCGGGGTTATTACAGAGCCTATGGGGCCACTGTAAGGCGTATTATAAGTATGGCCGCCTACATTTTTATATATGGGGCAAGCGTTGAGGCAGGCACCGCAACGTATGCAATACAAGCCTTGCCGTTGCTCTTTTTGTGCAAGCAGGTTGGTACGCCCGTTATCAAGCAATATTACATACATTTCTTCGGGGCCATCAGTTTCATTGGGTTGCCTTGGCCCGCTTAAAATGGAATTGTATACCGTTAAATTCTGACCGGTACCATGGGTAGACAACATGGGCCAAAAAAGATCCAGATCAACTATTGAAGGGATAATTTTTTCGATACCTACTATAGCGATATGAATTTTAGGGAACGTGGTGGTTAAGCGGGCATTACCTTCATTCTCGCTTATCGCGATGCTGCCCGTATCGGCTATTAGAAAATTTGCCCCGGTAATGCCAACATCGGCAGTAAGATACTTTTCCCTTAGCAGTTCTCTGGCTTTTAGAGTAATTTGTTCGGGGGTTGCGTCTATTGGTGTTCCAAAACGTTCATTAAATAATTTGGCGATATCTTCTTTTGAAAGATGCATAGCCGGGGTAACAATATGGTAAGGCTTTTGCCCCAGTAATTGTACTATATATTCGCCAAGGTCGGTTTCGAGCGATTCGATATGATTGGTTTCCAAAAATTCGTTTAAATGAATCTCTTCGGTAACCATTGATTTAGATTTGACAACGGTTTTTGCTCCGGCCCTTTTCATAATATTCATGATCTCGCGCTGAGCCTCTTCGGCATCATTTGCCCAGATCACTTTACCGCCACGGCGTTGGAAGTTAGCTTCAAACTCAGGCAAAAACTTATCCAGGTTCTCGATGGTTTTCCACTTAATTACATGAGCCTTGCGTTTAGCGTTTTCCAGATTAATAATTTCTGATAAACCCCTGGATACGGCAGTATCATATTTACCAATGTTATAATTGATAATTTTGCGATGATCTGTATCGAAAACCTTATTTTCAGACGCAACTATAAACTCTTCCGCAATGGTTGTCATTTAGCTAAATTAATACTTTTTTAATAATTTTAAGGATTAACCCCAAGGCCACACTAAAAGATTATACAATTAAGCGAAATTTCATAAAAAAGAAACTAGTAAATAGGCACTAACATGATATTTTATTTACGCGGTTACCATGCCTGCCGCCTTCAAATTCGGTAGTGAAAAATGTTTCTACAATTTTTTGGGCAAGTTCAAATGATATAAACCGTTCGGGGATGCAAACGATATTGGCATTGTTATGCCTTCGGGCCAAGCTGGCCAACTCTTCGTTCCAGCAGATGGCAGCTCGTATGCCCTGATGTTTATTAGCGGTTATAGCAACGCCATTCGCACTTCCGCAAACTAAAATACCCAAATCAAATTCGCCACTTTCAACAGCCAAAGCAACAGGGTGGGCAAAGTCCGGATAATCTACAGAATCCGGGCTATGCGTACCAAAATCTTTTAGCTGTTTTACTTTTAGCGTTTTAAGTAATTGCTCTTTATAACCAAAGCCTGCATGGTCTGATCCAATGGCAATTTTCAGTTCGCTCATCATCATTTAATATTATTTATTGGAATAAAATTCCTGTTCTTTTTTCAATTTTCTTTTTTCAACCCTACCGGCAACTATAATACTTACCTCATATAAGCCAAACAGCGGTATACTAATCACAATCATGGTTAAAAGATCGGGGGTTGGTGTAACCAGCATAGCAACTATCAGAATAATGATAATGGCATACCGGCGCTTTTCGCTCATAAACTTAGGGGTTAATATGCCTATGTTAGCCAGTATAAATACCAGTATCGGTAATTGAAAAACTATGCCCGTTATAAGTGTAAGTGTAGCTACTGAGGATAGGTAAGAATCAATAGTAAAGTTATTCTGTATATCGGCACTAACGGTGTAGTTGGTTAAAAAATGGATGGATAAAGGGGTTACCACAAAGTAACCAAACATAATACCCAAAAAGAATAGCAGCGACGCGTAAAATACAAACCCACTTGCCGATTTACGTTCCTTATCTAAAAGGGCCGGTTTTATAAATTTCCATATCTCGAATAATAAATACGGAAACCCTGCCATGATCCCAATCAGCAGGGATGAGTTTATTTGAAGGGTAAACTGACCGGCCATTTCGGTATTAATGATCTTACCTTTAATTTCGGTGATACACATATCGCTATGGCCCCAAATCTTACCAATTTTGCAGAGCATTTGGTAAGTAAAAAAATCGGCGTGCATGGGGCCCATAATTACGGTATCCCAAATTGTATCAAAATAATAAAATGCTAATCCCGCGAAAACGATAATTGCGATAGCAGCTCTGATTAAATGCCACCTTAATACTTCAAGATGGTCAAAAAATGACATTTCGCCTTCGAGGCTTTTTCCTTTGCCTTTTATGGCATTAAGTAATCTGTTATCGCTCATAAATGTATTAAAACAAAAGTACCATTCTTATTATATTGTTATAACGTAGAATGGTACTTACGGTTTAAGTTATTAGTACAGTTTCATTTATTCGGAATATTCGAAAGTTTCCATAAATTTAGTGGTAAAATTACCAGCCCTAAAGTTTGGATCCTTTAATAATTTTAAGTGGAACGGTATAGTTGTTTTAACGCCTTCAATAACAAATTCGCTTAAAGCACGCTCCATAGTGCTCAAGGCTTCTTCGCGGGTTTGGGCACAGCATATTACCTTAGCTATCATCGAATCATAGTTAGGCGGTATTACATAACCTGTGTACACATGGGTATCTATACGAACCCCGTGCCCGCCTGGCGAATGAAAGTTTGTTATTTTACCGGGTGATGGCCTGAAATTATTGAAAGGGTCTTCGGCATTAATGCGGCACTCTATGGCGTGCATGGTAGGCTCGTAGTTTTTACCGGAAATTGGTACGCCTGATGCAACTTTGATCTGTTCTTTAATCAGGTCGAAATTGATCACCTCCTCGGTAACCGGGTGTTCAACCTGGATACGGGTGTTCATTTCCATAAAGTAAAAATTGCGGTGCTTGTCAACCAAAAACTCCACTGTTCCGGCACCTTCGTATTTTACGGCTTTGGCACCTTTGATGGCAGCATCGCCCATTTTTTTACGCAATTTTTCTGTCATGAACGGTGACGGAGCTTCTTCAACAAGCTTTTGGTGGCGGCGTTGAATAGAACAGTCGCGCTCTGATAAATGGCATACTTTACCGTATTGGTCGCCCACTACCTGTATTTCAATGTGGCGGGGGTCTTCTACATATTTTTCCAGGTACAACCCATCATTACCGAAGGCCGCGCCCGATTCAGCACGTGCAGAATCCCATGCTGGTTCAAATTCGCTATCTTTCCAAACTACCCGCATACCACGGCCACCACCACCGGCGGTTGCTTTAAGTATAACCGGGTAACCTATTTTATTGGCTATGGCGATTCCTTCTTTGATATCGCTCAACAATCCTTCGGACCCTGGAATAGTTGGCACACCCGCTTTCTTCATGGTTGCTTTAGCCGAAGCTTTATCGCCCATGGCATTAATCTGATCGGCAGTTGCGCCTATAAATTTGATGTTATATTCGGCACATATTGCCGAGAATTTTGCGTTTTCTGAAAGAAAACCATACCCCGGATGAATGGCATCAGCGTTGGTTAACTCGGCTGCCGAAATAATATTAGGTATATTTAAATACGAATCGCGGCTGGGCGGGGGGCCTATACATACGGCCTCATCGGCAAAACGCACGTGTAAGCTATCCCGATCGGCAGTTGAATACACTGCTACGGTTTTAATACCCATTTCTTTACAGGTGCGAATAATTCGCAAGGCTATTTCACCACGGTTAGCTATAAGTATCTTTTTAAACATTCTTTTCTTTTTTGTTTGTGATCACAGCCACTTTGCAATACCCTAAGTTGATAGTGGCGGAGTTAAATGCAGGCCTATATTACACCCCAGATCAAAATGACCCTCGAATAATTAAATAGGCTCAACAAGAAACAAAGGCTGATCATACTCCACTGGTGAAGCATTGTCAACAAGTATTTTTACTATACGGCCCGAAACTTCAGACTCAATATCATTAAATAATTTCATCGCTTCAATTATACAAACCACGTCGCCAGCTTTTATCTCGTCGCCTACGTTTACAAACAGCGGCTTATCGGGCCCTGCTGAACGATAGAATGTCCCGATCATGGGTGATCTTACGGTAAGGTATTTAGAAGTATCAGGCATTGCCGGAGCTGCTGGTGTACCGGCTGCCGGGGCTGCGGGCTGCGCCACAGTACCCTGTGCCGGTTGCACGGCTGGTATAGTTGCGTTAACTATGGTTTGAGGCTGATTGGTTTTAATTGTAATTTTAAAATCTTGCTGCTCAATTGCAACTTCATTTACACCTGATTTGGCAACGAAGCGGATAAGTTCCTGAATTTGTTTGATATCCATTGGTAAGATATATGTTGGTTTTGGATAAATTTAGATGTCTAAGTTATAACAAAATAACTAAAAAAGTTTCGCTTAATTAATATGCCCATTTTAAATAAATGGATCCCCAGGTAAAGCCCCCGCCAAATGCAGCCAAAATAAGTGTGTCGCCTTTTTTTAACTTACTTTCCCAATCCCATAAACATAATGGGATGGTACCGTTAGTGGTATTACCATAACGCTCAATATTAACAACCACTTTATCAGCAGTAACGCCTGTACGGGTTGCTGTTGCATCAATAATGCGTTTATTAGCCTGGTGGGGTACAAGCCAGGTTACATCGTCGGATGTTAAGTTATTGCGCTCCATTACCTCAGCGGCAATATCAGCCATATTGGTTACCGCAAATTTAAATACCGCCCTACCTTCCTGATGGGCATAATGTAATTTGGCATCAACACTTTCGTGACTGGCAGGTATTAATGAGCCACCGCCACGTTGGTTTAGCAAATCGCGGCCAGAACCGTCGCTTTTGCAAATAAAATCCATAATACCATTGCCTTCGGTATTGGGTTCTAACAGTGCAGCACCACAGCCATCGCCAAAGATGATACAGGTTGCCCGATCCTCATAATTGATAATAGACGACATTTTATCGCCACCTACTATTAATACTTTTTGATATTTGCCGGTTTCGATAAATTGGGCACCGGTTGACAGCCCGAATATAAAACCCGAACACGCGGCGTTTAAATCATAGCCCCACGCGTTTTTAGCGCCAACCTTATCAGCCAAAATATTTGCCGTTGCCGGGAAAGGCATATCAGGTGTAGAGGTACAGAATATAATCAGGTCGATCTCTTCGGCACCTATACCTCGCTTTTTCAATAACTCCAAAACAGCGGGTACAGCCATATCAGATGTGGCCAGGCCTTCGCCTTTTTGTATTCTCCGCTCTTTAATACCGGTTCTGGTGGTTATCCATTCATCGTTGGTATCAACCATGGTTTCTAACTCATGGTTGGTTAATACGTAATCTGGCACGTAACCACCAACAGCTGTTATGGCAGCGTATATTTTACTCATTTATTTTGTTTTACTGAAAGGCTTGTTTGATTTTTTCTATCAGGCCAGTCTCGACCATGTTTTTAGAAAGAAGAACCATGTTTTTGATAGCCTCCGGGCTAGAAATGCCATGCCCTACTACTACAGGGGCATTAACACCCAATATAGGGCTACCTCCATATTGTTCGTAGTTAAAGCGGTCAAAAAATTCATCTTTAAAGCCTTTTTTTAGTGTAACTACATAAAAAGATTCGGCCAGTTTAAGCACAACATTACCCGTGAAACCATCGCAAACTATTACATCGCATTCATCGCTAAACAGGTCGCGGCCTTCAATATTACCTACAAAATTAAAAAGGGTAGTATCTTTCATTAACGGGTACGTTGCCTGGCAAAGTATATTGCCTTTTTCCTCTTCCTCGCCAATATTCATTAGCGCAACCCGTGGATTTTGGATATGATAAACATTTTCGGCAAATAAGCTCCCTAATATTCCAAATTGTACAAGCACTTCGGGTTTGCAATCAGCATTGGCGCCAACATCCAATAAGATATTAAAGCCACCTTTTAATTTAGGCGCGATAGCTGCTATAGCGGGCCTGTGTACACCCTGGATAGCTTTTACACTAAACATGGCACCCACCAGCATAGCCCCGGTATTGCCTGCCGACGAAAAGGCATCAATATCACCGTCTTTAAGTAATTGAAAACCCACACTAATACTTGAGTCGGGTTTTTGAACTACCGCTTTTGTTGGATGCTCGCCCATACCAATCACTTCGGTTGTATGCACAAACTCAAAATGATCTGGATTAAAATTATTTTCCTGAAGAATATTGATAGCTGTAGGTTTATCGCCTATAAGAACAAGATGTTCATCCGGCGATAAAACTTTATACGCTTCAATTGCACCTAAAACTGTTGCCTGGGGTGCATAGTCGCCGCCCATAATATCTAAGCCAATCTTCATTACAGAAAATTAACTTAAACTGTTGCAGTATGTTCAATAAGTATTTTACCGTTGTAGTATAAATTACCATCAACAGTATATGCTCTGTGTGGTAAATGAACCGCGCCAGTAGCTTTGCAAGTGGTTAAAGTAGGAGCCTCAGCCTTGTAGTGTGTTCTACGCTTATCTCTTCTCGATTTCGATATTTTCCGTTTTGGATGTGCCATAACTTTGTTGGTATTACTATTTATTTAATATTTTTGAGCGCGTCCCATCGTGGGTCATCCGTCTCATCATCTGGTTCTTCACTACTTGATAGTTTATCTAAACGATCAAGCATATCTTTATCACAATACGCCGTGTTACCCTCTTCGCCACATACCGTAATAAATGGCACTGCAACATTAACATACTCATATATAAGCCCGGCTATATTGATCTCTGAATCACTTTTAGACAGGGTTATTATATCTTCATCGTTACCGATAGGCTCATCAGTAAACTTAACTATTTGCCGCTCTTCTGTATTAATTTGTTGAGGATAGGCTGACAAACACCTGTCGCATGATACATCAATAGTGCCTGTAATTACAAAATCCAGGATCATCATGGTTTCCTGTCTGTCTAATTGTACATGGCAATTAAGCTGGCCTTTTTTTACTAATGAATATTCAAATTCATCAAAAAAAGCTTTTGTAATTTCAAAATCAAATGAGTGCTTCCCCAGTTTGAGTCCCGTAAAGGGTATTGAATATGTTTTGAGCGATTTCAATGAGCGATAATTAGCCCGCAAATTTAGGAAAAATTATACAAGTGGAAAGACTTTTTTCAAAAATGGATTTTATTGCCTAAATCGTGCCTCGGCCTGTTAAATTTAAGCCCTCAAAAATCCAACAAGCCGCCAGGAATATTATACTTCATACGTTCCAGGAACTAGAAATTTTCACCTTATCCTACGCTGATCCGGTTGACACTTACAAACGTTTTTAACAGCTTGATCGCAGTATGTGGGTCCGCATTATTTAAGAAGCCCGTACCCGAAAGATCTGTAAAGCCTTCAAGCTCCGATAGCATTGACGCGTTTAATGATCTAAAACCCATGGACCATCCCGGAAAGTTTCGCGCATTTAGTTCGGCATCCGCAATTTTTATCAATCCTTTATGCCGGTTATCGCAGCTTATTTTGGCATAGGTTTGCTCCAGATCATTTTGATCGCCTTCTAATACCTGGATAAAAGTCCCTTCGCCGTATAAAAGTATTCCGGTAATGCTTTTCCGTGCGTTATTTATTCTGCTGATGGTCAAAATATCCATTAACTCATCCTCATCCATTAATTTGTAAGCCGCGCTTATGTAAATTATGTATCGCATTAAATTTAGGTTTTAGATCTTAATACGACAGTCTGCACAAATAGGTTTACTAAAAGCAATAAGGTGGATACTACATTTATTATTATTAAAAAGACATTTATATATGATTGATTTACAATTGTAATGTTTAACTTTATTAGCCAATACCTATTTATTATGAAAACCAAGTATTTTTACTTATCCATACTTTTATTATTTTGTATTTCATTTTCGCTTACAGCATATAAATCAAATTTTAATGATGATGGCTTTGTATCGCTTTATAATGGCAAGAACCTTGATGGCTGGATAGTATTATGCAAGAACGGGGGAGATAGTGTGGCTAATAAAATATTTACGCCCGAAGCCGGAGGGGTAATTCATGTTTATAAAAACTTCCCTGACGGGTACCAGCTGAATGAAAACAAGAATGACACGCACGCGATGATGTTTTCGACCAAAAAATACAGCAGGTACATTTTTAAATTTGAATATAAATGGGGTACAAAACGGCTCAATAACTTTGACATGTTTCAATATGATGCCGGAGCTTATTACCATGTTAACAGCCAGAAAATATGGCCCGGTGGTATTGAATATCAAATCAGGTATGATCATATAAAAAAATTAAACCATACTGGTGATGTTTGGAATGGCGGCCTTAAATTTCATTGGTACGAAGGCCCTGATAATACCTACCTTAGTGCCGATAAAGGTGGTTCGAAATGCAATAATGGGCGTGGCGAGCATAGGGCATCTACAGATGTAAAGTACCATGCCCTGGATGGCAAATGGAATAAATGCGAAATTATAGTAATGGGTGATGAATATGCCATACAAAAGCTAAATGGTAAGATTGTTAATATGATAACTGACTTAAATGTTAAAGAAGGCTATGTTGCCCTGCAAGCCGAAACTGCCGAAGTTTATTATCGCAATATAAGGATCAAAGTGCTTAATAAGGATATACCGGCAAGTAATTTTTATTAAGCAGGGCTAGCATATATCGGGTTTTGTGGCTGGTGTAAACATAGGCACCCTCCCTACTGCTTTACGGGCAAACCGCAAAGTTTAAATTTCTTCACAAATCTCAAACACCGACAAATACCCATGTTGGTGCTGCAAAACTTTGAAAAATATTACTTGATACCAGGTACTTAATATTCCTATAAAAACACCAATTGGATTATTATTAAAACTAAGCCTTAATTTTTTATTGCAGTCATTATCAGTAATTTTCATCGAAAACACTGTGCATCACATACCACCTTCAATAAAATAATTTAAACTTTTTTGTTTAACTACTGTCTTATTTTAAAATAAGAGTATTATGAAAAAGTTAATTTTAGCAACAGCAATACTACTAAGCTGCCTTGCAATTACAAGTGCAAAAGCGCAAATACGGGTAAATGTGAATATAGGCAGCCAGCCTGAGTGGGGCCCGGTAGGGTATAATTATGCCAATTATTATTACATGCCCGATATTGATACCTACTACTCAATACCTACCCATCAGTACATTTATTACCAAAATAATGATTGGATAAGAACCAGTTATCTGCCATCCAGATATCGTAATTATGACCTATACCATGGGTATAAAGTAGTTATTAACGATCGGGATCCATGGCTGCGTGATAACGAATACCGGGAAAGGTACGCTAATTACAGGGGCCGCCGCGACCAAATAATTATACGCGACAGCCCTGATGAAAGATATCGTAACCATTGGGATAATGGTAAACATAAAGGTTGGTATAAAAATGAGGGTAAGGAGTGGAAGCATAAAAACAAACATGACGACGAAGGTGACGACGAGGGCGACGATTAATAAAAAGCTTAAACTAAAAAGCAGACTAAATTAAAAGTCTGCTTTTTTAATTTAAAACCTTTTGGGTAGTGCTTATGGGTTAAAGCTGTTACTGTTTATCACCTGTAATTAGTATTATTGCGTTACTTATACCTCAAATTATATAACGGCATAAGTATCCAATGCTGTTTGCCTACGCTGATATTTGAGCAACGTTGCGGATTGTTACTTTAGCAAAAGCTACAAAATGGTGAATTTTATTATTTGGCTTTTTTATGTGAGATGGTGCGCACGTTTAGGCTCTAAGCGTGTAATAGGCGGATTTGACGGAGCAATTTTAGGGGTTCTATTTTCGATATTTGGCCTGATGATTATTCTTAATTCCAGAAAATTGAAGGATACAAAGGCTGATATCATATTGTTAGAAAAATATAAACCCATCGGCTAGTGTAATATGCCGCTACGGGCCATAGGGCTTGCTCAAGTATTGATTGCCTATCCAATAGTGATTTCATTTGCCCCCCCCAAATTATCCTTTTTCTTAGTTGTGTAATTATATTTAGTCAAATTCAAACAGGGCCAAATTATGCAGCGCAGGAAAGCAGGGCAGCCTGCTTGCACCGTAATACCATTTGCGCTTTTATCTAAATCCCCCTTGTGGCATTGCTAATAAAACGCTATATTGTAGTTGAAATAAACAATAAAAACTATTACAACCGCGCAAAAAATAGCAATGTGTTAGAAAATATTTTTTTTCAAACGCCCAAAAATACCCATGTGTTATTGGTGTTACTGCAGGCATAGAAATACGCTACGTGCTGAATAAACTAAAACACAAATATTACCAGTACCCATTTTTACCCATGTATTATTTTGGTTATTGGTGTTACGGCAGGCATAGAAATACGCTGCTCGCTGAAGGAACTAAAACACAGTATTACCAGTACCCATTTTTACCCATGTATTATTGGGGTTATTGATGTTATGGCAGGCATAGAAAATACGCTGCTCGCTGAGGGAACTAAAACACAATATTACCAGTACCCATTTTTACCCATGTGTGCCCTAAATTAATTAGCTCACTCGTGTTAGCCAACATTGCAGTATAAATTTAGCGCGTAAATATTGCAGCATCCGTAGCTTTACAATTACTAAAACTATCACAGTATCTTTTTTAAAAATCATTTATGGAAAATCGCTTATCGTTGCATCAACTGGGAAATGATAGATCCATGAAAAAACTAAACCTTCCTTTGTCGGCATTTGTATTTATGATATTACAAATATCGATTGCCTGCGCCCAAAGTCCACAACTCACTGTAGACGGAAAAAGCAATAATGGCGTAAAGTTGCAACAATTAAAAATTGATGTTGCTATCTATGGTAATATTAGCCGCACCAGTTGGCAAATGACTTTCTACAATTCTACATCCAAAATTTTAGAGGGTACACTTATATTCCCGCTTAAAGACGGTGTGAGTATAAGTAGGTATGCATTGGATATTAACGGTAAAATGCGCGAAGCGGTGCCTGTTGACAGGGGGAAAGGCACGGTAATATTTGAATCGGTTGAACGTAGAAGAATTGACCCGGGCTTGCTGGAAAAAGTAGAAGGTAACACGTTTCGTACACGCATTTACCCCATTAATCCGCATAGCACACGCACCGTAATTATTGGTTACGAAGACGAACTGCCAATAACCGATAATGGGAATCTTAAATTTTCGTTACCGCTCAACCTAAAAGACACCGTTGAGAAGTTTTCGCTCAAGGCATCTGTAATTCAAAGCGTTACCGCCCCCGTTACAGATAACATAAACGGCAACGATAACCTGCAATTCGATAATCATCAAAATACTTATTCAGCCGCTATTGAAAAAAGTAATTATATCCCTAACCATTCCTTATCGTTTTCCATACCCAAACCATTAGATGCAAACGAAGTAATGATACAGGCACAAGGCAATAAGTATTATTATTTTATAAATATTGCCTTACAATCCCATGCGGTTAATAAACCACTTCCGCACCATATTGGTTTATTGTGGGATGCTTCGTTAAGCGGTGCAAACCGGGATAGCAAAAAAGAGCTTGCCTTAATGGATGCCTACTTTAAAAAGCTAAATAATGCTGAAGTTACTTTAGTGACTTTCAGTAACAACATTTTAAGCACCAAGGTATACACCATTAATAATGGCAGTTGGCCGGAGCTGAAAAACCAACTGGAACACATCACTTATGATGGCGCCACTAATTTTGGAAATATTAATTTATCGCAATACGTGGCTGATGAGTTTTTATTAATAAGCGATGGGCACCAAACGTTTGGGGATAATACTATAAAACTGAATAATAAACCTGTTTATTGTATTAACTCATCAGCTTCGGCTGATTATAGTAACCTAAAATTAATTGCCCTTAAAACACATGGGGAGTTGATAGATCTTACTAAAGATAACAATGAGAAGGCTCTAAATGATTTAACTACCCTGTCAATGCATTTTTTAGGCATAAAGGCCGGTAGTTCTATTGAAGAAAATTACCCTTCGTTGCCGGTAGCGGCAGGCCGTACATTTTCAATAGCGGGTATTACCCGTAATCCCAACCAAACCCTCACGTTACAATATGGCTATAACGACATAGTAAGCTACGAAAAAACTGTTACGCTCGACCTGACAAAAAACATGGTTGAAAATATTGATGTGGCCAAGCTATGGGCGCAAAAAAAGATAAGCGAATTAGACATTAATTATAAAGCCAACCGGCAAGACATCGAATCGTTGGGCAAACGTTTTGGTATAGTTACCCGCAATACCGCATTGATAGTTTTAGAAACAGTAAACGATTATATCCAATATGATGTTGAGCCGCCTGTAGAATTGCGCGCGCAATTTGATGCCATTATGAAACAACGGGGCGCTGGTAACAGAGATGTTAAAAGAGAAAACCTTACTACATCGCAAAACATGCAGGCAGAGCTTACCCAGTGGTGGAATACTGACCTGCTACCTAAGCCCAAAGTCAAAAAACATAAAAGCAGGCACTACCGCCAGGTTACAGGTGATTCAGATAGAGCTCTCCGTATTGATGAGCCGGTTGGAAGTGCGGATGTTGCTCAGGTAAGGGACTCTAGTTCCAACGAAACGATGGCATTTAAAGGGTCTTCGAACCAGCTTAACGAAGTTGCTGTGGCGGGATACAGTACGGTTAGAAGATCAGACGTCACCGCTTCTTCGTCGAGTGTACAGCTAAACCAAACACTTAACGGAAGGGTAGCTGGTGTGGCACTGTCGCCACAAGGAAGCCCAGGCGCGGCCGAAAGCATAACTATTCGTGGTAACCAGGGCAGCGGTTACATTAATAATGCGGATAAAAATGGAAGTATTAATATTACGTATAATGCTGTTAGTGCCGATTACCTAAAGAGTATTCAAAAGGAAACTAAAGCCAACCAATATCAAAAATATTTGGATTTAAGACAGTTGTGCAGCGATAACCCTGTTTACTATTTTGATGTGGCCGACTATTTTATAAAAGCCGGGGACAAAGAATTAGGCGCACGCATATTAAGTAACTTAGCCGAATTGGATTTAGGCAGTTATGAGTTGTATAAAATGCTGGGGTATAAATTAAAGCAATTGGGCGATTTTAAAGGCGAAGTATTTGCCTTTAAAAAGGTTACCGAATTACGCCCTTTAGATCCGCAAAGCTATCGCGATTATGGCTTGGCGCTGGACGATGCCGGGGAGCATCAACAAGCATTAGATGTGCTTTATAACGCCATGACAAAGAGCTATACAGCCGATGCCGACGGCCTTTATAATGGCATACAGGAGGTTTTTTTGCCTGAAATAAACCGGATTATAGCTTTAAATAAAGCCAAACTTAATCTTTCCATAATCCCCAAAACATTAATCAAGCCGTTACCTGTAGATATACGTATTGTGATGGACTGGAATATGAATAATACTGATATTGATTTATGGGTAACAGACCCCAACAATGAGAAATGTTATTATAGCCATAACCGTACGGAAATTGGTGGACGTATCTCTCATGACATGACACAAGGTTTTGGCCCAGAACAGTTTATGTTAAAAAAGGCCATTAAGGGTACTTATAAAATTGAGATCAATTATTATGGCGACAGGCAAGCTACCATTGCCGGCCCTACAACCATTATGGCCGAGCTATTTACCCATTATGGAACACCGCAGGAAAAGAAGGAACTTATTGTATTACAGATGAAAAAAGGCGCGAATGGCACGGTATACATAGGCGACTTAGATTTTAGGTAAACAAATTAATAGTTGGCCAGGTAGGTGAGCATCGATGTTTTTTATGATGCCGCATCATTTTAAGTTGACATCTTACAAATTAAATTTCTGTTTGGATAATTAATCCCGTTTGTTAAAACGGGGTTAATTATTTTTCACAAAACCTCTGGGACAAATGGGTGAATTCATGACCAAAACATTTACCCGTTTAATTACACCCAATATTAACCCTTAACATAATTTATTAATTGATAGTGATTTAGATCACTATTTATTAGAAGATGGGTCATTTACAGCTGGGTACTTTAGCAATATGTTTGTAATAACAATAGCGCAACCATCATGAAAATTACACCACATATTAACTTACAGGTACTCCATTTAAAACCCCTATCTTTTACGATAGCGTTCTTAGCCTTTACTTTTCTTTCCTTCCAGTCGCATGCTCAGCACAGGCTCTGGGTTGTTCCTAAAAGTGCCGCCAGCTTAACAAATCCAAACATTGTTGATCTTGGTGCTTCTAAGGTATTATATGTAACCAATTGTGGCCCTTGTCACGGAGATAAAGGAAAGGGAGATGGCCCGGCAGCACAAGCCCTGGCTACCAAACCGGCCGACCATACTTCTACCCTGATACAAAACGAAACAGATGGTTCCCTATATTATAAACTTACAGAAGGCCGAAGCCCGATGCCTGCTTATAAAAAGATCCTTACCGACAAGCAACGATGGGGACTGATCAGTTACATCCGCACTTTACCCAAAAGAAAATAGTGGTCGATAAATAGTGATAGGTACTAAATATAACTTTATGAAATCATCAACTACATTAATAAAATGCCTGGCTTTTAGTATATCATTGTTATTAATAGCAAATATTACAAAGGCCCAAAAAGCAACGGTTGATTCAGCCCTGATAGACCGTATATCAGCACTTGAGCAACAGGTGGCAGATCAAAAACCTGGCGAAAGTCATTTTATGGTAGTAGGTTTGGCCACATTCGGTTTCGTCCGCAGCAAAACCATTTTCACCCCTGTTGGTGGCGGCAGTCAGATGGATAAGAAAAATAGCTTAGCCGATGCAGATCATTATGAGGTTAGCCCGATGTTATTATGGCGCCACGGATCAAATTTCCTTATTGAATTTGAACCTTCATTTAACGGAACTTCCATTGGTGTAAACTGGGGTAACATCTCTTATTTTGCGGCCCCTGGGTTAATTATACATGCAGGTTATTTTGTGCTGCCATTTGGCATGTATAACAAGCGTATGGCCGCCGGATGGATTGACAAACTCGCTACCGACCCTAAGGGAATACAACTCTCAGGGAGTGATTTTGGGATAGGTGTTAGTGGCGGCGTGCCTTTAGGAAATATGAAATTGAACTATGATTTAAGCTTAACCAATGGTATGCAGCTATTAAGCGATGGTGAACTGCAAGCGGCCGGGGTAACTGATAACAATACAGGTAAAACCGTTACCGGGCGACTTGGATTGTTGCCATTCTCTAATTCATCACTTGAAATTGGCTTATCAGCCTTATCAGGCGATGTGGGCGATGCAGGTTCAAAATTTAATACCGCCCATAGTACAATGTACAGCGCGGACCTAAGTTTTGTTAAAAACTTTAACCCTTTTCTTATCAATATAAAGGGGCAATACAATTGGGTTAATGTTAACCAACAAACCTATAGCAAACTAACTGATTCCACAGCTTATTCATTCGACAATAAATCAAAGGCCTCTTTTGCGCAAATTTCAGTAAGGCCAGTATCAGTTGATAACCCAATATTAAAAAACCTGGAGTTAGCCTACAGGTATAGCAGTTATAATACACCTAATAATTCTATATGGGGTCAAAACTTTCACGAAAATGATATCGGGTTGGATTACTGGTTGAGCTGGAGAACCGTTTTGAAATGCACCTATGCCCGGGCTCATTCTTTAAGTACAGCTAATGTTTCAGCCGGTGGAACCGGTGGTGTTACTGACACTAATAATCTTTATTTACAATTTTCAATTCAGTTTTAAAAATATTGGTATGATAACGAAAAATATTAAAAACAGAACCTGGTTACTCATTGCCGTATTTAGCTGCATAGCAGTTTCAATAATGAATAGTTGTGCGGAAACTCAAAAAGTGGCTTCAAAGAGCGGTGCGCAACTTTGGGCAGAAAATTGCCAAAGATGCCATAACACTCCTTCGCCCTCAGCTTTTTCTCATGAACAATGGGTAACTATTGGGATGCACATGCAAACACGAGCGATGATTACGAATAAAGAAAGGGACAAGATTGTTGCCTTCCTATCACAATAAACGGCCCGGCACTCAGTTTAAAACAAACTGGTTCTGTTTATTCGTTTTCTAAAAATGGATAGGTATAAGCCGTTGGAGGATCAAATGTTTCTTTTATTGTACGGGGCGATACCCAACGGAGTAAATTAATCATCGATCCTGCCTTATCGTTTGTACCCGAGCCCCGGGCGCCGCCAAATGGCTGCTGGCCCACAACTGCTCCTGTGCATTTATCGTTAATGTAAAAGTTGCCGGCAGTGTTTCTTAAAGCATGCGAAGCTTTATCTATAATATACCTGTCCTTACAAATTATAGCACCTGTTAATGCATAAGCAGAACTTTCATCAATCAATTTAAGGGTTTCATCAAACTTTTCGTCATTGTAAATATAGATGGTTAAAATTGGCCCAAACAATTCCTCACACATTGTTTTATAAAACGGATCTGTGGTAACTATAATGGTAGGTTCAATAAAATACCCTGCCGACTTATCATAGTTTCCACCTGCAATTATTTCCACATTGCTGTCGCCTTTACAGGCATCAATATAGCCAGACAGCTTGTCGAACGATTTTTCATCAATAACAGCATTAATAAAATTGCCAAAATCTTCTACCGGGCCCATTTTAAACGCGGCAATATCTTTAACCAATAATGCTTTTAAACCGGGCCATATAGATTTTGCGATATATGCCCTGGAAGCAGCCGAGCATTTTTGCCCCTGATATTCAAACGCTCCACGTAGCAACGCGGTATTAGCCACCCTAATATCGGCAGACGCATGTACCAAAATATAATCTTTACCCCCGGTTTCTCCAACTATACGGGGGTAACTTTTGTATTTGTGTATGTTATTGCCAATGGTTTTCCATATCTCCTGAAAAACAGCCGTTGAGCCCGTAAAATTTATTCCCGCAAAATCGGGATGATTAAATATCACCTCACCAGCATCGGGCCCATAAACATATATCAGGTTAATCACCCCATCCGGCAAGCCTGCCTCTCTAAAAACCTTCATTATAACCTGGGCCGATAGTATTTGAGTATCTGCTGGTTTCCATACCACAACATTTCCCATCAAAGCAGCTGCAGCAGGCAGGTTACCCGCGATAGCAGTAAAATTGAACGGGGTTAAGGCAAATACAAAACCTTCAAGTGGCCGTTGTTCTAACCTGTTCCATACCCCTGGAGGGGATACAGGCGGCTGCTGGGCATAAATTTCTTGCATGTACTTTACATTGAACCTCAAAAAGTCAATCAACTCGCATGCGGAATCAATCTCGGCCTGATACGCGTTTTTTGATTGCCCCAGCATAGTTGCCGCATTAATTTCGAACCTGTATGGGCCCGCTAACAGATCTGCTGCTTTCAAAAAAATGGCGGCCCTGCTTTCCCACGATAGGTTTTCCCAATCACTTTTTGCAGCCAGGGCAGCATTAATTGCCATTGTCACATGCTGTTTGCCGCCTTTATGGTAGTAGCCTAAAACATGCTGATGATTATGCGGTGGCCTAAGGGCTATTTTATCTTGGGTAAAAACTGTTTCATGCCCAATATACATTGGTATATCTACCTGGGTAGCATACATCAGGCTAATAGCGCCTTTTAGTAAATCACGTTCTTTACTGCCGGGGCCATAACTCAGCACCGGTTCGTTAACAGGGGGTTGGGTATTAAAAAATCCTTTTAGCATAGCTAGTGTTTTATACGGTGGAACAGCTTTTTTTGTGCTGTTTAAAACGGTTTGTTAATTTTTCAAATCATTAATTGCAGTATTTAATAGCATGTTGTTAGCCGATTGGTATATCTTTAAAGCCTTTTATCAAAGGAAAGAAGAGTTGGATAATTTATATACAACTAAAATTATCCAACTGTAATCCCGAATTGTTTTGTACAGTAATACAGTGATTTACCTTATTACATTTGTATAAGAATTGATATGGATTCAATAACTGACATTTCTTTTAATGATACTGGAAATGGGTTTTCGCATAAAACTGACCAGCAATTAAAAAAAGCAAACCTTTTGTTTTGGTTGATGAACAATGGTTTGCTTGTTAAAATTGGTATATGGATTACTCCAATATTAATTAAATGGAAAATGCCGGTTCTGAATTTAATAAGGGCAACCATTTTTGAACAATTTGTTGGTGGCGAAACACTGGCCGAAACTGACCAGATAATTAACAAATTGCAGGGTTTTGGTATTGAATCTATAATGGATTATGGGGCAGAAGCGAAACAAAATGAGACCAGTTTTGCTGAAACCTGCCATGAATTTATAAAAGTGATCAGCTATGCTTCATCCCGAAAAGGAATACCATTTATTAGTATTAAAATAACAGGGTTGGCGCGTTTTGATTTGCTTGTTAAAATTAACTCCGCTTTAAAACGGAACGATGCAGAGCAAATTTACAACATCGACAATTTAGATGAAACTGAAAAGGTGGAGTGGCAAAGTGTATTAAAACGGGTTGATACAATCTGTAAGCATGCCTTCGATAATGATATTGGTGTTTTGATTGATGCGGAAGAATCGTGGATACAAAACGCTATTGATGTATTAGCAACCCAGATGATGGAAAGATACAATCAGCGTAAAGCAATTGTATTTACTACTATACAACTTTACAGACATGACAGGCTAAATTTTTTAAAGCAATGTTTTAATAGTGCAAATGCTGGCAAATATATATTAGCGGTAAAATTAGTTAGAGGGGCGTATATGGAAAAGGAACGAACAAGAGCGCATGAGTTAGGCTATCCCTCTCCAATACAATTAAATAAAGAGGCAACAGATTGTGATTATAATTTAGCTATAGAATTTTGCATTAAACATATAAATAGTATGGCCGTAATTATTGCATCGCATAATGAGCCTAGCAATTTATTGGCAACAAAATTATTGATTGAAAATAACGGGTCTGCAAACTGTCCGAACATGCATTTTTCACAACTGTATGGCATGAGCGATAACATTACTTATAATTTGGCAAAGCATGGTTATAGCGTTAGTAAATACGTGCCTTATGGGCCTATTGAAGATGTAATTCCATATTTGCTGCGCCGTGCGCAGGAGAATACGGCTGTAGCCGGGCAAACCGGGCGTGAGTTGCATTTAATTGATATTGAAATTAAAAGGCGGGCAGCATTAAAAAAATACCATAGTTAATAATCAGTATTTTATTAGCTGGTAAAAAAAAGAAGCCATCTCAAATTTGAACGGTTCCTTTAACTTGATCAATCAGGTGCAAAATAAAGATGTTTGGTTACAATTATTTCTTCTTGAACCATTTTTTACCAACTACCAATAATCCAAACTCCTCTGCAGGGTTACGTTCAGTTGATCTATGGTGTATTTTATGCGCCCTGCGGATGCCCAGTAAATAGCTATTATGTGTTTTAAACGACTTGAAACGGTTATGGATAAACCAATCGTGAAATATAAAGTAGATGATGCCGTAAATGCTGATGCCGGTACCTATCCAAAAATAATGATCAAGGGTAATATGCCCCACCCACATCAGCCACAATGCCAGGGCGGCAAATAATAGGCTAAAAATATCATTAAACTCCAACCAGTTATGCTTTTGCTGGTGATGGCTTTTATGAATAAACCAAAGCACCCCATGAAACAAATATTTATGTATAAACCACGAGAAAGCTTCCATCCCCGCAAGGGTGAAAATAACGGTGAGGATGTTTAGCAATACCTGCATTAATTAGTGGTTTTAAGTAGCAGTATATATTATTGCCATTGTAAACGCCATACAAATATGCTGATCAAATCTCCCCCTTTTGGAGGGGGGAGATTTATAGAGTGGGTTTATATATGTATAGCCCTGTTTGCTGTAGCAGCTAAGCAGGCTTCCCTAATAGCTTCGGTATAAGTAGGGTGCGCGTGGCTCATGCGCGAAATATCTTCGGCAGAGGCGCGGTACTCCATCGCCACAACACCTTCGGCAATCATATCCGCGGCACGCGGGCCTATCATATGCATCCCTAAAATTTCGTCGGTAGTGGTATCGGCCAATACCTTTACAAAACCATCCGTATCCATACTGGCACGGGCGCGCCCGCTGGCCTTAAAGGGGAAAGAACCAGTTTTGTATTTAACACCTTTTTCTTTCAGCTGCTCTTCGGTATAACCAACGCTGGCAACTTCGGGCCAGGTATAAACTACACCCGGTATTAAATTATAATTGATATGCGGCTTTTGCCCGGCAATGGTTTCGGCCACAAAAGTCCCTTCATCTTCAGCCTTATGAGCAAGCATAGCGCCTGTTATCACATCGCCTATAGCATATACCCCTTTAACAATGGTTTCCAGGTGGCTATCAACCGTTATTTTTTTGCCGCGATCTTCCACCTTAATGCCTATGTTTTCTAAACCTAAACCATCGGTATAAGCCACACGGCCTACAGCAACAAGGCAATAATCACCTTTCAGTTCAAGTTTTTCGCCTTTGGGGCTATCAAAATTTACAGTTACCTCTTTTCCTTTAACGCTGGCACCCGTTACTTTATGGCCCAGATAAAACTCCATGCCTATTTTTGATAACGACTTTTGCAATTCTTTACCCAGTTGTTTATCCATAGTTGGGATAATAGAATCCATAAACTCAATTACAGATACTTTTGCACCCAGGCGCGCATAAACCGAACCTAGCTCCAAACCAATAACACCGCCACCTATTAATATCAGGTGCTTAGGTATTTCGGTTAAATTTAAAGCTTCGGTTGATGTGATGATCCGTTTTTTATCAACCGGGATAAACGGCAGGCTTGATGGTTTTGACCCGGTAGCCACGATCACATTTTTACCTGTGATAGTTTCTTCGCTTCCATCGGCTTTTTTTATTTTGATGGTATTTTTATCAACAAACGAGCCTAAGCCCTGGTACGATGTTACTTTGTTTTTTTTGAACAAATAAGTGATACCGCCGGTGGTTTGCGCAACAACCTCGTTTTTACGGTTAATCATCTGCGGCATATCAACCTTCAGGTCTTTTAACTTAATGCCATGCGTTGCAAAAGTATGGGCAGCGTTATGGTAATGTTCTGACGAATCCAACAACGCCTTGGAGGGGATGCAACCTACATTTAAACAAGTACCACCCAGGGTTGGATATTTTTCAATACAGGCGGTTTTTAAACCAAGTTGGGCGCAACGTATAGCGGCTACATAACCACCAGGACCCGAACCGATAACAATAACATCATATTGCATAGTGTAATATTTTTTTTAAGGCTCGCAAAGTTAAAACTTTATGCGTGGGGAATGAAATGAAACTGCTTGTAGTTTTAATGCTATTAGCAAATTGTATACAATTATTAATAGAATTGGATGGGGTTAGTTGTCTTTATGTAATTTAGCTACGTTATGAAACCATTAAGTATTATATTAGGTGTGGTAATGTTGTGTATGGGTTTGCTACCCATCCAGGCACAGCCCTTTAGCCGTGCCGACTCTTTACAAGGCAACACATTGTCGCCTTTACGCACTTGTTACGATATTAATTATTACCATTTAGATGTTAAGGTTGACATCGATCATAAATACATCAGCGGAAGCAACCTGTTTAAATTTACTGCAACCCGCAGTTTTGACAGGCTTCAGTTTGATCTGTTTGCTAACCTCAATCTTGAAAAAATAATATATAATGGCCAGCCCCTCCCTTATAAGCGCGAATATAACGCGGTATTTGTTACTTTCCCAAAAGCTATAACTAAAGGCAGCCGCGATGAATTTACCGTTTATTATTCGGGCAAACCACAAATAGCCAAACTTGCCCCATGGGATGGCGGCTTTGTGTTTGCTAAAGACAGCCTGGGCAAGGATTGGGTTGCTGTAGCTTGCGAAGATGATGGAGCGAGCCTTTGGTGGCCCAATAAAGACCAGCGCGCCGATGAAGTGGACAGTATGCTGATCAGCGTAAGCGTACCCAAAGGTTTAAAGGATGTTTCTAACGGCCGTTTACGCAACACTATTGAGCTTAATAACGGCTATACGCAATATAACTGGTTTGTAGCTAATCCTATCAACAACTATGATGTTACGCTTAATATAGCCAACTATGCCCATATAGCCGATGTGTACAATGGCGAAAAAGGTAAACTAACGTTGGATTATTGGGTATTGCCTCAAAATTTTGAGAAAGCCCGCAAACAGCTGGAGGCTAATGTAAAACCAATGCTTAAAGCTTTTGAATATTGGTTTGGCCCGTATCCTTTTTATGCCGATGGCTATAAACTGGTAGAAACCCCTTATTTGGGTATGGAACACCAAAGCGCCATAGCGTACGGCAATAACTACCGGAATGGCTACCGGGGCATAGACCTTTCGGGAACGGGCTGGGGGCTTAAATGGGATTTTATTGTGGTACACGAAAGCGGGCACGAATGGTTTGGCAATAGCATTACCGATAAAGACAAAGCCGATATGTGGATACACGAAGGCTTTACCCACTACTCCGAATCGTTGTTTATAGAAACCTGGTATGGCAAACGCGCCGGGCAAGAGTATATAAATGGTGTGCGCAAAAAAATAAAGAACGATGCCCCAATTATTGCAGCCTACAATGTTAATCAATTGGGTTCGGGTGATATGTATTATAAAGGGGCCAACTTGTTAAATATGATACGCGCCATTATTAATGATGATGATAAATGGCTACGTATACTGCGTGGATTAAACAAAACCTTTTACCACCAAACCGTAACCACCACCGATATTGTTAATTATATTAACAAACAGGCCGCCATTAATTTAACCCAAGTATTTGACCAGTACCTGCGTTACAAAAACCTGCCCGAATTACAGTTCAAATTTAAAAACGGCAAAACGCTTTGCCGTTGGGTAGCAGATGTGAAGGGTTTTAATATGCCTGTACGTATAAAAATTAAAGGCGGCGAGTATCAATTTATTAACCCTGATACAGATTTTAAACCCGTTGCCATCCCCGGATTAACTAAAAAGAACCTGGAGGTAGACACGTTTAATTATTATATAAAAACCAATTTATAACCTCGCTACTCTACCACAACGCTAACCGGCCCACTGTTTTTTGCCCCGAGGAATGGCGACGTGCGGATGGAAAAAAGCAAATTGTATTTACCTTTAACGTTGGGGGCCTTAAAACGAAGCGTATAATTAACCTGCGCCCCGGGTTTTAAACTGATTTGGTTAAAATCGTTAGATGCCTTTTGTTCTGTAATCAGGTCTCCGTTCTGGAAAAAGCAGGTTATTAATGAAGCTTTGTGGGTATACCCCGAATCAGTAAAATCAATTGCCCGCGGATAGGGGTTATGCAAGGTCAGGGTCATTTCTATAGCCTTTCCGGGCGCTGTTTTTATGCTTTGAAGCGGGACATCTATCAATACCTTTTGATAGGTGCGCACATCATTTACCCACATGCCGTACCATTTTCTGTCGTAATTATCAACAATGGAATCTGTTGTTAAGCCGGGTTCTTTATTTTCTTCGAGGTATAAAACCCTTTTATGCTGCAGGCTATCTTCAATGGGCCAGCTATCATATTGGGTTTTGCGGTAATACCGCGAATCGTAAGACATGGCCTTTAAAGCGTTGCCGTAATAATTGTATTTAGATGGATCCTGAAACCCATCCCGGATAATTACGTACCCCTTGCCTACCCTCTTTTGCACCTGCGCTGTCCATGATTTGAACCCGAAATAGCTTTTCAACGGGCCAACTTGCATCACAAACGGAAACTGAAATAATAATGCCATGCGGATAAACACGATTAAAGCGATATTGGCAATCCCTAACTTATAAAACCAGCCGGGCGGGTTGCCCCGTTGCTTAAAGCTGATTAATACCAGCATTATTAAGGGTACAAAAGCTATCAACGTCCAGTGTAGCTGCACTTCGCCCTTAAAAGTACTTAACATAAAAAACAGGAACGTACCCATGCAGTTTACTACCAGCGCGCGTACAAAAACATCCTGAATTTTAACTTTAAAAGCACTATAAAATAAAAACCAGCCAATAAGCGGGCCAGCCATTGCCAACTGGCCTATTGGATATAACCAGGTAAATTCGAAATGATATTGGTCGGACGAGCGATCAAACAAATGATATTTTATAGAAGGGAAATCATGATGAAATTGCCAGAATATATGCGGCAGGTAAAGTACCACCGCCCCAATGGCTATAAACCAAAAACTGGGGCGTTTAAGCAGTTTCAGGTTCGATAAAACTGTAAATCCTATCACCAGGATGCCATGATATTTACTGTATAACAAGCAGGCGGTTATAAGCATCAAAACCAGCGGCAAATACCGATCGGTATGTTGAATGTACCTCTGGTAGAAATAATAGAACAACACGGTAAAAAACAACAAGGGCGAATCGGGCGTGGTGGTAAAACCATACATATGAAAAATGAACAACCCCGAGGCAACCACAATAAACCATTTAGCCTCAACCGCGTATTTTTTTAAGATGAGCGATAGCAGGTATAAAGAACATGAATTGGTAATTACCGTAAGCAAACGCAAGCCTAGCTCGTTGTGCATTAAACTATCCCCTATCCGGATAAAAACAGCCACCATGGGCGGATGATCAAAATACCCCCAGTCTAAAAACCGGGAATACATCCAATAATATGCTTCATCGCCATGCACTTCAAGGGTGTATGATTGAATCGCGTTCAGCACCGTCCAAAACAACAAAAAATACCAGATGGATTTGTTTGAACTTGATTTATCGTTGATCGATGCCTGCATAATTGTACTTAGACGGTAGCCCTTAGGCCGTTTCGGTGTATTTTTTAAAGTTATCAAGTATTGCTTGCCAACCATTTTTTTGTATTTCAATGGAGTTTTGCCCTTCTGGATCAAACGTTATGACAATATCGGTTTGGCTGCCATTTTCATTAAAAAGAACGGTTACTTGTCTGCCGTCTGGCATGGTATAGGTAAATTTCTTACCATCAATAACTTCATCGTAGATAGCCTCAAAGTCAAAACCAAAGCTTCCGTCTTTAGCTTCCATTCTGGCCGAATACTTTCCACCTACCCGCATATCATTCGACGCTGAAGGGCATTTCCAGGAAGGGTCGGCAAAATTCCATTTTACGATGTGTTCAGGATCGGTATAATTATCCCATACTTTTTTTACCTCTGCATGTACATGGTTGGTAATAGTGATCTTGTTGTTCATGCTTACTTTTTTAAGATTAATAACAGCTCATCAAGTTTTTCAAGTGTTGCCATCGTTCCCTGTTCCAGACCCATCTGAACAACAGCTTCCAGATCCGAAAGGGATTTGTAGGTGATAATAGATTCTACCATAGCGTTTTCGCCTTTGTCGGTAAATGTCACTAACCACTCTGCGCGGGGCAGGTCATTATTTATTTCACCTTCTGCGTTACTGAATGCATCTGATGATGTGTAATAATCAATGGGTTTGATTTTTCGATAGTCTGTCCAGCCCCAGTATTCTGTGCCATTTGGTTCTACCATCGCATAGTGCCAATGTCCACCATCACGAAAGTCCATTGATTTTGTCTTGGTGGTTAGCGGTTTGGGAGAAAACCATCGGTCCAACAATTCACTTTTTGTGTAACAGTCCCACACCAATTGCCGGCCGGCCAAAAACTCACGTCTGACAGTCAGCGTATTTTTTGCCTTATCAGCAATGAAGTCGAAGTGCAAATTGTGTTTCATTTTTTTTGTTTTTTTAGCGTTGATAAAAGGTCGTCGAGTTGGAGGAAGCGAGTTTCCCAAATTTTGCGGAACTGCTCCAGCCACTTGTCTATTTCTTTAATTTTGTCAATTTCAAGTTGATAGTATATTTCCCGGCCCTGGTGTTGCTGTTTCACCAGTTCGCATTCCGTTAAAACCCGCAAATGTTTTGAGATTGCCTGCCGGGTGGTATCAAAATGCAAGGCGATAGCATTGGGCGTCATTGCCTGTATGGCAATTAAAGCGATGATGGCCCGCCGTGTAGGATCTGCTATGGCTTGAAAAATATCTCTTCTCATTAAAGTATTTTATTTACTGGCTGAGTTATGACGATTAAGCACAGTAATAATTAAATTATTTCTTTACCATGGGCAGGTATTTTTCCCAATTGTCAATAATCACCCAAACAATAATTGCGATCAATGCAAATACGAGAGGTAAACCCGATGGAGCCATACTAATGTTTGCAAGCAAAATGCCCGTTAAAACAGGTACGATAACAATAGCGCCAAGTGCCCTGGTTCTGGGGATGATCAGCAGCAAACCGCCAAGAATCTCTGCTGCACCAACCAGTGGCATCAGCCATCCAATTTCTTTAAATGCCATTCCAGCTTTCAACATTTTCGCCGGCATTTCCTTTGGCATCGGCATATAATGAAAAAATTTGTCTAAACCCGCGTTGATGAACATCAGGCCTGCCAGCAAACATAAAACAAAGAGAATTTTACTTTTCATGATAATTTATTTAAATGTGAAACTAACTGGTTGCAAATATATACGCAACTAATTGGTTTCGCAAATTTTATTTAAAAAAATTTTGTTATTACGAAGCCTATTGATGGTTGTTTATAGAACGATACTGATGCTTATGATAAGTAATTAGTCTTTAATTTTCTCATAGCCAATAATTTTATTAATATTAGGATGCTCAGCAGAGTAGATAATTTTAACAGAGTCTCCTCTTTTATAAATGTCATTTCGGTTACCTATTTTATGAGTATAAGCCTGCCCATTAACGGTATATTGATAAACAGCAAAATAGGTTAGCCTTCCTTTAGACCTGTTTACGTAAGTAGATGAAACAACGACTGACGCAATTATACCGTGCGATTTTAATTCACGTTCCTCATATTTATTTTCATATTTGATTAATAAATAAACAAAAGGAAACATTAATAGTATAACAGTTAATGCACGTATATTATAGGTCCAGAATGATCCCGGCACAGTATTAATCAACAGATATTGAAGACTTAATATTGACAGAAACAACAAAAGAACACATAACGAAGCTATTGCAATTCCGTATTGATGATACGATTGATATACGATCATGTAAATACAGAGTACGGCTACTATTACAAGCAACGCTATAAGTATATGTATCCTGTATTTGCTTTTCATCTGATCTTCAATATTATAAAAAAAACCCGGATAAACCGGGTTTTCAAAATATCTAAACGCCTAGCAACAACCGGGCGGGATCTTCTAACAATTGCTTAACCCTTACCAGGAAACTAACCGACTCGCGGCCGTCAATAACACGATGATCATAAGATAGGGCCAGGTACATCATCGGGCGGATAACCACCTGTCCGTTTACTGCAACAGGGCGTTCAACAATGTTATGCATGCCTAATATGGCCGATTGCGGCGAATTAATAATAGGGGTTGACATCATTGAACCAAAAACGCCACCATTGGTAATTGTAAAGGTGCCCCCGGTCATATCTTCAATGGTAAGCTTGTTTTCGCGGGCTTTACCTGCAAGTGTAACTACAGCCTTTTCAATTTCGGCCAAACTCATGCTACTTGCATTACGAATGATAGGAACCACCAAACCTTTAGGTGCTGATACCGCGATGGAAATATCGGCAAAATCACTATAAACAATTTCTTCACCTTCGATACGCGCGCCTACGGCAGGCCAGTCTTTCAATGCTTCGCATACAGCTTTGGTAAAAAACGACATAAAGCCTAAGCCTACGCCATGTTTTTCTTTAAATTTATCTTTGTATTTGCTGCGGAGTTCCATAATAGGCGCCATATCTACCTCGTTGAAGGTGGTTAACATGGCGGTTTCGTTTTTAACCGCAACCAAACGTTTTGCAATGGTTTTACGCAACGATGTCATTTTCTCGCGACGCTCGTTACGGCTACCTGCAACAGCAACCTGTACAGGTGCCGAAACTGGCTTAGTTTGGGGCTTTGCAACTTGCGGGGTTGCCGCTAGTTCTGCTTTCAACGCATCTTCCTTGGTTATTCTTCCATTAACCCCGTTGCCTGTAACCGCTTGGGGGTCAATTCCCTTTTCGGCCAATATTTTGCCTGCCGCGGGCGATGGCGTGCCCGATGCATAATTTTTATCTGTAAATACCGGCTGTGCAACTGCCTGGCTGGCTGCTGCCACTGCAATTGGCGTTGCAGTTACCGCTGCTCCACTACCTGCGGCAATGCTGCAAACTACAGCACCTATGGCTAAGGTATCGCCTTCTTTGGCAATAGTTTTTAAAGTTCCGGCTTGCTCTGCGGTAAGCTCAAATGTAGCTTTGTCCGATTCCAGTTCGGCTATAACTTCGTCCATGGCTACAACGTCGCCATCTTTTTTTATCCATCGTGATAAAACTACCTCTGTTATGGATTCGCCCACAGCAGGTACTTTAACTTCTATAGATTTTGAATTAGAGGCTGCTACTGGTGCTGGTGCAACTGCTGTAGCCGAGTTGTTAGCTGCAACTGCTGGTGATACTTCTTTTACGCCCGCGGTGCCACCATCTTCTATAGAACATACTACGGCTCCAACAGGTATCGTATCACCTTCTTTGGCGATTGTTTTTAAAGTTCCGGCTTGCTCGGCTGTTAGCTCAAACGTAGCTTTATCTGATTCTAATTCGGCAATCACTTCATCCATCTCCACTGTATCACCATCTTTTTTTATCCAACGTGATAAAGTAACTTCTGTAATTGATTCGCCTACTGGCGGAACTTTGATTTCTAAACTCATAATTTTATGTAGTATAACAGATTAGTCGGCACTGGTTTCGGCCATTTTTTCGGTTGTCTTCTTGATTAATTTTTTTAACCCATCGCCTGCAACAGTATCAAACGCTTTTCCAACAATATACATTTGTTGCGATAAGTGCTGTTTAGCATACCCTGTAGCGGTACTGCTGCTTTCCTTACGGGATATTACATCCAACTGCAGCTCATTTTTGCGGAATTTACGGCACATATACGGCCAGGCACCCATATTTTCAGGCTCTTCCTGCACCCAGATAAAATCTTTGGCGCTTGGGTATTTAACTTTAAGTTTTTGCATTTGCTGTATTGGAGCAGGGTAAAGTTGCTCTATACGTACTATGGCAACATCTTTACGTTTATCTGTTTGTTGTTTCTCCAGCAGGTCGTAATAAATTTTACCAGAGCAGAATAATACGCGTTTAACGTCTTTATCTGTTACATAGCTATCGTCTATCAGCTCGCGGAATTTCCCATGCGTAAAATCCGCCATTGGCGATACGCACTGCGGGTTACGCAATAAACTCTTAGGCGTAAAAATAATTAATGGCTTACGGAAATCGCGGTGCATTTGGCGGCGCAAAACATGGAAAAAGTTAGCCGGTGTAGTGCAATTAACCACTTGTATGTTGTTATCAGCGCAAAGCTCCATAAAACGCTCAATACGGGCTGACGAATGCTCGGGCCCCTGGCCTTCATAACCATGCGGTAATAGCATTACCAAACCGTTACCGCGCTGCCACTTAGTTTCGGCACTGGCTACGTATTGGTCAACAATAATTTGGGCGCCGTTAAAAAAGTCGCCAAACTGAGCTTCCCAAATGGTTAGTTTTTGAGGATCTGCCAAAGCATACCCATATTCAAACCCTAAAACACCATACTCCGAAAGCAGTGAATTATAAATGTCAAATTTAGCTGTGGTGTCTAAAGCGGATAAGGGCGTGTATTCTTCTTCCGAATCCGGCAGTGTTAAAACAGCATGGCGGTGTGAAAAGGTACCCCTCTTTACGTCCTCGCCGCTTAGCCTTACACCAAAACCTTCTTTTAGCAATGATCCATACGCTATTAACTCGCCCATGGCCCAATCAAAAACACGGGTTTCGTTTACCATTTTTTTACGCTCATCAAAAAGCTTTTCTATTTTTTTAAAAAACTCTTTATCAGCCGGTAATTCTGTAATGGCTTTACCAATAGCCAGAAACTCTTTTTCTGAAATAGCGGTAGCCGGTAATGTGGCAACTTCCTTTTCGGCGGCTATATGTAAACCTTTCCAGGCACCCGCAAACATAGGTTTGGTTTCGGTAAACCGATCTTCAGATTTTGCCTCGTTAAGTTTCTCCTGCAATAATGCTTTAAAACTCTTTTCCATTTCGGCAGCGAGTGTAGCACCAACACTTCCCTGGTCTAATAGTTTTTGGTTATAGATCTCTCTAGGGTTAGGGTGCGATTCTATTGCTTTATAGAGTATAGGCTGGGTAAATTTAGGCTCATCAGCCTCGTTGTGCCCAAACCTGCGGTAGCATAAAATATCAATAAACACATCCTCGTGGAAAGTTTGGCGATACTCCATAGCCATATTAATCACATAGGCTAATGCCTCTGCATCATCGCCGTTTACGTGCAGTACGGGCGATAGTACCGTTTTAGCCACATCTGTACAGTAAGTACTGGAGCGGGCATCTTTAAAATTAGTAGTAAAGCCTATTTGGTTGTTGATAATTAAATGGATAGTTCCGCCTGTACGATATCCATCCAGCTTAGACATTTGCAAAACCTCGTAAACTATACCCTGGCCAGCTACCGATGCATCGCCATGAATAAGTATAGGGAGGATTTTATC
>JANXTT010000091.1 GCA_025352225.1 Mucilaginibacter sp. | reverse complement strand
GCAGGAAATACGCCTGCCGATATAAATGTTAATAATGTACATCCGGGTTTACAGGTTCATCATTTGTATAATCCTTTACCAAAACATCTTTAACAATTAGCGGTTTGTAAACAGGAATGATATCGTTCAAACTGCCCCCCCTCCAGCTGCGGGGAAAAATAAAAGGAACAGTTGCGTGTAATCTGGCACAGTGTCAAAATGTAAAATTATAATGTGTTTTTTTGAAAAATCACGCTCGTAATTAAAATAAATTCTAATCGATTTCCCAAAATCAGACTTTTGTTGGACTGCCCCGGTAATTACATCAACCGGCTTTATTTTTAAGCTATTCAGAAGCACAGATAACGGCTGGCCAATATAGAGGCTTTTTTTATTTTCTATTTCGTGGATCAGATAGTTAGCTGTATCAGCATAGCTATGAAATGTTTGCGCTTTTGCTTTTGCAAAGCCTAAACAAATGAATAATAATATAATGATCTTTTTCATATCGGTTTACCCAAAACACGTTTTAAATACCCGGCGGACAATGATGCCCGCCGGGTATTTAATTAATAATGCACATCCGGGTTTTTAGGTTCATCACTTGTATAATCCTTTACCACCACATCTTTAACAATTAGCGTTTTGTAAACCGGAATGATATCGTTCAAACTGCCCAGACCTCCAGCTGCGGGGAAAAATACAGGGAACAGTTGCGCATAAGCTGGCACGGGGTCGAAATGTAATATTATATAGTGAGTTTTTCCAAATTCACGCTCCCTATTAAAAAAAATAGCGATCGATTTCCCGAAATCAGTTTTTTGTTGGGTTGCCCCGGTAATTACATAAGCTGGTTGTATTTTTAGGCTATCCAGTATCGTAGATAACGGCTGGCCAACATAAAGGCTTTTTTTATTTTCTATTTCGTGGATCAGGTAGTTAGCCGTATCGGCATAGCTATGAAATGTTTGCGCTTTTGCTTTTGCAAAGCCTAAACAAACGAATAATAATATAATGATCTTTTTCATTTTTTTAATGGCAAAGGCGCATTTTAAATACCCGGCGGACTAAGATGCCCGCCGGGTATTAGTTAATAATGTACATCCGGGTTTTTAGGTTCATCACTTGTATAATCCTTTACCACCACATCTTTAACAATTAGCGTTTTGTAAACAGGAATGATATCGTTCAAACTGCCCCCCCCTCCAGCTGCGGGGAAAAATACAGGGAACAGTTGCGCATAATCTGGCACAGTATCAAAATCTAAGATTATACTGTGTTTTTTTGAAAAATCACGCTCGTAATTAAAATAAATTATAATCGTTTTCCCGAAAGTAGTTTTTTGTTGGCCTCCCGCATTAATTACATCAGCTGGTTGTATTTTTAAGCTATCCAGCAGCACAGATAACGGCTGGCCAACATAGAGGCTTTTTTTATTTTCTATTTCGTGGATCAGGTAGTTAGCTGTATCAGCATAGCTATGAAATGTTTGCGCTTTTGCTTTTACAAAGCCTAAACAAACGAATAATAATATAATGATCTTTTTCATTTTTTTAATGGCAAAGGCGCATTTTAAATGCCCGGCGGACTAAGATGCCCGCCGGGTATTAGTTAATAATGTACATCCGGGTTTACGGGTTCATCGTTTGTATAATCCTTTACCTGTACATCTTTAACGGTGAGCGTTTGGTAAACGGCAACGATATCTTGCAAACTGCCCCGCCCACCTGCTGCTGGGAAAAATACAGGCAACAGTTGCGCATAATCTGGCACGGTGTCGAAAACTACGATTATAGTGTGGGTTTTTTGAAATTCGCGCTCATGGTTTAAATAAAGCAAAATCACTTTACCGAAATCAGTTTTTTGTTGGCTTGCTCCGGTAAGTACGTAAACCGGTTGTATTTTTAAACTACTCAGCAGCACAGATAACGGCTGGCCAACATAGAGGCTTTTTTTATTTTCTATTTCGTGAATCAGGTAGTTAGCCGTATCGGCATAGCTATGAAATGTTTGCGCTTTTGCTTTTGCAAAGCCTAAACAAATGAATAATAATATAATGATCTTTTTCATTTTTTTAATGGTTTAATTTGGGCAATCTTTTTTATTGACTTCTATTGTTTTGTATTTAGATATTATTGGAGTGCCTCCCATAGTGATCGAACTACTGCTCCCTGTATTGTCATCTAATTGTGTATTAATTTCCTGGGGCTCGAATTTATTAGTAGTCGTGTTCCATTTCTGCAGCGTTACACCCATGTTATAGCTGTCCATCAGGTGTAATTGAGTAGGATAGGTAGCATCTACGTTTTTGTACAAGGCCATATAATCGGTACTAAAAGAAACAAATTCGTTATATATAGCTGATTTATATTTCCAACCATTTGATTCATTCTTATCATAATAACCATCTGACTTGCTTTTAACAACAAACTTATTGTAGGCAACTGAATTGGTAACGCTGATAAGGTACATATCGTCTCCATGAATAATAATATTACCCATAAAACCCGCGCCATAATGATCTAACCCCAAAATATCGGTAGATGAGGGCGCCGCGGAGGCATTGGGCGGGTGTACATGTAAGATAAATATTACATTTGTACCAGCAGGATAGCTAAAGTCCACAGATTTTTCATTTCCTTCTACCATTTCCGTCGCATGAAACCCGGAGGCATCCCTGGTGATCAAAAAGCCATGCTCCACCTGAGAATCTTTAAATCCTTTTAGTTCATTCATCCTGGCCTGCACCTCTTGCGACGCTGCCAGGGCCGCGTTTAAGGCGTTAACAAGTTCCTTCGCGACCTGACAGGGATCTTTTTTAGGTGTAGGAGGCGGGGGCGGGGAGGGCTGCTCCTGGGCTATCATGATAAAGTTTACCATATCCTCCATGGTTGGATAAATCCCCGGGTCTGATTGAGGCATGTCTGGTACAAAGATTGCGGGATATTCTTGTACGGTCTGTGTTTTTTCCGCTGTTATCTGCACTTCATTCAAATTTCCATACTTCGGGTTATAAAGCGTGCCGTCGGCAAGGTCATAAACCCTTTCCCCATTTGAGTTCACATGCGATCCAACAATATTCATACCATATAAATCCGGAGACGTGTTACTATCTTCGGCTCCAATGTCATCAGCGTAAACGCTGGCCAAATGCACCAGAGATATCCTGCCTTTTTGCAGAGCCGGAAATATTCCAAAAAACAAAATGATGATCAATATAATTTTTTTCATAAAGTTACTGTTTAATTACAAATGCTGATTTTACCTTATTGCCATATTGGAGCGTTACAATATAGTTTCCCGGCTCGCCATTAAAGGCCACCACGCTGTTATGGTCTCCCTCGGTAATGTATTGCTCTTCGCTCCGGTAAACGATTCTGCCATTCAGCAGATTGGAAACGATGATACTTACACGGGCCGCTTTTTTTAGTGTATACCGCAATTGTAAATTGCCTGCAAAAGGATTGGGGTAAGCTACAAAATGTACAGAATCCGCTTTGGCATTCGCAGCAAAACCGAACGCGGCATCCGCTTTTGGATAATCATGTTTGCCATCCGTGCGGATCAGCATGATAAATTCGGGCTTTTGCGGTTCTTTTAAAATGGTTGAGTACTTGCGTAAGGTACCAGTCAGGTAAACGGTGTCTCTGCTTTTAACCAGGTTAAGATGTGATGCCTTAAACTCGGTAAGCAAAGGGGTAGCCTTATGGTAATGGTCTATTTGCCTATAACTGGTATTGTTAAATACTATACCGGTATCTGTTAATGTAGCATTTAAGGTGACGGGATCCTGGCCCTCTTCCTGCCACTCGCCGCTCATTGCCTGATCCTTGCGCTCTAAATGCAATTTTAACATGGCCTGGCCGATGATATGCTTGCCGCTCCAATCAAATTTGATGGTATAACCGGTATAATCTCCTGCGATATCGCCTTTGGCCACATGGTGTTCTACCTGGTTAAAACCAGCTTTAAGGTTAACCCGCTGGCCAGATATGGCCGAGGCCGGTTGCAGGTTGGGCACGTCTTTTAAGTCCGCGTTTTCGGGCAGTTTGGAAGCTAATTCATCAATGGCCCGCTGATCGTGATACTCCGCGGCCCGCCTTAGCCAGTATTTGGCACTATCAGCGTTGGCAGCTGTTCCATAACCGTTGCGGTAACAAAGGCCGAGCATATAGTAAGCGCCCTCGTTGTCTAAGGCGGCAGCTTTCTTAAATAACGCTGCCGCCTTTGTGTAGTTTTGTGAGCAGCCGTACCCTTTGTAAAGCATATAGGCCTGTCCGTAAAAGCAATTACCATTATTTAAGGCTGCACCCTTGGTAAAAAGCGAGTAGGCTTTGTTAAAGTCCTGGGGTGCGGTTATGCCATCTTTAATAAGCAGGCCCAGGTTATAGTACGCTCCACCATAACCAGCGGCGGCAGATTTGTTAAACCAGCTAAAAGCTTCTTTTTGGTCTTCTGGGGTGCCAATTCCCTTGCTATATAACAGGGCCAGCCCGTTCATGGCTTCCGCGTTACCCTGAAGCGCCAATTTATTAAAAGCTACAAACGCCTCCTTAGGGTTATACTTTGGGCTTTTGGGATTGAGGAGTACCTTAGCCTGATGGAAGGCTATTGAAGCATCCGTTACGGGAGTTTGCGCGTAACCGGCTAAACTGGTTACCATTAAAAAAAGAATGATTGTTTTGTTCATATTATCATAGGTTTAAATTTTATAATTACCATGCTAGTGTAGCTTTAGTGCGTGCTTCTGCCTCCAGCTGATTTTTTATCACCTCCAATTTTTTCAAGAGGTTTGGCTTATTATTTTCGATAGTTTGTTTGGCAAATAAATTTTTTTGGCTCCTATCATTGTAATATTTTTCGTTAGCCGCTAACAACTTCAGTTCATATTCCTGGGTTTCTTGCAGTAACGCTTTACTGTCGGCGTTTGGAGGAATAAACCCCTTTTCCTTCAATTGAACCCAATCTAAATCTGCATTGTATACAGAATGGTTGATGTTCCTGATTTCTAAAAACTTGGTGTATTGCTCATCTGTTAGTATCCTGGTAACAAAAGCAAGTGTCTCCGGCCAATTATTAACAAATTCATTAGCGTAGCGAACAGGCTTTTCCCATCGTTTCTTTTCCAGGTTAATGTCATTAGTTAACAGGCTGTCAACCTGCGAATCGGTCAGTTTTAATTCCTTGCGATGAATAATGAGCCGTCCAACCCAGTCCCACATCCACCAGGGCAGCGTATTTCTATTTGCATCCAATTTCCATAGAATGGATGGCTTGTATAATTCATAATACCTGCCAATAGAATCAGAACTATTGGGTCTGTAATAATTTACCCTTTCAATGTTTGAGATCTTGTTCAATGTAAAATGATAAACCATGTCAGTAACTGTCGCGCTATCTGTGTTATTAACCTGTTTATATTTTTTCAGCTGCCTCCAATTACTTAGCGCGATTTTCAAACTGGTATCCTGGCTGATCAAAGTGAAGTAGTTTTGGAATTGATCTTTATTTAAAACGCCTTTAAGCTGTTCGTACTGTAACCTTTTGGATAGGTCAACACCGTCAGGGTCATTATTTTTTAACTTGGAGATCAGAGGCACCAAGGCATCCACTTGCACAGCCGTTAAACCCAGTTCCTTCCGGTATTTAAACGCTTTTGCCAATTCAGAAGGGTTGGCTCCTGAAGTGCTAAACTCTATGAATTGTATAGGAGTAAGCATTTTGGATAACGGGGCCAGGTCGAACGATATGTATTTGCTAATTTCCTGTAGAGTGGCTCCCTGCTTTCTTTTAAGCTCGGCCATCTCGTTTTGGGTTGTGTAATAACGGGCAAGTTCGTCTTGCATTTCAATTGGCAAATTAACCCTGTCTACCACATATTGTAAACGTATGAGCGCAGAAACCGGGTATTTCTGGATGATCTCAGCCGGTACCTGGGCCTGTGCCCTGATAGAAAAGAGTAAAATAATGATCAAAGACTTCGCGAAGTAAAACTGTATTTTCATATGATTTAATTGTAATGCATTACCACCATTTAATTTTTCCGTTATCTAAAATCATAAAGGGGCGTTCCTTTTTCTCTGAATATTCCGGAATTAACAGGTACAAGGCGTTTCCCGGTACATTGGTAAACAATAGCTCATGTGTGTTAAACAAGGCCCTTCTTTTGCCCAAAGTTTTCCATGAGTTGTTCCAATAAAACAATTCATAGCTTTTTCCAGTTCGGAAAGCCAGGTATTTATCTTCCTCCCTGATTATAACTGATCTTTTATGGATAGTATCAGGTACCAGTATAAGTTCATGATTGTATCCGTGCGCAATAGGGTAACCGGCCGGTTTCATCTGTCCAGCTGTAAAATATACGGGCAGGAAGATTGCCCCCTGCGGCATATTTTTAAAGGTGGTGTTATTATTTTTGATGGTTCCCCACCAGGTTGGCCGCCAGCCCATTCCATTAAAGACGCATACGAAGGCATGTTTAAACTTTACGCCGGTCTCGAATAGTTTACATGAAATATTGGAAGTGTGCCAGAATTGATCAGAAACGTCTATATAACAGCTGTTACGCATGAAACCTGGCGGAATATTAGTAATCTTCTCATTTTCTGCAATAGTTTCGTGTTGTTTACTATAGGTTATCCGAAGTACTTTTGAAGGTTCTCTTGCCAGTGTGTTGTGTACCGGAGGGTTACCTGCGACATCAACCTGCACAGGTTTCATATGTTCGTCAAAAATAGTGTTGAAGAAATGGCTTGATGTAGCAGTAGCCCAGTAAGGGATATAATTAACGGCTGCAGGAATACCCTGGGAGCGCATCGTAAAGACTACCAGATCGGCTATATCTTCACATGGCCCCTTTTTCCTCAAAAGTAACTGCAAGCCTCCTAAACGGGGCAAAGGCTCTCTGCTGTTTTCAATCGAGTAAGTGTTGGTAAACCAGTTTCTAAAATCAGCCGAAATAAATGATAATGAATTGACCAGCCCTCCGGATCGATACTTGTCTTTAAACCAGCTGAACTGCTTATTATAAACCTCCCGCCAGGGCTGTAAAGGTTCACTGCTTACACGATAGGGTAATAAATATTCACAAAAATCATTAAATGGAATATTTTTATACCTGGAATCGCTTTTCCATTGATGAAAAGCGTAATCAATGTTTTGAATCAGGTAGCCGGCCTTTAAGTTATTGATATCCTGATCTTTTGTCGTGTGCGGATGTAATCCAGGGTTAATGGCCTTGATTTTTTGAAATGCTGTTACCGCTTTTTCAAAGGTTGGATAATCTAACTCATTGTAGGGTACGCGCTTACCCGATCTGTCTTCCCAATAGTAACCACTTGAATTATGGGCATCCATATTTTCGATTAAAAAATATGCCGCTTTTAACTTTTGGGGTTCACCTGTTTTTTTGTAATGCGAAATCACTTTTTCCAACTCTCCCTTATTTTTACCGGCCTTTATTAAAGCCAGTCTTACAGCCGCAGGTAAAGGAAGATTAGATAAGGGAAATCCCGCAAGGGGCAAGAATATTAAATAAAAGAGGAAACTCTTCTTCATATGGTTTTATTCGGTAAATAGTTAGAAAAGTTTAAGGGCAATATCTTACTTGAATTTTGATCGTAGGTAAATCCTAATCTTTCAATAAGCTTATAAGTCTGGATTTTATATTGCTGAGCCCGGATAGTCGGTATTTTAGGGATTAACGAGATGATGTTTTGGGCCCTAACTAGTGCCTTTGTCGTGTCCTTCATTTTAAGGCATAAATTCATTAAATCAAACTGAGGAGAAATACGATTAGGTTCGATGTTTGCAGCTATTTCCAAACTCCGGCAGGCCTTGTTATAATCTCCCACCTTTTCGTAACATGAAGCAATTTTGCCATATACGGCAGGGTTCGACGTCAGTTGCATTCCCTTATCAAACATCACGGCTGCATTTTTATAATCATGCTTGTCAAATAGGGTGTTACCATAATTTACCCAAAAGCTTTCATAAGCTTCCAGGCGCGGTGATAGCGGGCTTAGGATATTTAAAGCTGCCCGATAGTTGCCTTGTTTTGATAGTAAGGCTGCTTCTTTATTATCAAGATTATCTTTGATTAGCATGGAAGTAGTGTACATGCTAATAATTCCTACTATAAACAAACAGAGGGCATATACACTATTAAGTTTCTTGTTGGCATAGATGTTATGATCTGATGTCAGGTTGATCCTCCAAAGTTTAAGTGATACGGGCGGTGAATGGTAAGCAAGAATAGCCGCGTAAATAATGAACAAGCAGGCGGCAGGTATTGCTTGTACCGTAAAATTTATCAAAGACATCAGGATAAAAACGCAGACCCCGGCATATGCGGTAATATAAGATTTACGCTCGTTGCCCTGGTCGCCAATGTGTTTTGCGTCGATGTGCTTAACCGGAGTAAGCAGCAGTGAAAGAAAAAAGAAAGCAAGCAAAAAGCAGCCCACTAGTCCACCTTCCACCGCATTTTGGAGCAACTCATTATATCCCATGCGTACGAACCCCGCATTTTGTATTTCTGAAGAAGTACCTTTTCCTGATTCAAAGTATTGAGCTTGATAAAGGTTGTAATTTCTCTCAAATAAACCATATCCATAACCAAGCAATGGCTTTTTCACTATCATTTCAGAAGAGATCTTCCAAACTAGCTTCCTGCCGTCAGCCGAAGCTTTTTTTATTTCATATGCATAGTTAGCCGCAGGGATAATCAATGCAAATAGCAGGCATGTGATCAAAATAGTTGCAGAGCGGTTCTTTCTTTCTCTTGCTTTGCTGATTAGCCCGTATCTGCCATTTAAAATAACCAGGACACCGAGTACGGACCCGATGACAGCTGTCCTGCATTTTAAAATTAAAAGTATGCTAAACAGAAGAAAAAGAATAATAGGCGCTGCCCTTCGTATGTGTTTTTTCGGATCATAAAGCAAAGAGAACGCGCAGGGAACAGCCATTGCCATAAACATCGCGATCACATTAGGATTCTCCCATGTACCTGTTACCGGGAAATAGGTATTAAAACTCCTGAAAAGGTTCCAGTATTGAAGTATACAAATAGCTGCTTCTACCGAAGCTGTAATTACGATTACTTTATAAATTATTTGAAGGTTTGCTTTTACATATCCCAGCAACATACAAAGGCAGACAAAAAAGCCGCAATTGATAATAAGATAGTATGAATAAGATGATAAATGCTTCGATAAAAAAAGCGATTGGATAAAAATATACAGCCCAAGTATAATTGCTATAAGTATAGGTCGGGAAAAGAGGAATATATGCCCCTTATTATTCCTTGTGATAGCAGACGTACCAAAAATAAAAGATATGGATATGCAAAAAAGATAGCAGAAAAATGGGGTGAGCGATTTGTAAATAAAGAGATCGCCGTAACAGAGCGTCGAAGCAATTAACACAGATATTATTATATAAAATAAGAAGGATTTCTTATCGAATTGCTTCATTGTAATTACTTTCCATTTGAATCTATTTTAAACATAAATGCGTTTAATCATTAATATTTGCAACTGCTGTTGCAGTTGTTATGAAATATGATAAATTATGTTGTAAATGTAATAACTTTTTATATATTTTATTTTATAATATATATTAATTGAAAAATCAATAACAACAGTTCAAGCGCAAATATGCCTATATATATGCATATTGTTTTTCGTTAAAGTGTTAAGCCAAAGCCACTTTTTCCTTTCCAAATCCCCAGTTTATACCGAAAATCGAAATAAGCTTATTCCATCGACCACAAAATTCAATCACAATCAGGAGCGCTCAGTAAATTTTGCATTCGGTGATGTTTGCAACGATTTATTTATGGTGTGAATTGCAGATATCTCGACCGGTTTATAGATTACTCGCAAATAAATTGAATTGTTTTCTTTCCCCAACTAAATCTTACTCAACATAAGATTAATTATAAGATAGAAATAAATGGATTATTTCAAAACAAGAAGAGGCCGTCTCATAAGCAAAATTATAGGACAGTTTTTTTGTATAATAAATAGAGCTTTTGAAAATTAAGGGAATGGGAACAAAATCAAACAAAGCTGTTTTCAAGCTGTATATTCAGAATCAAATTGATCTGGAAGCTGCTCATTGCTGCTCAAATAAAAAAAAAGATCACTATTTTCAAAACGTCTTTTTCAGCCTACAAAATGCACTGAGGTCATAACCATACACCTCACCACCTGAGAGTGCTTTCGGTTTTCGCCACTGCAATAGTACAGCAAGCGAAAAATTCGAGCCGTTAAGTAGATCGTCTTTAGGCAACAGCAATTGCACATGATTGTCCAACCGTGGATCGTCCGTACAGTTCAAATATGCTACGGTAGGATTGTGACTTTGCCAGGTTTTTCCCTCATCTGCCGAATAGGCCATATAAACATCCGTCGTTTGGTAGAGATCTGCCTGATATTTCTGAACGAGTAATGCCGTATCCGCGATTAGGTGATTGCCCGTGCCCGTACCCTGCCAGCTTTTCACTACCCAGTCATCCTTATCATGGTCAAAATAGACCAGCCATACCTTTTGCAATATTTTGCTATTCGCTACCACCCGGATAAAGGTTGTATCCGAACCATTGTTTAATACATAAGCTTTATAACACGCAAACTTTGGCCTTTTGCCCATTAATAGCGGTACAGTCCGTTGCCCCGTCGTTTCCGCCGTAGTGGTCTTGCGTGGTTTGGATCTAAGCCAATCGCAGCCCGTCAATAAACAGGCGAGGCTCAGTATAGCAGGCATAATCAGGTGGAATCGTTTCATGGGTCAAGAACTAAGGTTTAAAAATCGTTTTACCAAGATACGCACAAATTCCACAAACGCCTTCTGTTTTTGCGGCGTGTAGGCGCAAACCGCATCCTGCCATTTATTCTTTTATTTTTTACCTAACTCGGGTCATTCCAGCCGGCTGCTATCGGCTTCAGAGCCCAGTCAAAGAGCCTTGGCATATGTAATATGTTAAATAAAACATTTATTTTAGTATAGTTTATTATTAGTTAGGGGGCATAAAGTTAAGGATTAGATCTAAAAATAATATTTAATAATTAGATTGTTAAATAGTTTTTAGCGCACCTTTATCATATTATCAAATGTTTAAACCAAGCTTTTATTTAACGTGTTGTGCGATTAAAAAGCCAAAGCATATTTAAGATGATTTAGCGGTTTGTTATTGTTGGTATTGATGAATTGCAAACAGGTTATGGCAGTAAATTTAGTTAATATTCTTACCGTCAGCCCAACGATAGTTT
>JANXTT010000090.1 GCA_025352225.1 Mucilaginibacter sp. | reverse complement strand
CTCGTAAGGCGGCTTTGGTGGCGTTCATATCTATTAAATACTCATCGCAAAAGCGTTGTTGTTTGGGGGTTAATTGTAAATCGGGTATCATGTCATTTTTAGTTATTCGGGTTAGTTTAATTATTACCATTGTAATATTTAAACTAAATATACACAATAAATCCCAAATAACCTAGCCTCTTTTAGAGTATTAAAATATGATGCTCAATATCCTATTTTCATCTAATCTGATTCGAAAAACCCTTATAAAAAAAGAGGCTGCCCCTTCCGAGAGGGGGGCTAGTCCTCAACTATCCACGATAATTGTTTTTCAATTTTCTTGATCAAGTGATCAATTTTAAAAGGTTTTCTAATAAAATCATCGGGTGAACTGACCGGGTCTGAACATTTGTTAAGATCAAAACGGCCCGAGATCATAATGACGGGAATTGTATTGGTTTGGGGCTGTGCTTTTAATTGCTCGCAGATCGAACGGCCGTCTGCCCAACCCAGCATCACATCCAGCAGAATAAGATGTGGTTCATAATCATATATCAAACTAAAAACATTCTCTGCGCTCGAATGGATCTTAACATCATACCCTGTTTCGGTCAATAAAAAAGAAAATAGCTCAAGCAGGTCCTCATCATCATCAATGATCAATATGCGTTTTTTTATAAACATGGCGATAGTTTTAACAATCTTTAACTGTTGGGTTGTCCTAATGTGGATACCTTGGTTCAATTATTGCTAACGCAATATACTACTAATTAAATTATTTAACTAACCTTGTCCTTATGTGCACCTTATATATCATAGATGATGATCCCATTTATCAGCGGATCCTTGTCATCATGAACTCCAGGATAAAATTGTTCAGGAGCATAGCTCATTATAATGAGGCCAGACAGGTGATTACCTATATTGTGGAGAATAAAGATCAAGCTCAAAAGTTGCCTGATGTGATATTTCTGGACTTAAATATGCCCGGATTTGATGGGTGGCAGTTTCTGGATGCCGTAGAACGGATTTATAGTTCTTTAGCTAAAAAGATGACGATCTATATCGTTACAACTTCCATTCTGCAGGCAGATAAGATCCGCGCGGAAGCCTATCCTTTTGTTGAAGAATTCATCTCCAAACCCTTAACAATGGATAAGCTATCTTCCATATACACGGAGGTAAAAACAATATATGATAGCTTAGGGTAAATCTAATTAGAAAAAACGCCTATAAAAAAAGAAGCTGCCTCAAAATCTCTTTTGACGCAGCTTCTTTTTATGTTGAAACTATTTTATCTCAATAAATTCAGGTTCAAAAGGTTGCAACGTAAAACTATCTGTATAATATTTATCTGATAAAATACTTTTTAGTTTTCCCTTTTGTGCTATCAGCGTAGGCTCTTTACCTAAATTAAGGTATAGAATATGTTTAGGGTCAATATATCTGGCCATAATGCCGGCTGGCACCTCGGGGCCTTTTTTGATAGAAAGTTCTGTTATTAGTTTATCAATGATCGGGTTCAGCACATCCTCTTTGGCAGGTAAACCAATATAGATGGCGGTGCCTTTGCCGTATTTGGTTGATGTAATAATGGGATAATCTTTATCTAAACTAGTAATATTACCTAATATATCTGCCCCTTTGGTTTCTACTACACTAAAACGCTGCGACGCTGTTGATATGGTTTTATCGCCATACAAAACATGCAACTGATCACCTTTTAACGATTCTTTGGATAATTCATTCAGCAATGCCGTTTCCTCAAAACTTGCTACGCGTATTCCAAAAACATCATTCAGATAACCGGGCTGTGTACTTCTGAAAACCTGGTTATGTTCATCAACCACTGCAGATTCGGCTGTCATAATCACCGTTCCGCCGTTTTTAACATATTCCCTTACTTTAGCGGCTGTGCGCTCGTCCATCAGGGCCACACCCGGAATGATCAATAATTTGTATTTCAAATCGCTTTGTGTTATGTCAATAACCCGTGTATCAATATTACGTTTATAAAACACGTTAAAGGCGGTTTGCAGTTGCCCATCATGCTGTTGCGGATAGGCATAGCTTACTATTTGGCTGGGAAAAGAAAATGCCAGGGCTACGTCGGCCTGTTCCTTATACGGGAAACCATATTTTTCTATTTTTTTAAATTCGGCTGCTATTTGCTTATATTCATCGTATTTCCGATTGGTAATCCCGTCCCAATCTGTCATCCCTTCGGTGTATTGCTCTTCACCGCCATGCATGGTTTGCCATGTCCAGCCGCAAATCATCTGATTGCCATACATCAGCGAAGCATATGCCGATTTACGGATGGATCCCGGAACGGCGGTCATGGTAGTAAATTCGGTACACCAAAAAGGTGTGGTGTTTTCATATTGTATTCGCGCTATGCCAAATAATGCATGATGTAAACCCCCTTCAGAAATCAAGGAGTTACCGGGATAAAAACCATTGCCACCACGGCTTATCTTACCAGTATATGCTGTTTTTGCATAATCAAAATACTTTTTATCGCTATAATACCACATATTGGTGGTAGTAAGTGCATTGGGTGCATTGGCAATTGCCTTGTTAGCTACCTTAACAAACATCTGATTTACCTCATCGGATATAAATTGCCTAAAGTCTAAAACCCTTTCTGGCGGGCCGCCTACCGATCCCGATTGTGGCAGGCCAATCTCTTCAAACTGACCTATTTTTCGCGACCAGCGCTGGCTGGCCCAGGCTTTATTTAAATTAGCTATTGTTGTATATTTTGCTACAAGCCAGTTAATATATCTTTTTCTTACCGTTTCCGAATAGGAAATAGGCCCATCTCCAGGCTCATTATCAATACCAAACGCAAGCAGGGCCGGATGTTTTCCATACCTTTTGGTTAGCGTATCGGCATAGCGTAAAGCATATTTTTGGTACATCGGATCGCCAATATCCTCCATATACCTATGGTTAGGATATTGCATATTGCCACTAGCATCGGTAATGTTTATAGATGGATATTTATGGTGCAGCCAAATTGGGGCGGGCCTTACCGCTATATCCAAAATCACTTTAATTCCGGCTTTGTTCATCATATCCATTACCTCATCAAACCATGCAAATTCAAACTTACCGTCGGTGGGTTCATAACTATCCCAGGCCAAGTGGCCCATACGCACTACTTTGAAACCGGCATCTTTCATGTGTTGTATATCCTTTTTCCATTGCGCTGGATTTGAATCGTGGGGGTGGTAGTTGGTACCCACATATAGTTCCTGTGCCGTTACCATAGTGTTAGCCGCCAGTAGGGCAATAAGCAAAATACATGTTTGCAGAAGAGATTTTTTCATTATTAATTTTGTATGTGGGTTGAAATTTATTCTTATTTTTTTGTTGCTACGCATCTAAAACCTATTTCGGGCGATATAGTTGCCGGGGGCCACTTGTAATGGTAATTAATGCGCATATGGCCCTTTATATCTGTTTTGTATGAACCGCCTTTAGCCATCTTTTTTTCGCTGCCAACCCAGTGTGTGCCGCATTCTGTTTTACCATCAGCCGGGCCTGTAGGGTCGGTTTGCTGATGGGCAGGGTACGGCCCCTCCCAATCGCTGCACCACTCAAATACATTACCGGTAATATCATAAAGCCCCCAGGGATGTACTTTTTTTAGCCCAACAGGCTTGGTCGTCATTCCCGAATTTAATTTCGACCAGGCAAATTGGCTACCTATAATGTCAATATTTTGGGTGGTATCGGCAAAAAAGTAGGTGCCTTTAAGGTTAGCCCGCTCCGTAAATTCGTATTCGGCATTAGTTGGCAGCCGGTATCCATTTTTATAAATATCATATTTCAGGTCTGCCAGGTTACTAACCGAAGTATCCTTTTTGATAATGCCAGTATAGGTATAAACGGTATCTAATTTATCCCGCTTGCTGCGGGCGTTGCAATAAAGCAGGGCATCGTACCACGAAACTTTTTCTACAGGCAGCCGTTTATCACCTGTTTGATGTGCCGATGGATTGAGGTGCATTAGCTTAATATAGTCATCCTGCGTTACCAGGGTACTATCCATATAAAGGTTATAAGTAAATGTAACCTGGTGTTTGCCAATAAAACATGCCCACTCTGTACCTGCTTCATCTCGATTCCAGCCCATCATAAAACTTTGATTTTTAGAATGGATATAGGCCATGCCTGCATATTTGTTTGTTCTGTTGCTGGTTTGCCTGTAATACCCCCAGGCTGATAAAATAAATGCCGTAACAATTAGTAATATTGCTCTTTTCATATCAGTTTACTAATAAAATGTTTTCAAATGTTCGGCAATACAATTCATGTTTTTATCAGGGTTTTCTATATTACGGGGGTAGTAATAGTATATCAAATGGTCAATATCTTTGGTAAGCAATTCGGGGAAGCGCTTGTTCATTAATACGGTATCTGCATCACGCATGTTATGGTTCTCTATCAGCCATAAACTTTTTTTTCCATTATCTTTTGCTGCTTTTAAAAAACGCTCACCGGTACCTAACAAAACTTTTCCTTTACTCTCCTGGTTTCCGCCGTCTTCATTTCTCCATGGGCGGCCATCACAACCAAAAGCATCAAGATAGGGAGCTTTAGCACCTTCACTTACAATCATATCCGACGAATTAGCGTAAGCAAACATGTTGGTCACAATATCCGGACGACTATCTTTAATATGCTTATTTACATCCGCAAAAAAGTTGATAACCGCTTTAATATGGCTTTGCCATGGCGCGTCTTTTCCAAGTACCTCAATAGCCTTGGGCGAATAATCTGGCAGAAATGATTTAGGTTCATCCCATATAACTCCTTTAACATCCCAGGCTTTAAACATTTTATCTACTGATGATTTAAAAAAGTCAACCGTTTCGCTGTAGTGAACACTGCTGATCACGCCCGAAATATCATTATACATCGGCGTACCATCTTTCTTTAATATCCAGGTTTGCGGATTTTTAACTGAGAATAAACTGGGCACTTTTGGCGCCCCTGCCACTATTCCTCCCCACCGGGATGGTACAGCGTAAACCTTCATGTTAAGTTTAGCTGCTTCATTGCAAATAATCGATACATTTTCAACAGCGGCAAATAAATCTTGCTCAATAATGGCCACTGATACTACGTTTGTACCAATGTCTGCCATCCATTTCAAATCTTCTCTTACGTGGCGGGGCACCATTGTATACATGTGAGCCCGCAAATAATAAGCATTAAGAATTTTAGTGCGATTAATATTTGCTGGTTTTACAGTCGCGCCCAAAATGGCAGGCAAAATTGTTGCCGTGGCCGAAGCAAGCGCCATATCCTTTATAAATGCTCTTCTTTTAATCATGGTTTATAACTGCTACACATTACAGTCCGTTTTTAGTGTAACCAATTTAATACTTCCGTTAATAATGCTACAATACCTACCGTGATACTTAAGGCCAACTGTAGTTATGTTAATTGCTTATTTCCCCGACTTTTTTACGGCCTCGCTCATCATGTTCAATACATATTGCCCGGCAACTTCATCATAGCGTATACCATACAAGCCGGTTTCGCCAAAACCTGTGGCAAGCCGGCCTGCTGTTAATAATTGCGACACCACCAGCGCCCCCTTGCCCGGCCCAAAACCAATTAAGGCAACCGGAGTTTGTGTTAGATTTTTAGCGCAATTGGCAAGTGGTATAAAATTATCGGCTACACCTTTTTTAGCATCATTATAGCCTTTTAAAAGATCGGTGATAGCTATCGGCGCAAGCGGATTAAGTGATCCCGCAAGTGATGGGGCATCCTGTATCAGGAAATTCAACCTTGCTTTCAGCTTTTTTTGAACGTCGGCATCATCGGGCTTATCCGAGAAATCGTAAAAGCCCTGCAATTCATAAGCATAGTATGGCCCCGCGATAATTTTATCACTGTTAGCCCCACGCGCTTTCCATTGCGAAACATAGGCCGACGCACTCATTCCAGAAAACTCCATATCAGCCGCCGGAACGATCAACCCGCCGCGCAAACCATTCCATATCCCGGTATATGGTTCGGGCAGGTTATTCCACATATCATTATTTAACTTATCAGGATGGATATAGCTCTCTGGCTCGGCTGTTTCCGTAAATTTTAATGATATGCCAGCAAAAAGGCTATAAGTATTTACTTTAGGCTCGCTAATGCGCACTACACTCTGTAGCGGGCCCAGATCGCCGGCATGTGTGGGATAACCCTGACCAAGTTGCCTGTCGCCAACATCGAGCATGATTACTGATACGCCATTTGTTATAGCTGTTTGCAGTGCTAACGATAAACCGGAATTTCCCTTAGCAAGCTTATTCCATGTTTTAAGCGATGTTAAAATCAAATTAGCCGAATTATCCGAAAGGCTGACAGCGGCGATATTTTTATCTGCTAAAAACTGTTTGAGTTCAATTTCATCATCAGGGATGGCTACTTTTAAATTCTTTAAATTTGGAGGTACTTCGGCTTTAACCACACGGATGTTCCATTCAGAAATGACAGGGTATTTAACTTCCGCTGGTTTATTTAAAAGCTCGGCCTTTATAAAATAATCGCCCGTATTTGATGGTAGTTCAACAGCAACTTTTTCTATTACTTTATCAAAAGCATTCACTGTTGAAGTAAATATTTTTGTAAAAAAAACTTTACCGGCCTTATCTTCAATTTTCAGTTGAACTTTCAGGTCGGCTTTATGCTCATCGTCGTTAAACAGGTATACAGGCAGGTCAAGCTTTTGGGATGGCGCAAAATCCTTATCCCATAACTCGATGCTAACAGAACGTGGCGAAAATGCCGCGGCTAAAGCCGCCCAAACGGGTTTGGGGTTGCCTTCTTTCAACGGGCCTAAAAACCAGTTGTTACCATCCTCGTTACTACCCAAAGCACAGAACGGCGAAAAGCCTGCCGCACCTATACGCCGCCAGTACTCGGCTACCTTAGCATTGGCTTGCGCATGAAAATAAAGACGATCTTCTTTAGTGTGGTTACGGCCTAAAAAGCGTAAAAATGTCTCTTTAACTGTAGAGTATAAACCAGGGTCACCATTTTGGTCGAGATAATTACCTCCAAATTCATCGGCCATAACCGCTTTAGGGAAAACGTTAGCATTATCGTAATACAAGCCCAAGTTTTCAAACAAGCTCCACCAGTATTTATGCACATGCATTACATCGCGGTCTTCAATTAAGAGTGGGGGGTAATGCGGCAATAATTCGTCCAACGCGGCCCAAACTGTTTTGAGCTGGTCGCCACCGGTTTCGTTATACGGATGAATGAACGAAACACATGGATGGCGCATGGCCAAATCGAGCCAGCTTTTGTATTGTATCAGCAAACTTTCTTTAGATGCAGGCATACCATGGAAAAAGCTCCACTCGTATTGCACTGCAAGGCCATATTGATCGCAAAGATCCAAAAGGCGCTCAGGTGGTAAACCCAAATGGAAACGAAGGTAATTGCCACCGAGATCCTTACTACGTTTTATAATGTTTTTTTTGAACCAGGCTGTATCATAACCAAGTTCTCTACCTTCTGTTGTACGCATCCAGCGGTGCCAAACCACAGTAGCTCCTTTAGCTACAAAATGCTGGCCGTTCAGGTAAAATTGTTTGTCAATAACGCTTACCTGTTTTACGCCAAACGGGATAGTTTGCACATCTGTAACTTGTCCATTGGCATCAACAAGTATAAGTTTTAAGTGATATAAATTTGGATGCTCCGGCGACCAACCTTTCAATTTACCATTGATATTAAAATCAACTGCACTATGGCTTCCAATAACAGGTTGTGTGGCCGTTAACAATGGTTTACCATCCCCGCCAAATATTTTAATACTGGCTTTACCGTTAAAGTTATCGGCGTTATGCAGATCAAACTGCACACTAATACTTTGCTTTTTATAATCGATGAAAGGAATTATCCTTTCCACACTAACATCACCATGGAAATGCAAAACCACATCATCCCATAAGCCCGAAGATACGTCGTTACGAAAATGATCAGCGCCGGGAACATAAGAAGCATCTGTTTGCGGTGTGTTTTTTAAAGATGCCAAAGCTATTTCGAGCGTAACCGTATTTCCGGGTTTAAGATCTTTATGTTTCAACTCAAAAAATATCGGTGCCATACCGCCTTCATGCTGGCTAACCATTTCGCCGTTAATAAAAACCTGTGGTTTAAAACGGGCACCTTTTAGTTCGAGGGTTACGGTTGTCCAATTACCGGCGGGAAGTTTAACTTCCTTTTTATACCATAGCTCTTCATCCATGATCTTTGCAGGATCGTTAGGTATACCGGGCACCATTACTGTGGTGGTGTATTTTCTGGAAAAGCCCATTTGCCATTTGCCGTCTAACGATAGGCTAACTACCCCGACAGCCAAGCCTGATACCGCTTTAAGGCTGCAGATCAAAAAAAGCAACAATGTTCTAAATTTCATAAAAGTGTTTTAAACAGGTTAACGGAATGTAACAATTTATCCATTAACCTGTAATATAGAACTTTTTTTAATACCCTGGGTTTTGTATCATTCCAGGAATATCGCGCATATCAGTAGTTGAAATAGGCATCAAATAATCGTAAGGGTAAAAAATATGCACTTTTGCCGGATTAGCGGCATAAAGCGTCGGTGCCGTTACTGCATTGACAACCTGATAGTTATATGTATTTGCACCCGTTTTAGTGATATACATCCACTTCAAAAATCCGTTTTGAGTGTCCATGGCTACCTTCCATCGGCGTTCATCATCCCAACGCTGGCCTTCAAATGCCAACTCTACGCGTCGTTCGTTTTGAATTACGGTGCGCATAGCAGCAACACTCATATTTGGGGCAAGGCCATACAATCCATCAGGGTTTGGTGTAATACCCGCTCTGACTCTTAATTGTTGTAAAACCGGGTACGCTAATGAGGTTTGCCCTGTCTCATTAATCGCTTCAGCATAATTTAATAATATTTCGGCATAGCGCATCAACGGCCAGCCACGGGTAGCGTTAAAAGCACTGTTATTTGATATATTAACATCGCACATTTTGCGGCTGTAATAGCCGGTTAATGTGTTGGGGAAACCATCGGATGCTGCTCCTGCAAAGGTAAATACAGGCTTTTGCGCATTTGCGCTTGCGAGAAAATAGTTTGAACCGTTATAAATAATTGAATAACCAAAACGGGGGTCGCGGTTTACATATGGGTTGTTTGGGTCGTATCCTGATGTGGGATCAGTAATCGCTTTACCATTCATCATTGGGAAACAATCTACTAAGTTTTGAGTTGGTTGCCCATACTTACTCCCACCTCTTGATGGCGGATTATAAAAGGCTTCAAAATCCCTGTTAGGCGACCGGTTATAAGAAAATATGTATTCAGGGTTTACCCGATTTAAAAACACCTGGTAAAACCCATACCCGGGCGCGGTAGCATTATCAACATTAAGTGAATAATAGCCGGTATTGATAAGCGCCAGAGCTGCATCTGCGGCATCCTGCCAATGTTTCTTATCATAACTACCATACCCAACAAGCGGTGTTTGCTCTGGTGTAGCGGTAACATAAGGCGCGCCATTAAATAACGGGCTTGCCGCGTACAACAGCAGCCGTGATTTTAAGCCCATGCAGGTGCCTTTGGTAATGCGCCCATAATCTATATTTGAACTGGTAACCGGTAATATAGCTGCTGCGGCATCTAACTCGCTTGTAATGTATTTCACGCAATCAGCAAATGAGCTTCGGGTTGTGGTAATCACATCGGTAATGCCATAAACCTTATCTCCTATCAAGGGCACACCACCAAAATTTATAATCAGGTTTTCATAATACCATGCTCTTAAAAACCGTGCTTCACCAGCTACAAGTTGCTTGCGCGATGCACTTAGCGGGGTATTGGGCAATTGTTGCAACAATAAATTAACCCTCCTGATGTTTGTATATGGGGTAACCCACATATCAGGTAGTCCGTATGCGGTTGGATTGAAAATATCGGGTGTCCAGGTGGCGTGGGATATTACGTTTGCCCGCCTTTGTGGACTGCCCAAGGTAAATTCAGAATCATCCGTACCCTGCTCAAGCCCTCCGTTGTCCCAACGATATTTGTTAAAACTAAATGGGGCATCCTCATAAATACGGGTTAAAAATCCCATGGTATTGGTACTATCAGAAAACACAGTCTGCTGCGTTAGCCCGCTGGTCTTATCGTCAAGGAAGTTCGACTTTTTACATTCAGACAATGTTAAAGCGACGATCAACGCTGATAAAATTAAATATATTTTTTTCATCTTATTATATTTAGCATTAATTAAAATGTAACACTTACACCCAGATTATATGTTTTTGAAGGAGGATAATTGATCCTGTCTGTTCCGGGGTTAACCTCAGGGTCGAGTGCATATAAGTTAAATGCTTTGGACCATGTAAGCAGGTTGTACCCATTCAAATATATCTTAGCGTCTTTTACGCCGATGCGTTGTATCCATTGTTTCGGCAATGAATAACTGATATCAGCGGTTTTTAAGCGGATATAGTTACCCGAAATATTATAGTAAGTTGACGAGTTGGTACCTGCATCGCTAACAGATGAACCCAGGGTTAATGCCTGATATCGCGCGTTATCGCCCAGATCTGGTGTCCATGCCTGTTGGTGAATGGCCATCAGGTTCGAGGTGAACGGCCTGATAGCTTCGGAGAAGGCACTTACGCTAAAATTGGTAGCTGCCTGAAACAAAGCACTAATGGCAAATCCTTTATAACGCGCACTAAATTGTAAACCATAATTCTTCTCGGGCAAATTTGGTGAGCCAAAAAATCCTTTATCGTTCGCATCAATTACACCATCACCATTTACATCCGCAAAAACCAGATCGCCGGGGTGTACACCATTCAAGTGCGGTGTATTGGCAATATCTGCCTGATCTTTAAAGTATCGGCCCGTCCATATAAACATATTACCCGCACCAATACTATGGCCCGTTGCCGCTTGATAATCATAAGGCACGGCGGGCTCGTCTTGAAAGATGATCTTATTATGTGCATAGGAGAATGTACCCCTCAGGCTATAACTAAGATCTTTATTGATTTTGTTATGATAATTTAGCTCAATCTCTAAGCCGTGGTTATTAGTTTTACCTAAGTTAACCGGCGGTAAGTTTTGACCAAAAATAGGCGATATTGTACCACGGGTGGTTAATATATCGTACCGGTTATTATCAAAGTAATCTACAAGGCCAAATACTTTGCCGTTAAATAAGCTAAAGTCCACACCAAGATCTAGCTCCCGTTGTTTCTCCCATGTTACGTTACTGTTTGGCAATGTTCCTTCCTGTACACCCTGCGATGCATTGTGGCTGGTGCCGAATGATGCCTGTTGAATACCGTTATTCAAAGTATACTGTTGTAAATAGGCATAAGTAAATTGGTTGCCTATCCTGTCTGAACCAACTAAACCATACGAGCCTCTCAGCTTTAACTGGTCAATAAATTTGATGTTATTCTTAAAAAACGGTTCTTCGGCAATATTCCAGCCTGCAGAAACTGCCGGAAAAAGCCCATACCGTTTATCTGATGAAAAACGATCAGAGCCATTATAGGCTCCGCTAACTGTAAGTAGGTACTTTTGTTTGTAATCGTATTTCAGGCTGGTTGTAATACCTTGCGAGTTATTGGGGATAAAGTTATAGGTCTGATCGGGGTTATTACCGGTAGGTGTTCCGCTATTTCCGCCGGCATCAATATACTTAGTTAAACTTGTCCGGTTAAATAACACAAGCGCGGTAATGTGGTTATCGCTAAAAGTGCGCTCATAATTTAAAAAGGCTTGTAAACCTAATTGCCTTACGGTACTACCGGGTGTATAGCCTAAGCCAAATTTATCTATCCTGTAAATGTTGGCATCCCTTGGTGTGTACGTATTAGCCACAGGGTCATAAATAAATGAGGGATAGTTGCCCCTGGTTTCACTACGGCCATAAATATAAGTGCTGGCATACGATACAGTTCCTTTTGCTGAAAGCCCTTTTGTAATAAAACCAAGATCCTGTGTAGCAGCTGATACAAAATTTGTATTATTTTCAAACCTGCGGGTATAGCCACCAAGCGATAATCGCTCAATGATGTTATTGGCATTATAACCGTTGTTAACCTGATTTAAGCTATACCCCCAGCTTCCATCCGGGTTTTTGATTGGGTAAGCATAAGGCGCTAAAGATAAATAGCTGCTATAATCATAAAAAGCGTCGTTTTTACCTCCGTTTATTGAGGTTGTACCACTATTTACATAAGGCGAATTGGTTTCGCCAATATTCCCAAAAAGGTCTATTTTTAAATTTAATGTATTAGTAACCTTCATATCAATATTCGACCGGTAATTGTACCTGTGATAATAATAGTTACCATCAATGCCCTGGTTGGTACTGTAGTCTTTAGTGATACCATTTTGGTTTGCAAAACCCAATGAAACAAAATATTTCACCTTTTCTGTACCGCCACTCGCGTCTAAATTCTCACGTTGTTGTGTGCTGAACTTTTTAAATATTTCATTTTTCCAGTCTATATTTGGGTGTCCGTATGGATCTTGCCCGTTTTGAAACAGCGCCAGGTCGGCCGGTGTATATTTAGGTTGAAAATTTGCGGCAGGAGTTGGCAAATTGTTATTGTCATTGATCTGCGCCTGATTATAGAGCAACGCGGTATTATAAGCATCAAGATAATTAGGCATAACAGTGGGCGCAACAAAGCTAAACTCGCTCCTTACCGTAATATTTGGCGGGCCTATTTTACCACGGCGGGTAGTAACCAATAAAACGCCATTAGCTCCTTTTATACCATAAATAGCCGTAGCCGAGGCATCTTTAAGAATTGAAATAGTCTCTACCTCGTTAGCATCCAAACGTGAGAACTGATCATACGAAACCTCAATATCATCTACAATAATTAAAGGCTGGTTATCACTTGTGAAGGAACTTACCCCCCTGATAAAAAAGGCAGCACCATCTTGCCCGGGCTGGCCTAAACGCTGCTGCGAAAAGAAGCCAGATACCTTGCCCGAAAGCGTATTTTGCAAACTTACGGAAGGATTGTCGCGCAGCTCCGTACCCGAAACTGAACTTACCGGGGTAGTTAATGCTTGCCTTATCTGGGTGCCATACCCTACCACCACCACTTCGCTAAGGTTTTTTGTTTGGGCCTTAATTTTAATAGTTAAATTGGTTTTCCCGGCTACGTTTACTTCCATGGGTTGGTAACCTACGCCTCCTAAAACCAGTATCCCGGTATTTCCTTTTAGGATGATTTTAAATTTACCCATTACGTCTGTAGCGGTACCATTTCCTGGCATTCCTTTTTCGCTGATCGTAATACCCGGTACAGTTCCGTCATCGTCGCTTACAACACCCTGTACCTGTTTATTGGTACCCTGACCATAAGCCATAGGCAGCAATAGCAGATATATGATGAAGGTAGTACCTAATAATTTGAGTTTTCTCATTGTATTTATTTTTTACAATTTTTAATTCGATTAAATAATTTACCAACCCTCGTTTTGAAGCATGTTCGAGTTTTTAACAACTTCGTCGTAAGGAATAGGCATATGATATAGCTTATTAGTGAAGGTTGTGTTACCTACCTGTACAACCTGATAGGTTAAAGCAGATGTTGTTGCGTCCTTCGTGATTTGCATACCATATAATTGCCCGTTTAATACTGTTGTAGCCGTTTTCCAACGCCTCAAATCCCAAAAACGGTGCTCTTCGAATGATAATTCTATGCGGCGCTCATTTTGGATCAGGGTACGCATGTCAACCTGCGAGATCCCTACCGGGATACCGTAGCGTAAATTTGCACCTGCTGCAATGCCCGCACGTTTGCGCAAGAGGATGATCTGCTGTACACCTAATTCTACGCTTCCTAATTCATTGTAGGCTTCAGCCTCATTCAGCAATACTTCGGCATAACGGAATATGATGAAATTATGGCTTTGGTTAGAAAACGCTGTACTAGTGGAAAAATCGCCCATAAATTTTTTCAAATAATAGCCTGTTTTGGTTTGGGTTACACCAGTGTTTGGCTTATCCAGGCCACCATCATAAGTTTGCACGCCACCTGTTCTGTTCAACCAGGGTTGACCGTTATAAAATACCGAGGCAATTAAACGTGCGTCGCGGCTAGTATAAGGACTGGCCGGGGCATACCCCGATGCCGGGTCGGTTATAAATAAACCGTTGGTCATTAAAAATGCATCAACAAAATTTTGAGTTGGGCTTGTGCGGCCCTGGCTGGTTACATTATTTACGGTGTAGCCAACAGGGGTGTTAGTAGTTTCAATACCAAAGTCGTTGGCCGCTTGTTTTGCCAAAATAAGCTCGGTATTACTTTTATTGGTAAATATGGATGCATAGCTTGTTGCATATTGTGCCTGCGTTGGCGAGCCTGAAGGCGATACCAATGCATAATAATTATATGCCTTCAATTCTTCGGCGGCATCAACAACTTTTTGCCAGCGGGTTGGGTCGGCAGTGGTATAACCTGTTAAGGCCTTTAGTTTTGGATCGGCCTCAACACCGCCGCCGTTAAATAAGGGGCTTGCCGCATATAAATATAAGCGGCATTTAAGTGCTACCGCCGCACCACGCGTAATGCGGCCCACGCTGGTAGCAGCTACAGGCTCAGCAATTAAATTAGTTTTAACGGCATCACATTCGCTTGTAATATAATCTACACAATCACTAAAGTTATTGCGAGGCAATTGCAGGTTATCATTAAGGGTAAATACTTTATCGCCTACTAATGGTATACCGCCATAACGCTTTAACAATTCGAAATACATAAATGCCCTGATAAACCGTGCTTCGGCTTTCCAGGTAACAATTGATGCTGCGGTAGCGGGTACCTGATCAATATTGGATAAAAATATATTCACCTCGCGGATGCCTGTATAACTGTTAGACCAATACGGATCGGGGTTGTTAATAGTACTTACTATACCGCTGGTATAATATTGGATAGATGTATTGTTAAGCGATGGCATGGCATCGCCGGCAGCATCATCCAAAAAATCGCCACCTATACGTGTAAAGCCTGTTGGCAAGTACGTATAAATATTATTTAAAAATTGCTGGGCATATACCGCGTTCTTATCGGTAACATCCCATATCAGGTCGCTGGTTACAATATCAACAGGCCTTGTCTCGGCTTTTTTGCACGATGGCATAACAGCGCCCAGAAACAAGATGATAAAACAGCTTAATATTTTTGTTTTCATTTTTGGAGTATTTAAAATGCTTAAAGCTTAATGTTAATACCTATGTTAAATAGTTTTTGAATGGGATAGGTACCAAAATCTGAAACTTCTGGGTCTACATCCTTAAGGTTTGTAAATGTTAGCATATTGGTGCCATTAACAAATATCCTTGCCGACCGTAGCCTGATAGCATTAGTAACCAATGATGGTAGCGTATAGCCTAATTCAATATTTTTAAGCCTTACATAATTTGCCGAACGGTACCAATAGGTCGAGAATATGTCGTTATTGGTACTATAGCCTATGCCTAAGCGTGGGTAGGTAGCGGTGGCGGCTGTCGCCGGAGTCCAGCGGTTAAGCTGTTGCTGATAGGCTTGCCCTAAGCCACTGTTTTGAAACTCCCAATAACCACTGCCCGAAACGTAAACATCGCGGTTAATGGCTCCCTGAAATAAGGCGCTAAAGTCAAAGCCTTTATAGTTAAAACCAAAGTTAAAACCCAGGTTTATTGCTGGCCCGGTGGAGCCTATAGGTGCCTGGTCTAACTGATTTATTACGCCATCGTGGTTTCTGTCCAAATATTTTATATCGCCGGGTTGCGGGGTATAGCCTACAAAGGTTGCTGCGGTTTTAGCTTCGGATGGGGTTTGAATTAAACCCAATGCAGTGTAGCCAAAAGCCTGGCCAACTTTTTGCCCGGTTCTGTACATCCAACTGTTAGGTTGGTTAACCTCATCAGCAAACAAAACCTTTGATTGTTGGAATCCGGCAACGGCTGATACAAAAAAGCTGGATTTTGAGTTGAGCGTTTGTTGCCATGTTAATTGCAAATCGGTGCCGTAATATTTATTCTGACCGATATTCTCGTTAGGGTAACCAACACCTAAAATACCTGTGCTGTGGCCCCTTTGAATTAACAGGTCGTAAAACTTGTTATTATAATATTCAACACTAAAACCAAGGCGACTGGCAAAAAGCGCCCCTTGTAAGCCTACGTTTATCTTGTTGGCTTTTTCCCAGGTAAGGTTAGGGTTGGCTAATGTGCCCTCCACTAATCCTGTGGTATTACCCGCTGCAGTACCAAAATACGCGGTACTGTTGTTATAGCGTTGCAACGACGGGAAGTAAGAAGCTATATCGTTACCGGTTTTACCATAGGAGCCAAATAGTTTAAGTGAGCTTATCCAGGTGTATTTTTTTAGAAAACTCTCTTTATCAATGTTCCAGGCCAGGCCAAAAGCCGGGAAGAACCCATAAGTTGTATTACCGTTCACCTGGTAATAGTTAGTGCCATTTAGGCCATACGCAACTTCGGCCACGTACTTTTCTTTATAATTGTATGATACCCGGCCCGATGTACCTGTAACGGTATAAGGCAATGTTGAGCCGTTAACCGAGTTATCGGTATTAGCCAATAACAAAACGTTTACACCGTGCGCGTTATTAAAAGTATGGTTATAACCTAATGAAAGTTCAAAATAGCTCTGCCTTGCCTGCGCTAATATGCTGTTATTATCTACCTGAGCTACAGGGGTACCATAATTTGTATAAGTTATTGGGCCGCTTGCAGGTATATTGGCATGCGATGTAAAGATGGGTTTCGTACGCAAAAGCTGTTCAGTAGTGTTTGATGAGAACGATGCCAGCCCCTTAATCCATAAGCCGGATGTAATTTCATTAAGCGTTCTTTTTAAAGAAAAATCGCCCAAAATATTCCTGGTATAATTTTGGAAGTACCCGGCTGCGGTTGATTGTGCCCAAAGGTTATTTTGGTATTGCTGTGCCGATCCAAAACTACCATCGGGGTTAAACTGCGGATAAGCACTGTTAGGCGTATTTAATATACCCGAAAAAATTGCACCAACACCGTTGGCGTTATTATTACTAATGGTTGTTGCGCCGGGCTGGTTGTCTGTTACTACTCTTCCATATAAGTGTATCCCTGCAGTTAATTTAGGGGTAATATCAACATCTATGTTCGAGCGTATCAAATAGCTATTGAGCTCGTTATTTGTATTATATTTATTAGCAGCGTCGTTAGTATTTAAAAACCCGGTTTGGCTAAAGTTTTCAAATGCTACAAAATATCGCGCAACATCGCTCCCGCCTGATATATTTAATGAATACCTGTTTAAATTTGAAGTAGGTTTTAGTAAAATACTCCTCCAGTTTACATCGGGATGCCCTATAGGGTCGCTACCTGTTTGGTAAGCCTGCAAATCGGCGTCGGCATAAATAAGGTTTGCATATGGGTTGGCAGCTCCCGTTGGTAAAACACTGCCCTCGTTAGCGATAGCCTCGTTACGCAATGTGGCATAATCAAATGCGCCTAACACCTGGGGTGTTTTAAGCGGACGCTGCCATGCGTTTTGAGCTGTAAACGAAATGCGTTGTTTTGATGGGCTGCCTCTTTTAGTGGTGATCAATAAAACACCGTTTGAACCCTTTATGCCATACATCGCGGTTGATAAGGCATCTTTAAGTAACGTTACCGATTCTATCTCCTCAAGGTTGAGTGTGGTAATTGAACGGGCTATGCCATCAATCACAACCAATGGGCCTTGCCCGTGTAATCCTACCGAGAACTCATCAGCACCAGGTTGCCCCGATGATTGGTTAGTACTTAAACCGGCAAACCGCCCAGCCAAGGCACTTTTAACTGACGTTACCGGCATCTTGGTCAAATCGTTGGTGTATATAGTTTCGGTTGAGGCTGCTGTTAAGTTAGCAGGTAAAGATGTATTGAATAACAGGTGCACATCTTTGTATGCTTTTAACGCCGCGTTTTTGGAGCTTAATACAATAATAGGCGACCTGTTGGTAGTTAACTGGTACTCTAAAGCAAGAGCTTTATTCAGCATCACCAGTATGGTTTCGCCCGGGCTTGATGTTACGTTTACCAACCCGCCCGCGTTAGTTGTTTGGGTGCCGGTGCCATCTCTTTTTACTTTGACTGGCACTCCCACTACAGGAAGTTCATTCTCATCTAAAATAAGTATAGCATAATTGGTAGTATCCTTTGGGCCATATACTTTATATATTGCGTTATGTATGCTTATCATATCGGCTTTAACCGGAGCATTTAATGCGATAATAAAGACAGGGACCAATAAAAAAAAAACAGTTGATATTTTTTGATATATAGGTATGGCTTGTTTCATGAATTTTATGATTATTGAGTTATTATTGGTTTGGCTGTACTGTTACAAACAGTATTGTTATCAATTAATTAGTGTGCAAAATTTGTGTTGCACACCTAGATAAATACGGATGCCTTTTGGGATGATGTTCATCATAATTAGTGGGTTTCATAATTGGGGTAATTATTGGTTTTAAATATAGTTTGTATGTAACGGGTGCTATATCATTTTAATAAAATACTTAAAATGATCCTTGTAAAGGATAAAAAAACATTCTGACGTTTGATAATAGTCTCATCAAAAAAACGGCAGAAATAAGGCTGGGCTAGTAATCATTTCATCATAATTACATTTGTTTTAAATGGTTTATAATACATGTTTTGTTTAAGTGTTGTTATATAATAATTGGTGGATAATTTAATTTAAAGGTAACGGTAAGGTTACACCATGGTGTGTTGCAATGTTAACGTTTAGGGGGAAAATTGTTAACGCACTAAATACACAATGCCTTGATATTAAAGCAATTAAGTTATATTATTCAAAATAATTTAAACCTGTAATTTTAAAACAACATCATTTTTTGCACCATGCAAGGCAAATAAAGGGTGGATAGTATTATAGATCGCAAATTCGGGATATGCGAATAACACCGGGATATTTATTGGGTAGTGAAAGTATTGGCGTATCTATCTATTGATATGATCGAGATAGTGTGATGGCAAAACAGTATACTCTGCCTTAAAATTCTTGGCAAAATAACGAGGGTCGTTATACCCTACCTGGTAGGCAATTTCTGAAATGGTGTATTGATTGGTTTCGAGCAATTGCACAGCTCTTTTTAATCGCACCGATTTAATAAACTCTACAGGAGTTTTCCCCGAAAGGTTAAACATTTTTTTATACAACGTCACCCGGCTCATGTTCATTTGGCTGCTCAACTCCTCAACCGAAAAATCAGCGTTTGGTATGTTTTTTTCAATTACCATCACCAGCTTTTTCATAAATTTAACATCGGGAGTTTCAACTTCAAGTTCGCCCGGTTTAACGTCAATTTGCTTTTGATAGGTTTGTTTTACTGATTGCTGGTGCTTTAACAGGTTTTTAACTTTAAAATGCAATATTTCAAAATTAAAAGGTTTGGTAAGATAATCATTGGCACCCGTCTCCAGGCCAATTAAATGCTGCTCTTCACCTGTAAAAGCTGTCAATAATATAAATGGAATATGCTCCGTACGTTTATCTAAACGTATCTTCTTACAAAAATCTATCCCGTCAATTTCGGGCATATTAATATCACTAATTATGAGATTAGGATGTAGTGCCAATGCTTTTTGCCATCCTTCTTTTCCATTGGAGGCTTCAACAATAGTATAAAATTGTTTTAAGTCTTCTTTTAAATAGGTTCTGAACTCATAATTATCCTCTACAATTAAAATTGTGATGGTTTTATCACGTTTTTCATTAGCTACCACATCTGTAAGTAAAACTTCTACATCTTCGGTTTCGGGTATCTCCTGTATTACTTCAATAGCCCGTTTGGGCACCATAAAAGGCAATCGAACTGTAAAGCAACTACCGTTTCCCGGGCTGCTTTCTACAGAAATGGTTCCGCCCATCAGGTCTACAAAGCTTTTGGTTATTGATAAACCAATACCACTACCCTGGTTAATAAGCGATGCAGGCATATCGTGTTGAAAAAAACGTTCAAATATTTTACCATGCTTTTCGGCAGGGATACCTATACCCGAGTCTTTTACTTTAATCTCAAGTACCGACATTTCTGTAGTGGCTGCTGCTAATAAGTTAAGGTCTACCTCAACACTTCCATCCTCTGGGGTAAATTTAAACGCGTTAGATAGCAGGTTGAATATTATTTTTTCTATTTTATCACTATCAAATAATACTACGGCAGGTGTTGCTTGCTGCGTGACAGTAAATTTGATGTGTTTTTTTTCAGCCAAATCCGCAAAAAGATCGCAGGAGGCCTGGATGCTTTTTATAATATCACCTTCAGTAATATCAAGTTTTATTTTTTGTACTGATATCTTACTAAAATCCAGCAACTGGTTGATCATATTGAGCAAGCGTTTTGCATTTTGGTGTACCAACTGTAGTTTACGCTGACTATCTTTATCATCGACCTGTTTGAGCATTTTTTCGACAGGTGCAAGGATGAGCGAAATAGGCGTACGGAACTCATGGCTAACATTTGTAAAAAACTCAATCTTCATCATATCCAGTTCGTGCATGTTTTTGGCCACCTGCCGCTCACGTTCCAATTCAAATCTTGTCTCGATCCTCTTGATGCCCCTTTTGCGGATGTAAAACAGTATTCCAACAAACGAGAATATATAAAGAAGATAAGCAATGTGTGTTTTCCACAAGGGTGGCTCAATAACTACCGATAAACTTACAGGTTTCCCATAAGGCACTCCATCATTTTTTATGGCGCGAACTTTAAACACATAATCACCGGGATCAAGATTGGTATAGATCGCCTTGCGTATCTTTGCATCAGAAGGTACCCAGGTTTTATTAAAGCCTTCCAATTGATATTCGAGTTTTATTTTACCAGGGTTAAAATAGTTCAGATCGGCAAACTCTACCGAAAACGCATTTTCATTATATTTTAAATCAATTTGTTTAGTTTGAGAGATGGCAGTGTTTAATATTACATGGCCGTCTATGTCCTCGCCAGGCGAAACGCTTTTGTTAAACATCTGCAGATCTGTAAGCGCTAATACCGGATTAGTGACAGTATTGCTAATGCGCAGCGGATCAAAAATATTGAACCCTTTGGCCCCCCCGAATATTAATTCGCCTGCTTTTGTTTTTAAAGACGCGTTTGCGTTAAACTCGCGGCCCTGTAACCCATCCGTTTCATCAAAATAACGAAACTGATAATTGTATTTGTTATTGCTGCCCGGAGTTAAAATAGCATTGCATATACCTTTCGAAGTGCTCAACCACATGGTATGCTTGTTGTCTTCCCTGATATTGATCACAATATTATCAGGCAAACCGTTCTCTTTAAGTAATAAAGAAAACTTATTTGTTTTGGTATCTAATATATTCAAGCCTTCAAGCGTACCAATCCACATTAAGCCCCTGCTATCCTGAACAACACAGGTAATGTTATTCATAATCAGGCTATTGGGATTGTGCCCGTCATGAATATAATGCACAAACTTGCCGGTCTTCTTCACCAATTCATCAATGCCATAATAGCCTCCCAACCATAAATTTCCGTCTTTATCTTCAAAAATGGAGGCTATCCAGCCAGAATGTACCGAATTGGGCTGGAAAGGTTTATAATGATAGAACGTTTTGTTGCCGCGGTTAAACAAGTTAAGGCCGCCAGACCACCCACCAATCCATAAGCGGTTCGCAGAGTCTTCCAAAATGCTCAGTACCCTATCGTCAGATATGCTGGAATCATCCTTTTCGGTATGTCTGTAATGCGTAAATTTTTTACCGTCAAAACAATCAAGGCCTCCAAAATAGGTACCTATCCATAGTTTCTTCTCATGATCCATGCATAAACTGATCACTACATCATTTGATAACGAATTTTGGTTTTGCTGATCGTGCTTGTATTGCTTGTATTTCCCCGTTTTCCGGTTAAAATAAATCAGGCCGCCACCATTTGTACCTATCCACAAATTACCGGCATCGTCTTCGGCAAAATGATTCACATCCTCAAAAGGCAAACTGTTAGGATCGGATGCAAAATGGTGATAAACCGGAAATTTAATGATATTTTCGTGGTAATAGGATATGCCCCTTTTATAAGTACCTAGCCACATGATATTCTGACTGTCCTTATATAATATTAAGCTATTTTGCGCAATCGATTTCGGGTCATCTTCCCTATTAAGCAGATACTGTACTTGAAACGTTTTTTTATTTATCAGGTTTATGCCGCCATGATCGGTGGCTACCCAAACCATTCCTTTATCATCCTGAACAATGTTACTAATTATGTTAGAGTTGAGCTTGCATAGCGATGTTGGGCTTTTGTCAAAATGGGCAATATCCCTTTTTGCCGGATCAAGGTAGTAAACACCCAACTCACTGGCGGCCGCATAGATCCATAATGCGCCCTCCTTATCGACCGAAATACGATAGCGTTGTAAGGCATTTGAATTTTGTTTACTTAAAACATCGGAATGGAAACCAATTTTACCTAATGCAACATCAAATTTTTCGATGAAACCTGTGTCATAAATTATCCAAACATTGCCTTGAGCATCTGGTGTAATATCTGTTATATGATCGCTCTTTAACAATTTGGTTGAACTGTGATCTAAAAACTTTGTCCGTTTATTAACCGGATCGTAAATATAAATGCCCAGATCGGTATATATGAACCAAAAATTACCCCGAGCATCTTCCTTAATGTTGCTGATACTTTTTGCCGGCATGCCCAGCGATTTTTGCACCAACGCTATGTCGTGGTCAAACCGTTCGGTTTTGGGGTCGTAAATATTGTAGCCATTACGCGTAGCTATCCAGAGTTTTTGATCTGGCCCTTCGGATATATTGGCAATATAATCGCCCGTAAGCGAATGCGGATTTTTAGAATCATGCTTATATACTTTAAAATTATACCCATCGTACTTATTAAGGCCCGACATGGTGCCGAACCACATAAAGCCTTTACTATCTTTATAAATACAATTTATTTGATTATGCGAAAGCCCGTTACTAATATCAAGCCGTAAAAATTGGTATTGTCCGTTTTGAGCAATAGCTGCACTTGTTAAACAAATAAACAATACTTGGACTATGAATAGCCTTAAACGCATATATTAAGATATAAAGAAGCTAAAGGAAATAATTGGCATTCAGCACAAGGCTGATATTATTCGCTAAGATACAATGAATAACTATAATTTCTTATCTCAACACATGTGCTTTTTTAAATTTTATAGTCAATCTTTCTCCGGTGGTAAGAGGCAAAAAGGTAATAAAGATAGATCTGGCAGAAATGTACCGTGTAGAAACAAGGGCATTGAATAGGCTAAAAAGCGTAATGAAAAGTATTTTCTCAATGGCTTTATGTTGTCATTAATGACACGTTGTTTTTTAGGTACCTCAGTAGTGTATGAATTAATAATTCACATTATCGGCTAATTTCCACTAATAATAACTCATGTTTTATTTAGTAATAAAACGGAACCTGTTATGAGTATTAATAGGAGATTTATGTGTCTGATAGATGCAGTAAATCATTGGTCGGTAGGCAGAAAATTATCAATTTTTTCCTTTTTGAATTCTATTAAATGTTTAGGATGTTTGTACCCTTGTGATTTGCCGTGTTGCAGATGCGCCCAATATATTTTTTATGATACTGTTTCATATGTCAGTATCATAAACCTATGATTAATAAATTAGTACAGAAGCCAAACCATAAAAGGTTTTAATTAAACTTAAACAAATATATTTTTAGATGGCCGCGAATAAAAAAGTTAACTGGGGGGTATTAAGTACGGCCAATATTGGATTAAAACATGTTATCCCTGCTATGCTGCAGGGGCAACACATTAATGTATTAGCTATAGCATCCAGGGATATGCAAAAAGCCAAACAGGTGGCAAACCAGTTGGGCATTGCCGAAGTATATGCTGATTATGATAGCCTGTTAACCCACCCCGATATTGAAGCCATTTATAATCCTCTTCCTAACCATTTACATATTGAATACACTATCAAGGCCTTAAAGGCGGGCAAGCATGTACTGTGTGAAAAACCTGTTGGCTTAAATGCCAGCCAAGCAAAACAACTGATGGATGCCGCCGCTCAATTTCCCAAACTAAAAGTAATGGAAGCTTTTATGTACCGCTTTCATTTGCAATGGAAAAAAGCCCGTGCAATAGTTAACGACGGTTTACTGGGCGAGGTTAAGACTATGCAATCATTTTTCTCATATTTTAATGTTGACGATAAAAATATTCGCAATAAACCGGAAACCGGTGGTGGAGCTTTAATGGATATTGGCTGTTATTGTATCTCTTTCCCGCGTTTTATTTTCGGGAGGGAACCCCAAAAAGTAGTTTCGCTGATTGATTTTGATCTTGTTATGCAAACCGATCGCCTTACATCCGGCATATTGGATTTTGGCGATGGGATTACTTCATCTTTTACCTGCTCAACACAGTTGGATTCCTATCAACGCGTAAATATTTTCGGTAGCAAAGGCAGGCTCGAAATTGAAATCCCGGTTAACGCCATCGCAGATGAAACTGCCCGCATGTGGCTGCAAGTAAACGGTGCAATTGAGGAAATTATAATTGAGCCTTGTAACCAATACACCTTACAATGCGACGCTTTCTCGAAATCTATATTATATGACACTGAAGTACCCACTCCTCTAACGGATGCGCTAAATAATATGAAAGTGATTGACGCGATGTTTAAAAGTGCTGAATTGGGCCGGTGGGAAAAATTATAAAGTTAATTTTATTATAAAATTAAATATATTCGGAACCGAAGCCTCAAAAGGCTTTTTAAGTATTAAATAACACATTATGAAAAGATTATGGATTTGTTTACTTATTGTCTTAGCTTTTTTGGGGAAAGTAGACGCTCAAAACGATCGTAGTACGGTTCACGAACGCCTCTCACTTGATTATGGCTGGCGTTTTCACCTGGGCGATATTCCCTTCCCGGTAATTAAGGGGCACGATATGAGTTATGGTGCTGCCAAAGCCGGAAAGGCTTGGGGAGCCGCCGCCCCGGAGTATAAAGATAAAGACTGGAGCCTACTGGACCTACCGCACGACTGGGCATCCGAGCAACCTTACGATTCAACAGCCAATCTTTCGCAGGGATACCGGCAGCGCGGCATTGGCTGGTATCGCCGCAATTTTAAGCTCGACCCGGGAGACCGGGGTAAACATATTGAGCTTCAATTTGATGGCATTGCTACATTCTGCACCGTTTGGGTAAACGGCACAATTGTTCATCGCAACTGGTGCGGCTACACTTCATTTTATATAGACATCACCGCTCTAGCCAAATATGGCAATGCGGTTAATAACATCTCCATTAGGGTAGATGCAGTTGCACAAGAAGGTTGGTGGTATGAAGGAGCGGGCATTTACAGGCATACCTGGCTGGTTAAACAATCACCTGTACATGTGATTGCTGATGGTATATTTGCGCAGCCCGTTAAAAGTAAAACTAGCGCATGGACAATCCCGATAGAGGCTACTGTTGAAAACTCAGGTAAAACTTTGGCTCCTTTTGAGGTAGAAGCTACCTTGTTTGATGATGAAGGCAAGATCGTTACTGCTGCTAAAACCAAAAGTATTGTAGCCGCTTTAGATCAAAAAACAGCCTCTCTTGCCCTATCCGTTGCAAAACCAAAGCTGTGGTGGATAGAGAAGCCTACCTTATATCATGTTAAAACCTTGATAAAACAAAACGGTATATTGGTAGACAGCGTAACCACATATTGCGGTTTTCGAACTATACAATTTACAGCCGATTCAGGCTTTTACCTCAACGGAAAACATGTTAAAATCAAGGGTGTAGCCGGCCATCAGGACCATGCCGGCGTAGGCGTGGCCGTACCTAACTCGATATGGGATTATAAGCTAAAAAAATTAAAGGAAATGGGTGTCAATGCCTATCGTTGCGCGCATAACCCGCCTGCTGCCGAGTTTCTTGATGCCTGCGACCGTGCAGGCATTATGGTAATGGACGAAAACCGTAACTTCAATTCCTCAATTGATTACCTGCCACAATTACAATGGATGGTTAGACGCGACAGGAACCATCCAAGTATCATTCTTTGGTCTGTTTTTAACGAGGAACCCATGCAAGGTACCGAGCAGGGTTACGAAATGGTTAGGCGCATGAGTGCTGAGGTAAAAAGGCTGGACAGTTCCAGGCCGGTAACTGCCGCGCAAAGTAATGGACTGTTTACGCCTATTAATGTTTCGCAGGCAGTGGATGTAGTTGGCTTTAATTATCAGATAGAAAGTTACGATAAATTTCACAAAGCAAACCCCACAATGAAGCTCACCAGTTCTGAAGATGTATCAGGTATGATGACACGGGGTGAATATCAGAACGATAAACAAAAGCACCTTATAGAAGCGTATGATACCCAAAGACCACCCTGGGGCTCAACACATCGCAATGCCTGGAAAGCTATTGCCGAACGACCGTATTTAGCAGGTTGTTTTGTATGGACAGGCTTCGATTATCATGGCGAGCCGCAGCCTTACGAATGGCCTACAGCCGTTGGCAGTTTTGGCATTATGGATCTTTGCGGGTTCCCTAAAACAGCGTTTTATATTCATCAGGCCCAGTGGGTTGAAGATAAACCGATCTTGCAGCTGGTGCCCCATTGGAACTGGCCAACTGACAGTATCGGAAAAAATATTCGGGTTATGGCTTTGAGCAATGCCGAACGGGTAAAACTATTTCTTAACGGGAAACAAATACAGGATAGCCCCAATGATATTTATACCCAGCTTACGTGGCAGGTGCCTTACCAGCCCGGAAAACTGGAAGCCATAGGCTATAAAGCGGGGAAAGAGGTTGCTCATTTTTCTGTTGAAACCACCACGGCTCCCGTTAAACTGCAACTAATTCCGGACAGGGCAGCAATTGCAGGCGAAGGCTGGGATGCTGTGCCGGTAACGGTGCGTGTATTAGACGAGCAGGGACGCCCCGTAGATAACGCCAACCTGCCGGTACAGTTTGAAATTAACGGGCCAGGAGTAATTATCGGGTTGGGTAACGGCGACCCTAATTCACACGAAAGCGAAAAAGGCGATCATAGAAGGTTATATAATGGACTGGCGCAAGTGATCCTCCAAAGCAAGGCCAATAGTTCGGGAGAGCTGATTTTAACAGCGCGGTCACCCGGCTTAAAGGAGGCCGTACTGACCATAAAAGTCACATCGGCTGCCGGAGTTCCGCACCTGGTTGTAGTTAATTAAAGTTAAATAATTCACTAATTAAATAACATACTTTCAGGCGGTCAAGGTTTAGCCACGTAGTCTTTTTTTGTAATCGGCAACTTAAGTGACGGTCTTTTTTTGAGAGATGGGATGAGTATTGTAAATTAAGGAAACCTCTTTAATTTACAATACTCATCCCATATTTTTTACCCGGGAATAGGAGTGCTACAGGCACGAGAGTTATCTTACCTGCAGAAATTTTTGACAGGCCGAAGAATGTGGAAAACCCAGAATTATATGCCGTTTTTCCGTATCGTATTTACGGGCTTGGCCGTCCTGGTATAGAAATTGCCCGTAATACGTATAATGCGCGTATCTTTAAAAGCAGTACCTGCTGGGGGCAAGATGGTATAGAGGCTGCATTACTGGGGATGAGTAAAGAAGCAGAAGTGATTGCCAATTTTAAGGCCTATGGAGATGAAAAATTTAAATGGTTTTGGGCCAAAAGGGCACGACTGGGTGCCTGATATGGACAACGGCGGCGCTGGTCAGATAAACTTACAAGCGATGTTATTGCAAACCAACGGGAACAAACTATTATTGTTTCCTGCATGGCCATGAAACTGGGATGTTGATTTTAAATTGCATGCGGTGGGTAATACTTTTATTGAGGGGAAACTAGTGAATGGCAAAGTAACCGCGCTGTTGGTTACCCCCAACAGCAGAAGAAAAGATATTATTAATATGCTTCAATAAAAAATAATTAAATAGTGCATAGGGAGATAAGAACAGGCCTGGTTTATTCTTTCTCCCAAAAAGCACCTTACAACATGTAACAAGAAAAAAACATGAATAACTTTAACAAGATGCTGAAGAACCTGCTATGGATTAACGCGTTGTTCTTTGCCTTTAATGCCACCGCGCAAATTAAAACCACAGCAGTAACTGATGAACTGTCACTGGGCAATATTATGTCGGAACAGTTGCATAAGCTGACCAGCGATAATGCCCAAATTATAAATGGGGGACTTGGTGAAACCGCGAGGATACTATTACCACCTCCACAGCCTTCATGGACGGGGGGTAAAATCACCTTCAAACTCCGTGTTGACCCCAAAAATCAAAACTACATCACTATACGCCTTTGGGGAAACGATGTAACAGATAACCGTTTGCTTTTGCTTTGCGATGGTAAGCAGGTAGGCTATCGCCATATAGGTGATATTGATATGCTTGATGTTGGTAGTGTAGCACCGTTTGTTAATGATCGGTTCTTCTATACTACGCTACCCTTGCCAGTAGAGATGACCAAAGGCAAAGCAATAATGTCTTTTGAAATACACAGTAACGGTCCAATATGGGCTTATGGGGATAAATGGGATCAATATCAAAAAAAAATGACTCTACCCACAAGAGGTATCTATCGTGTCTATATCCATACCGATCCAACCTTTGTACCTTCAGTAACAGAAGCACAGGGGAAAATACCAAGCCAAACAATTAGGGAGGCTCCAGGCGCAGAAGTGGTGAACTTGATTAAGGCCCGCGTAAATAATGAAATTAATCATGAGCTTAGCCAGAATAAGCCCTTGTCTCAGGTGCAGATGCAGCTATTGGCTAAAGCGTACCATGTCAAATGGTGCGATGGCTACCAAAATGATAAACTGGTACTGAAGGTAATCAATAGCCTCGATGCAACTTATTTGGCCTACCTGAAAACGCCAAGAATCGCGGAATCCGATCCGGCAACACCTAATGCTGAGTGGTTCGGACTGGGAATATGCGGGCAGGTATTGTATTTATTAAAAGAGCCAATGCAAAGTTTACTCGACATCAAATTGCCGGGAACAGCAGATGGAATCATCAGCCGCCGGGACGCTTTTGCAACCATGCTGGAGGCTTGCCGCAACTGGCATCAATGGCATCGGCGGATGTACAGCAATCAATCCATGATCAACGATTTATATGGGATATATTATGCAAACAAGGGTTTGCAAAACATCAAGCCTCAAAAAGCCTTACCTGAGGAAGAAATGCTCCGTTATTTTTTTGAATCGCTGGGTATGCAGCCCTGGCTTGGGAGTGAAACGGCCATGGGGCCGAGCCGCAGCGCAGGTGATCAATATTTTCAACTGACTAAAAAAGGCCTCACCAAAGAGCTTGGATATGTAGGCAATTATGGCGAAGTATTAGACTGGGTGTCTGAGATGTACGAAGCAACCCGACCCGACCCAAGTAAGCCAGGAAACGAAAAGATCAAAAAGCGTATTGAAGAAATAGCTTTGGCACGCGCATATTTCCGCTTTCCTTCCTTTGATAATGAGGGTTATAAAGCCATGCGTATGGAAACCGTAGTTGGGTGGCGCGATAATCACTACCCGGGCGGGATCACCTACGCTCAGCGGGATTCATGGGACGGTACGCCGTTGCAGATAGCCGCCGTTACAATGAGTCCAAAACTTATCGGCTTTGCGAAACAGATGATAGACGACAACCAGCTTTACCATATTATGGCGGAGCATATCAAGACTTCGGATTTCCGTACTACTGCTGGTTTGCTACCAATGCCTGATCAACTTGATGTGATTAACGTGCAGCCAAAAACGCCTTACGAATTACCAATGACTGAGACCCAGCCTGATTTTGCATTTACAGACGAAGAAGATGGTGTAGTAGCAGTAAAAAACGGAGATGAAATGCTTTATGTATCCTTATACTGGCGTGCCCGCAACGCGGTAAACTTCCTGGCCCGTATACATTTCATCAACCCCGTTTATCAAAATATAGCCACTATCTATCAGGATGAACTATTTGAACCTAGTGGGAATTTCTATACCCGGAAAGACTGGACAAACACCGGGTACGGAAATGGCGGGATAAAATATCCCGAAAGCATACATTCTGCTAATGAAGGCGAAAAATTGCTCATCGCAAAAATACCTGCCGATGTTCCATATAAAATGGGCGATGAAAATCCCTATGCAGGGAGAGCTTCCTTTTACAGGTTAAAATATGGAAAATATCTTATCGGTATGAATAATTCGGATAAAGTATATAAAATGGATATTCCGGCAGAGTTTTCCGGGGCCACTAATCTAATTACGCACCAACTTATTACCAATAGTAACTATATTCCGGTAAATGCAGGCACAACAGTAATTCTGTATAAAAAATAACCACATTGACTACGAACTATGCGTTTTTCAAACCTTATTAAGTTTATTGAAGATATATGAACAACCATGCTCATTATATAAGGCTTCCTCTACTGAATTTAATACCTTATCATCATCCTTTTCTTTTAAGTTGTACCCCGTAAGGAATAAGGCAATACCAAATAGTGCCGCCAGTACTAGCAATTGATTAACTTTCATTGTAATTGCTTTATTGTTTTAATTTTAATTGTTATGAATTTTAATTGTTGTGCTTAGTTGTCATATCTTAATTTCCTCACCAAATATTACAGCTTTCCACTCATGGTAATAACCCTCTAACTGCTGTTTGTTTAAAAAAGTCGCAACAGGCTTGTTGTTTTCTCTGATTGATATCAGGTGATCAAAGTCTTTATAAATACCTGATTTTAAACCAGCAAGGTAAGCTGCGCCCAACGCCGATACATCAGCCATATCCCTTTTAATAATTGGTGAATCAATTAAAGCGGCCATAAATTGCAATACAAACTGATTTGAAGTTAGGCCGCCGTTAACCATTAGTTCACTTAACCCAATACCTGTATCTTCCTCCATAGCTACAAGCACATCTTTTACCTGGTAAGCTATAGATTCAAGTGCTGCCCTCACGATATGGTTCTTATTACAATCGAATGTGAGCCCCGTAATAGTTGCTTTTCGGTGCATTTGCCAGTACGGGGCACCTAAACCGCTAAATGCAGGTACAAGATAAACGCCATTATTATGGGATATTGAGTTTGCCATTGCTGATGTTTCTTTACTGTCAGTAAACAAAGCCAATTCATTTTTCATCCATTCAACGGTGGATCCACACGAGACTATGACGCCCTCGAATGCGTAATCCACACGGCCTTCAGCACTCCAGCAAATGGTTGTGATCATGCCTTTGTTTGATTCTTTCGCTTTGCTTCCAATGTTCATCAGTATAGAGCAGCCAGTGCCGAGCGTGGCTTTTGCTGTACCGGGATAAAAACAACCTTCACCAAAAGCTGCCGCCTGCGAATCGCCGATCATGCTACAGATGCTGATAGCATGAGATAGCAAGCCTTCAAAATTGGTTTTTCCAAATACGTATGATGAAGGTTTAATTTCCGGAAGGTTGAGTTTTGATAAGCCGAATAAGTTTAATAACTCCCTATCCCATTCTAGAGATGAAAGATTAAAAAACATCGTTCGGGAGGCGTTAGTGTGATCGGTAAAATAGCTATTTCCATTAGTTAACCTGAATAATAGCCAGGTATCAATTGTTCCAAAAAAAGCATTTCCGGTATCAACCGCTTCACGGATAGTGGCTACATTTTGATAAAGCCATATTAACTTGGTGGCCGAAAAATAAGGATCAATAATGAGCCCGGTTTTACTTTTGATGGTTTTTTCTAATCCTTTATCTTTAAGTTGTTTACATATTTCTATTGAGCGCTTACATTGCCATACAATGGCATTATATAAAGGCCTGCCAGTTTTATCCCATACCACAAAAGTTTCCCTTTGGTTTGAGATGCCGCAAACCTTAACGTTGTTCACGTCACCACCATCACCCTCAAAAGCTGATATACATTTTGAAACGGAGGCCAATACATTTTGATAAATTTCTTCTGGATTCTGCTCTACAAAACCAGCATCTAAATAATAAGTTTTAAGTGGCTCGGAGGTTTTAGCTATAGCTTTGCCGTTCGCATCAAAAATGATGGATTTCGTACTGCTGGTACCCTGGTCAATCGCCAGAATTAATGAGGTATCCATTTTTATTCTACTTTTGAGTTTGCTTTATCAACAATTACGGCAAGCAGTATCACCAGGCCCTTAACCACTTGCTGCCAAAAAGGTGAAACATCTAACAATACCAGTCCGTTATTTAAAACACCTATAATTACCGCGCCCAATACGGTACCTGGTATGCTCCCACGCCCGCCTGATAACGATGTGCCGCCAATTACTACCGCTGCGATTGAATCCAATTCGTAGCCCATACCCGCATTGGGCTGAGCCGAATCTAACCTTGAGGCTACCATTATGCCGCCAACAGCGGCAAGCAGGCCGGCAATACTGTATACCATTAATTTTACCTTATTAATGTTAATACCTGACAAACGGGACGCATTTTCATTACCTCCGATAGCGAAGATATACCTCCCGAATATGGTTTTATTTGAAATGAATACAGCAGTAACAACAGTTATACATGCTATCCAAACCAATACAGGGATACCTAGGAGCCAGCCCGAACCAATATATGCAAAATGGTTCCCTAAGCCTGAGATGGGATAACCTTTGGTCCAAAGCATGGTTAGCCCCCTTGCTATGGTGAGCATACCTAATGTGGCCACAAATGGCGGCACCTTAAATTTTGTGATTATCCAACCGTTAAAACAACCCAGCAATGAACCTGTAACCATTCCCGCCAGGATTGCCCCGGAAATAGTAAAACCAATAAATAAATTGCTGCCCGGCAGTTCGATTCCTGATTTGAGCAGGCCAGCCGTTATTGCGCCACTTAAGGCCAAAACAGAACCAACCGAAAGATCTATACCCGCGGTTAAAACCACAAACGTCATACCTACCGAGATACAAATGTTTACCGATATCTGCCTTAATACATTCCATGTATTACTAGCCGTTAAAAACTTGTCTGATAGGAAGCTTAACGCCAGGCAAAGAATAAACAGCGCTATTAACGACTGATATTTTGCAACTTTAAGGTAAATTGGCTGTGCGCTCATACAATGATTATATAGTTTTAGGTATCGCTGCTTTTAAAATATTAGTTTCATTGGCCTCTGCCCTGGTAAATTCAGCAGTTATCCGGCCTTCTGCCATTACCAATATCCTATCGGAAACAGCCAGTATTTCTGGCAACTCCGAAGACACTACAATGATGCCTAAACCAGATGCTGATAACCTGGTGATCAAATCATAAATTTCATTTTTCGCATTGGCGTCAATCCCGCGTGTGGGTTCATCAAGCATCAGTATCTTTGGTTTTGTAGCCAGGCATTTAGCCAATACTACCTTTTGCTGATTACCCCCGCTTAGATTTTTAACTACCTGATTTGAAGAAGGAGTTTTGATTTTTAAGGCCGATATGTATTTATTTGCCAGTTCAAGTTCTTCATGCTTGCTAATTATTCCCTGTCTCGCCGTTTTTTTGAGGCAGCTTAAGCTGATATTTTTCATTACATCCATACCCAAAACCAAACCGTCTTTTTTCCGGTCTTCAGGAACCAGCACTATCCCCGCCCGGATGGCATCATGGGGATGTTTAGCCTTTAATGGGGCATCTTGTAAAGTAAAAGTACTAATTGGTGTTTTGGGATGCATACCCAGTATAGTCTCTAACAATTCTGTGCGCCCAGCACCCATTAATCCAAAAATCCCTAAAATTTCTCCTGTATAAAGGTGAAAGTTGATATTATCCAGAATGATTTTTCCTGCGCGCTTATTAGCCTTTAAGGACAAGTTTTTAACCGATAACAGGATTTCTTTTGGTGAAACCCGATGCTCTCTGACGGTTGTTTTAATATCGCGACCCACCATTTTCCTGATAATGGCATCTTGGTTAATGCTGGCCATATCTCCTGAGTCTGTTACCTTGCCATCACGTAGAATAATATAGCTGTCGGCTATCCTTGATAACTCATCCAGTTTATGAGAAATATATACAATAGCTTTATTTTCTTTTTTTAGCCCTCTGATGATTTCAAACAGTACCTCCACCTCATGATCGGATATGGCAGAAGTTGGCTCATCCATAATGATCACATCCGAATTATATAATAAAGCTTTTGCTATTTCCACCACCTGCTGCTGGCCAACTTTTAGGTTGGCGATGTGCGTATCCGGACTAACATTTAGTTTAAGTTTATCTAAAAGTTGCTGTGTTTTATAACGCATCGTTTTTTTGTTCAGCGTATTCCAGCTATTCAATATTTCCCTGCCCAGGAAAATATTCTCGGTAATGTTCATATCCGGAACCAGGTTTAATTCCTGGTGAATGATGTTTATTCCACTATCCTGTGCTTCTTTGGGGTTGGTAAAACGTACATGTTCGCCTTTATATATAATACGGCCCTCATACTCAGTATATACCCCCGATAGTATTTTCATTAAAGTAGATTTACCGGCACCATTCTCGCCAATAATAGCAGTAACCTTCCCGGCCAGTAGCTCAAGCGATACGTCCTCAAGTGCTGCTATGCCTGCAAATTTTTTGCTTATTTTTTCTGCTATCAGCATTTAGTTTTCAATTTTCAGAAAAACAGGAATAACTTCAATATTTTGCAGTTTTAAGGCTGATTGATTTAATTCAATGCATCCTTTATAGGCAACTTTATCTCCCTTTTTTGCTTTAACGATAAAGGGGGGTACTATTTCGTTTTTTATTATTTTATTAATTTCCCCGGATATGTTATTCATATCCATAGTGTTGTTAAACTCATTCATCGATATCAAGCCCGGCGCGTCACGCACGGCATTGCCGAAAATGTATTGAATGGCCAGTTTTATCACCAAACCATTATCGCTTTTAACTAACACGTCGTTATCATCAATGTTAACTATTTGCCCCTGCCCCCCAACTAAAAAATAGCCTACATCTCCGATGTTTTGCCCATGGGAATACGTTTTAAAAGCATTGGCTGCGTTTGTTCTGATATGGGCCAGTAGTTTGTCAATTTGTATGGTGTTGTTTAAGGCAACTGGCAGTTTTTTATATAGGTAATTATGTGCATAAGCTTTGGCATCAAAAAGTTTATTTTCGGTTACTTTTACCTCATTCAGCTTTTTAATATATACAGCGTTGTAAGCTACAAAGCAGATTACAATTATCCCCAGGCTGTATTTAATTACCTTTTTTAACATATATTATTGCTTTTTACCGTAGCCCGTATATTTATCAATATTTTCCTTGTTTACCAACTCAACGGCTATAGGTTTTTTCTTAGGAAAGTCGCGTTTGCCTTTAAAATACTCATCGGCATAGGTCGCTGCGGTTTCGGCTATAATCTTAGGGAACTGCATTCCGGTAGCCACTATTTTCCCCTGTTTGATAGATTTTATCACATCCTGGGCACCATCAAATCCAAAAACTTTTACTTTATCCGCCTTCCCGGCTGATAATAAAGCCTGATAAGCCCCCATAGCCATGGCATCATTGCCACAGAATACACCATCGATGTCTGGGTGTACCTGCAGGATGGATTCCATCACTTCTAAAGCCTTGTTACGGTCGAAATCGGCACTTTGCTGGGCAACCATTTTCAGGCCTTTATAATTATCAACAATACTATGAAAGCCTTTAGACCGGTTCCAAGTATTGTTATCAGAAACTATCCCCAGCAACTCCACATAAGTTCCTTTTTTATTGAGCATTTCCACAAAGTACTTGCCTATCTCAATACTGCCCGAATAATTGTCGGATAAGATTTGTGATGTTGCCCCATCAGCCGAATTGATCTCCCTGTCCATACAGAATACTGGGATATCGGCATTTATGGCTTTGGTTACGTTAGCAATAGAGCCTGTTGCGTCGGTAGGGTTAAAAAGTATGGCATTATATTCCGAAGAAATTACGTTTTCAAAATGATCAGCTTCCAGAGCGGTATTGTTTTGCGAATCAAATATCTTTGAATCATAACCCAATGCCTTTGCTTTTTTAGCAGCAGTTTCTGCCAGAAATACAAACCAGGGGTTATTAAGTGTTGACACGATAATGGCGATCTTTTTATTCCCGTCGGATTTTTTTGAATGACTATTACAACTTGCTAATACCGCCAGCATAAGTAAAAGTACTTTTACCTGTTTCATAATTGGTTAATATTTGGTCTTTTTAAGGTTTTGTTTTCTCATCTGTATTTAACCCAAGTAACTGCAACGACATTTTAAGAATCCCATCTTCTGAGATGCCATAGTGATTTAAAATTTCTGTTTGCGAACCGGTTACCGTGTACTCGTCAGGTATGCCCATAATTTTAAAAGGTTTATGATAACCATTTTCCAGTAAAAAAGAAGCACATGCTTCGCCCAGCCCACCATAAATACTATGTTCTTCTACGGTAATAACAGCTTTGGTATTGGCCGCCACTAGCTTAAGCAAGGCATAGTCCAAAGGTTTTATGGTATGCATACTTATCACACTTGCATTAATATTGTATATAGCCTGTAATTTAATAGCCGCCTGTAAGGCAGGGTAAACGGTTTCGCCTGTGGCAATAATGGCAATATCATTTCCTTCTGTGATAAGCCTGCCTTTTCCAAATTCAAAGCCGTTGCTTTCATCTTCGGTAAGCAAAGACATTGGCTTTTTACCAAACCTAATGTAAATTGGTTTATTAAGCTTTGCAGCTTGCGTTATGGCTTGCTCTGTTTCAAAATTATCGGCGGGTGCTACAATCATTATATTATTTATGCATCGTAAAACCGCATAGTCATGCAAACTATGGTGCGTAGAACCCAATGCCCCGTAGCTTACCCCGGCACTAATACCGATAAGTTTTACCGGATTATCAGAATAAGCAATATCGTTTTTTATTTGTTCAAGTGCCCTTGCAGTTAAAAAGCATGCTGGCGAAACAGCAAATACTTTTTTCCCGGCAGATGCAAGGCCAGCGGCAACACCAACCAAATTTTGCTCGGCAATACCTATTTCAATAATTTGCGCAGGAAATTTTTGACCAAATGCTACTAGTTTACCCGATCCACGCGAATCACTTGTAACCGCAAGAATTTCCCTATCGGCTTGAGCCAGTACCTGCAATGTGCCCGAAAACACATCAAGGTTTGCTTTGCCCGGCATTTTTTGATTATCTGTACTTGCGCTCATTTTATTAAATTATAGCTGCCAATGCGGTATCCAATTCTTTAACTGCTATGCTATATTGTTCCTTATCGGGTACACCATGGTGCCACTTAGTCTGGTTCTGCATAAAGCTCACACCATTCCCTTTTACAGTATGCGCAATAATTAAACTGGGTTTGCCTTTTTTAAACGGCAGTTCGTCAAAAACCTGTTTCAATTCCTGTAAACTATGCCCGTTCACGTGTTTTACTTCCCAGCCAAAGCTTTCAAATTTCTCATCAATGGGGTCGGTATTACATACATCAGCAGTTGGCCCGGTAATTTGCAGTGAGTTTTTATCAATAATAGCACACAAGTTATCAAGTTTATAATGAGCCGCTGTTAGTGCAGCTTCCCAATTGGAACCTTCGGGTAACTCGCCATCACCCATAAGGGTAAAAACTTTGTAAGCTTTATTATCTAATTTGGCCGCGATAGCCGTACCTACACTAAGGGATAAGCCGTGACCCAGCGCACCTGTATTTTGTTCCACACCATATACCTTGCGGGTGGGATGACCAATATAGTGCGATTTATATCTACACATTGTATGTAAGTCATCTTCCGGAAAAAACCCTTTATCGGCAAGTACAACATATAATGCTTCTACACAATGCCCCTTGCTTTGTATGTAACGATCCCGGTTGGGCGAATTAAAGTTTTGCGGGCTAACATTTAATACCTCATTGTATAATACATTCAAAATATCAATACACGATAAACTCCCCCCTGTATGCCCGGCATTGGCTCCAACTATGTATTTCAATATTTTTTGGCGATATGTAATTGATCTTATCGCCATTTTCTTCACATTCATTAGTTGATTTTGATTAAAATTTTAGTGATGCTGATGAACTTCCCATCCCATATAATTGCCCAAGGCTTCTTTAAGTATATCAGCGGTTTTTGAGGCATTCATCACTACATGATGTTCAAACCCATTGCGGCAAACATATTGCATAAGCCCCTGCAGGTTTGGTATTTTAGCAACTGCCCGGTTACCAAAGGTGTTTAGCGCATCGTCTGTGAGCGCGCCTTCGCCTATGTACGCTTTAATGATCCCCTTGCTGTCATCCGTACTTATTCTTCCAAAAGTGAGCGGCGAGGCTGGCGTACGGCCAGCCAAAGCACCATATGTGTTTTCTTCGCCTACTGTAGTGCCTAATATTGGCGCGGTACTTATTTCAATATCAGGCAGAAAAGATTTTGCCCAGTTGCCGCAATGAAACAGCACGCATTTCTCTTCATCATTGGCGTAATTATTGTTCCAATCCACCAATGCGCTTGGCGACCCGGAGGCAAGCTGCATGGCGTACATCGTTAAAGTACCCGTCACATCAACCTCGCAGGCACTGGGCAGCATGTTTTCGCTCATCATACTCATACTGGTACAGACGTTGCATCCATAATTCTTTTGCAACGATGTCCAGCATTGTATGGCTGTAGCGTCCAAGGCGTTTTCCTGCATAAAATGGTTCAGCACCACATCAAGTTTTGCAATCTGAATAAGCGCATCATCCGGGGTACGGCCTTTTGGCGCATACGCCAAAATTTTCTGTAGGTTTACTTTTACTTCCGCATCATCTTTAGTGAGCTTATTGGCATTCCCTAATATTTCAGAAAGGTCTACCGTAGTAACAGATATTCCGTTACGCTGTAATATCTTTTCGCTGTAACGAACTGTATTGAATGCCCCCGGCCTGGCACCCACCGCGCCGATCCGCACTTTTCGCAAACCTTTAACTACCCGGCAAACCGAAACAAAATTCAACAGTTCCTCACTAAAAGCCGGTTCTTTAGGATGAACGACATGCTTATTGGTAAGGCTGTATTTTATACCATACTGGTAAAGGTTATTACAAACAGATATTTTTCCGCACCACGAATCCCTGCGGTACGCAACAGTCATTTTATCCAGGTCATCCGGATATGCCTGTATTAGTACCGGAACATTTAGCCCGGCTAATTTCAGGGTTTCAGCCACTCCTTTTTCATCTCCAAAATTGGGTAGTAATACCAACACCCCGATGATCTCGTCTTCATGTTTTTTAAATAGGCGCGCACATTTTTGTGCATCGCCAAAAGTTTCAATACCACCTAATTTCGATTCGGTATCGTCAAGCAAAATAGGTATCAGGTTCAGCTTGTCAAATATCCCGATAATATCCAGACGCGCTTCTGCCACTAACCTGTCCGGAAAAAAATCGCGGTTACCAATAATTACCCCTAAGCTGGTTTGTGTCTTCATGTATGTTAACTTGATATAATTAATTCTATTTCGTTGTCCTTAAACACTTGTTTATGCTTTTCTTCTATACCTGCGTCGGTAATGATGTAGTCGATAAGTGATAAAGCACCTAAACTTGCAAAAGATGCTTTTCCTATTTTAGTTGAATCGGCTACCAGGTAAGTAATTTCAGCGGCATCTATCATGGCTTTCTTTACCACAATATCACTAATACTGGGATAAGTTAACCCCGCCTTGAGCGATAAGCCTGCTGTTGCTAAAAATAGCTTTTGCACATTGATGCCTTTAAAAAAATCAGCCGCTTTCTGACCTGTTAAGGATAGCGTAGGGGGTTTAAATTCGCCCCCGGTAACAATTAATTCAATACCGGGTTCAGTACCAAGCATCATAGCAATGTTAATGGCATTGGTAATTACAGTGAGGTTTTTAAAGCCTTTTAATTTTTTAGCTATTTCTGTTGTGGTTGAACCTGAATCAAGAATGATACTATCCCCGCTTTCAATAAATTCGAGACACTTGGCAGCTATCAGTTCCTTTTTATCCATATTCTCGCGATGAGAAAGCGAAAAATTACGAACCTGATCTTCAATATTCTTTAAATACGCCCCGCCATGTTCCCTTAATACCATGCCGTCTTTTTCAAGTTTTTCAAGGTCTTGCCGAATAGTAACCTCTGTAACCTTAAAAAGCCTTGCGAGGTTAGCCACCTTTGCTGATCCATCTTCCTTTAATAACTCTAAAATTTTTTCTCTGCGTTGGTTTGGTAACATTCGTCTATACTTTTTAGTTAAACCTATGATTTAGGTATCTAAATCATAAGAAAAATTTCACAAACGAAAGTAAAGAAAATAAAACGAAAATAAACGAAAGTATTTTCAAAAATATACAGCAAGAGACCGTTGCAGAATAAAAACATATAGCATATTGTTATCCAATTAATTAGATTATTTTTTGTATATTTAATTATGCAAAAGACCACCAATCAGCTAAGTTTTTCCACTATATCAGTATCCAAACGAAAGTTAAAGAGTGAGTTTTTCGATCATATGAACTTATTATTGATTGGACAGCAATAGATACTGAAATAAGAAAGCACTATAGCAAGGGTTTTAGTGTTGCCGGTCGGCTATCCTACCATGGTCTGCTGCTATTTGACCCAAAAAGATGCTTATGAAAAGCCGATGAGTAATATCAATGGCCAATTAGAACAAAAAGGATTATTACTAAAAAAGGGAGCTATTATAGATATAGTAGTGCAGGTAATCGTGAGTTTCTTAAATCAAACGGGCTAAGAGACGGCATTATGTACAAAGCGGTGAGAAATAATCACTTATTGGCCATCAGCAAAAGTTCAATAAGATCATCAGTCAAACCCTGTTTAAAATTGAGCGCACATTTTGGGGAATAACCAGGTGGTTTAAAACAGGGATAACACGGTATCTGGAGAAAGACAAAACACATACCCAACACCTGATGGAGGCAATAGCTTATAACTTATACCGCTCACCGGGGATAATTGTGTCCAATTCAAATTTAGCCCTCAAATAAACGACGATGAAATTCGGGTTAAAAGCCGAATTGAAATGAAAGATATGGAATGAAAAGCTTGATTAATGAACCGCGAAAGCAAGATTTCTTGATAAACTATCCAAGGTAACGATCCAAAGCTATTTTGCAACGGTCTCGATACATAATATTTGGATATGTAATATATAATAATTATATTTAACGTGTTGTGCGATTAAAAAGCCAAAGCATATTTAAGATGATTTAGCGGTTTGTTATTGTTGGTATTGATGAATTGCAAACAGGTTATGGCAGTAAATTTAGTTAATATTCTTACCGTCAGCCCAACGATAGTTT
>JANXTT010000080.1 GCA_025352225.1 Mucilaginibacter sp. | reverse complement strand
AAAAGAATAATAAAAATAAATAAAATATGTTCTATGGCTATATATTTAATTTCTTTATTAGCCTTTCTTATTCCGATTTACCTATTCTTTACGTCACCTACCGATAGAGATGATGGCTCAATGTTGGCCTATAATTTTCTTTTTTTCTTTCCTCTATTAATATTGGCAATAATCTTGTCTATAATATTGTTAATATTCTCATTAAAATCTTTTAATAAAAATAAATTCAAAAATTCAGTCTTGGTTATATCCACTTTTCCGACTTTATTTCTATTAGCATTAACTATTCTTAATATCATTAGCCTATCCGGGAATGATTCTGGTAATAAGATACCTGTAGAAGTTTTAAACCGATATGAAAAGGTTAGAGTTAACAAAAACCTAAACATAACTATGACTGGATATACTTATGAAAAACTTAGAAAAAAAATCGAATTCATTCCAGAGACTTCAAACAAAATAAAATATACTACAAATAATTTTTGCCAGGGAAATTTTTCGACGTTTTTTCTTTACTATAAAATAAAGAATGATTCGATTTACATTTACATACCGGATAACGAACCTTTATATTATGTAAATGATAGATTAAAAAAGCTACCTATAAAAACTATCAAATTGAGTGCGGTTAAAAAGGATTCATTGGATTTGTTAACTAAAAAAGGGTTTATTAAAAAATTTCTCTGGAAATAAATTAGTTGCATATCGCGTTACAACTTCACAGTGTCAGAGAAAAAAATATTTACGTCCTTTACACGTCCTGTAAAAATTGCCTCTTATATATTTATCAAATATTTGGATGGTTCGACTTTAGTCCCGCCTTGTAATTCTTAATGTGCAAATTAAGTGATCAAACAAGCTATTCTTTGTAAATCCTCAATAAACTGGTTCGAGAACAGCCCCGATTTGGGTACTTTTTATGACAAGTAGCCAATTTTATTAGGACGTCAATTATTTCTTGGGCATCTAAGACAAAAAATAGTGTCGAATTTGACGACTTATAAAAAAGGACATTCTTCGGGAAAGATATTTTACCTTTTGCCTTTGGTATTCCTGCAATTTTTCAACTAACGTCGGTTCAATCGAAAACGGCTTTGATATTTCAAAACACCCTTAATCATCAAATAGAGTGGCTAAACGTTTCAGGTCATCTAAAAATTGGTTCGTGGGGACTACAGATTTGAGTACTTTTTATCCCATATGGGATTATTATTTTAAAGATTTTATATAAAGAAATCTTTAAACGGCCTTCAATCATTTGAAGGCCGTTTTTTTATAATTCGTAATATTTATTATAAACATTTTAGGGGATCAGTTAGGAAAGTTTCATAAGTTGCTTAATCTTAAATCTTATAATGAAAAAGCAAAAAATCAGAGGTCATAAAAGAAAACATCGAGCTATCGAACGATGGAGATTAGGTAATCTTGAACTTAGGCTCGATTTAATCGAAAAATACAATTATGATTATATTAAAATTTTCATTCATCCCTGGTGCGATATTTCTATAATTAAAAGCGAGTTTCCGGAGCCCATAAAAAAAACTAAACAGTTAATATTAAACGGTCTGATTGATATTTACCATTCCTGGAAAAAGCAATTGGATAAAATCGGCCAACCCTATTATCTGAAAATTTGGCTCTTTGAACCACGATTTTCAAAATCTCAAGTAGTATGCGCAATAGGAGATCGGATTGATTATTATGAAAACTTGTTTTTTAAACCGGAAAATGGCAAGCAGTTTCAAAGTGGGAATTATGGCAGTCTAAAAAAGAGACTTGATGCATTCGAATGGGAGTATCATTTAGATGAAGATCATATAGAAGACGATTATGTTGGGGAGCCCAAACAATATTTAACCAATAACGATTTTTTAGAAACAAAAAAATGGTTTGATAAAACCATGAAAAAGCCGTACCGAATAACAAAGTTAGATGATGCAATAGAATACTATTCATTCAAAAAAGGAAATTTGTGGTTGGGTGAATAAGTATAGCATAACTTCAAAATCCATCAAGTGTGTTGACATAGACTATTGATTGGAATGTGTTGGTTCAATTAAAAATGGGTTAGATATTTTAAATCAGCCTCAATCATCAAACAGAGAGGCTAAACGTTTCAGGTCATCTAAAAATTGGTTCGTGGGGGCATCGGGTTTGGGGTACAAACCCATATTTATTGAGTAGTCTCGCTTTTATCCGGACTTTATGTCATAATATACTGTTAATCTGATAGATAAGTGCCTTGTGGTAAACATTTATTGATTTTTACCGCCAGTAAACGTTAAATTCGGTCTCGACTAGTCAATATATCTTGTATCTTATAAAATAGCGTGATATAAGTCGGAATTATAGTTTTGTAAGGAAGTATATAGGCTGGGCCATTAAGATATTAACACTAAAAGAAGGGTAAATCTATCACGGGTTTACCAAACCCAAAAATCTATTTTCCTTAAACTTTTTAAAGTGTGAGGGCGTTAAGCCTGTTATCTTCTTAAACTGATTACAAAGATGTGCAACACTGCTGTAGTGCATTTTGTATGAAATTTCTGTAAGTGAAAGTTGATCGTAAACAAGGAGCTCTTTTACCCTTTCAATTTTATGGATAATTAAGTAGTGCTCAATATTTATCCCCTCAACTTCTGAGAATAAATTGGCCATATAAGTATAGTCGTGGTTTAATTTTTCGCTGAGGTGATCTGAAAAGTTAACTTTCGAAGGCTCATCAGCATAATGGATCAATTCAACAATAACCTTTTTGATTCGTTCTATTAAGATACTTTTTTTATTATCCATTAATTCAAGCCCGAATTTTTTCAACCCGATCTTCAGGTTGATCAACTGATCCGGGGAAATATCGTCCACCACCTCTACTTCTCCCAACTCAACTACTATATAGCGCAAACATAGCTTTTTAAGCTCTTGCTTTACCACCATTTTGCAACGAATGCATACCATATTTTTGATGTAAAGCTTCATGTTTAATTACTTTTAAAAGTTCTACAACGGAAATAAGGTGAGTTGATCGGCATAAAAAAACAGCTTAAGCCAATTAAGTGTAAAGGTAGACCTGAGATCAGCAATAAGTATGATACGGACTGCTTTGCTAAGTGATATTGGTCATTTAAATAAATGAATAATTAAATCGCGTTTGTCCATGGTATAATTACAATTACTTAGATAAGGAATAGAACGCTCAATAGTTTTTACAATGAATAATAAACTTAAAATCAGGTTTTTGATGTGCTGCTCGCTTGAGTTGATTCTGACCTTTATTTCCTAAGGTTTGCCAGTAAACTTCACCTTTATGATGTGTGAATGATGTAACATATTTAAAGATTTATGTAATACATCCTGTATTGATTGCCGCACCTTTATGTTGTATTTAACACCCTCGAATATGACAGATATGAGCGGCAATG
>JANXTT010000151.1 GCA_025352225.1 Mucilaginibacter sp. | reverse complement strand
TATTGGTAATACACATGGCCGAATATTAAACCTACCCGCAGCAGCCACGCTACAGGCAAAGGCCGATTACGTTAATTCAACATACTTAGAATCATTTATATAATGGAAAAATATCTTTTAATTAAAATTGACAGGTTTGCTAACTTCCAACTACCTGCCGGTTGGTTAGATTCTGATTGGCAAAATGTAACCCGCGATCATGTTTTATATAAAATGGCAGTTCATATTGACGATCTTCCAGATAATTTCAAAAATCAAGCCGATTACTGCTTTGAAACCAAATCGGATTATTTGGATTGGATGAATAGTACGGATATAATTCCGACGGTATTTGTAACCATACCCATTTCAAATCACAAACAACAACCCATATTAACACGAACCGCTACTGCGTTAAACTTTACCGGTATTGATATGCAACGTAATGGTATGGGGTTAACACTAGGTATTAAATCGTATAATGGAACTATCGAACAAAAACAACTTTACAGAGAGTTCGCCATTAATATTACCGGCGCGTTTTATGGTGTGTTTATGGCTCAGATGAACAGTAGTTTAACAATTAGCGAGGTTATTGCAAATATCATCAGAGAAAAGGATTTGGAAGGAGCGTTATAATTCTTATAATAAAGGCGCCCCTCAACTACATCCCAAAATAAGAACCAACCTTCGCATCTCACCTTTCTGGCGAAATACAAGCAAAAGTTGAGAAGCTAACACAATAGCATCCCAACAATGTGGATCAATTGATACCATAATAAAACACAAATTCATCATCGCGATCTATTCAGGTGCCCTTATACGCGCTATTGATACAGTTCCACAAGGGCATAAATCACTTAAAAATATCTTAAAACTATGTTTCAATTACTAAAAAATGCTTGGGCGCGCTTTAAAAGCGATGTGCCGGCTACAGAACGAAAATTACAATTAATTATGGTAGCTGCCAGCGCAGCATTTGCCAGTACATCTGCAATTGCCTGGCCAGGCAAATTTGCTATTATCGGTACCATTAGCGGCTACGTTGCTGCGGCCTGTGCTGGGATGGGGTTTTTGCTTCAGTTTGCTATGCAGGCGCAAGTAATAGCGCTAACTAACGACCAAGTAATTGCAGCCGACCCAACAACCGGCACCATTAATAGCAATGTATTACCAATAAACTAGTAACCTTATGAACCCAGAAAATTTCTTTACGGCTATCAGAGCCAGCCTTTTTAATGGCCAACTTACACAACACCAGGTCGATTCAATTAACGCGTTATCAGCATCGTTCGTAAAACACGCCGGTACAGACCAGCGGCAACTGGCTTATGTTTTGGGTACTGTTTATCACGAAGCCGGCAAAGGTTTGTACCCCGTTCGCGAAGGGTTTTCGGCCACTAATAATGATGCTGTAGAATATGTTACTAATATCTATAAACGGCGCGGCATTAGTCGTAACTATGCCATCCCCGACCCATATACCAATCAAAGTTATTATGGCCGAGGGTTTGTACAAATAACGTGGAAAGGCAATTACGCCGCTTTCCAAAAACTGCTTAACATACCCCTGGTAGCTAACCCCGACCTGGCCCTGCAAACCAATATATCCGCCGACATTGCTGTGATAGGAATGAAAGACGGCGTATTTACCGGAAAAAAGCTAAACGATTATTTTAACTCGCAAACCTGCGACTGGGTAAATGCACGCAAAATAATTAATGGCACAGACCGCGCCCAGCTTGTTGCCACCTATGCCCAACATTTTTATGCTGCATTGTTAAGTTAAAGCATTATGATAAAAGAAGCATGGAGCTTCACCAGTCCACTCTTCAGCGGGGGGATGTATATGGAAAATTGACAACTAGCCTCCCCTAACATCGCTTTTGATGCAACACACCCGGGCATTAATAACCCATTCATACCAACCAATTAAATCCACTATCATGACAGCTATTGAAAGCAAAGAGATTAGAGGAATAACCCTAAAGGTGCTATACCTACTGGTAGCTTTCTCTATAACGGCAACAGCCGGTATAATGACATCGTATTTTAGCCTAAAAAACGACAATCAACTACTAAACACCCAGATAGAGATCCTCAAAATACAATTGCGGCAGCTCGATCGCAGGTTAGATAACATTGAAGCCCAAAAAAATCAACTGGCCGTACACCCAAACAAATAAAAATAAACCTTTAAAAATGAAAGCATTAATTTTAATAGCATTGGCAATATTTTGCCTAACCGCATGTAAAACACGAAACGTTAGCAACACCGATATTAGCCTTAAAGCACATATAGCAAGTACCGAGGCCATAAAAACCAATACTACAACTATAGATTCTGTAACCACCGATACGCATGTTAAAACTCTAGAAAACTTTAATAAAAGTTTTGAAATTGACATATTGCCAGATACCGGAAAACAGCAGGTTATTAACGGAAATTATACAGGCAGAGCCCGCAACATTGTTATAAAGGGCAATATGCTATCAAAACAAACAATTGACGAATTGATACAACAAAACAAGGCTCAAATTACCAGAAGCACTTTAACCGATACTATAGCTACTAAAGAGGATATAAAACAGGATGTTAAAATTAAAACTACCCAAAGCAAAACCGTTTATGTATGGATATTTACTGTATT
>JANXTT010000120.1 GCA_025352225.1 Mucilaginibacter sp. | reverse complement strand
AAAACAATAACAAGGTATCGTAAAAAGGGCTGCTTTTTTTACTTTATCTTCCCAAAATGTACATGTTCAGGAATTACTTTCGGATTATCTAAAATTTGGATATTGGTTGAGCGGCCCAAATCCTGCGGAGGTGTCCATTCGCGTAAGGCCCATACGAGCTTTTTATCCGGGCTAACCTCAATAGCTTGTACTTCAGTCCCGTTACCTTTGCTTGCCCAGTTATTAATCAATGTATTGCCATTTGCCAGCCGGCTTGAACGTTGTAACCCCGAAAATTTAAAGGAAGGCAAGTCGGCAGGTGTAAATTCCCATACGGTTTCACCTTTTGTATTCACTTCCCGTACAAACCTGCCATTACTGGTTATTAACGTATTGCCATTTTTTAAACGTTCTGCACTCCAGGGGCTCTGCACATCTACCGACCAAATGGCTTTCCCCTCGCCATTATATTCCACCACTTTGTTCATGTCCATATGCGCGGCCAAAAGTGTGCCTGCATCGGTAATGCTAACATGCCTGAATTGCCCATGTGTTGACAATGGGTTTTTAACCGGCATCTCCATTTCGAATACGGTTTTACCTGATTGAATGTTGACAATCACCATTTTAGCCGGGTTGCCGTTTTGTATATATAAAACTTTGTTTTTGCCAATAGGCTCCGCGGTATGGATCTCTGTATTTGGCGGGGCATTATAGTTCCATACCATTTTTTTATCGCTGGTAATCTCTGTTACTCCAAATTGATGTGCAAATAATACATTTCCGTTTGATAGCAATACGGCATCACTTATTTCGCCTCTTTTGTTGGTATCAATATAGGTCCAAACTATTTTGCCCTTTTTTACTATGCTCATTGTATTGTTGCCTTCCCCGGCGTAAAACATATCATGCTGGGCCAGCCCCTTGCCGGGCAATTCTGTAGGAGCACCCGGGGTTATAGCAGGTTTTTCCTGAGCGTGTACTTTAAACGCAACAATGCAACTTACCATCAAAAACGAAAATATTTTGTACATAGGAGGATAATTTAGGTAGATGTAAATGTAAAATAATTTTTATAAAAAAGTTATTTATCATCACAATCAGTCCGAAAAGGCGAAGCAGGTAAACCAGCCACGTTATATAAACTTACAGGGGGGTTATTTGCCCAGCCGTAACGCACTGCCACAGGCTTAGTTATGGCTGGGTTGGTAACTAAAATGGCATCTCCTTCAATTCGGGCAATGCCCCATACAAACTTTTTATCTTCTCCGGCAATGGCAAATCCTTTCAGATCACCTCCGTTGGCTACCAGCCCACCTCCTATATGTTTAAAATGCAGGCGTATGGTGTTGCCTTTAATTTCCATTTTATCATATATAGGCCCACTGTAGGTAATTTTATAGCCATAGGCTATAGCCTCTGCTGCAAGGGCAAGCCTTTGGCCTATTAACTGTTTGTTTTTACAATGAACATTGAGCATATTGTCCGGGTCGGCGTCATCAATGGCTACTACCATAGCAGTATTACGTACCGACAAATTTTGTAATTGCGCCTCTCTTTTTACAGCTTCTGCACCTCCCTTAGCGGGGATGCTATCAACAGTTTTACCAATATTGGCTAGCTGTACATAAATGAACGGAAAATTACCTTGCCCCCATTGCTTGCGCCAATCTAAAATTAAAGTTTCATTAATATGTCTGAATATGTTGGCTGTAGGGCTGTTAGACTCCCCCTGATACCAAAGTGCCCCCTTAATAGCATATGGCACCAGTGGCGCCACCATGCCATTCCATAAAACAAATGGGTTATGCTGGTCGCGTACAGGATCGGCATTTTTGGGGCCCCGAAGTTCGTCTTTACCTGCGGCTTTTGCAGCGGCCGACTCAATTTTCCATTTTTCGTATGCTACCTGATAAGCATGTTTTGCGGTGGTATCTGTAATGTATTTATCAATCTTATCTTGAAATGCAGCAAGCAGGGGCTTAAACACAGTATCTTTTTCCATAGCCTCTTTACTTATCCATGCTTGGGCGGTACTTGCACCAAAAGCAGTGGTAATTAGCCCTATGGGCATCTTTATCTTCTTTTGAAGATCGCGCGCAAAAAAATAGGCCGCCGCCGATATATGCCCAACAGTTTGTGGAGAAACAACTTCCCATTTGCCATTAACTGAAGATTGAGGCTCCAGCCTTGGTGCAAAATCCGTATCAAAAACTCTGATCAATGGATAATTGGCCGTGGCAACTTCTTCTTTTTCATTAAATACACCGCACCAGTAACGATCTTCGCGGGCTACCGTCATGTCCATATTGGATTGGCCCGAACATAACCAAACTTCGCCTACATACACATCGTTAAACTCTATTTTGTTTTTACCCGAAACCAGCATGGTATAAGGGCCTCCGGCTTTAAGTTTTTTTAACTTCAGCATCCATCGGCCATCTGCACCGGCAATGGTAGTTTTAGTTTGCGACCCCAATTTTACCGTTACTTTTTCGCCCGGATCGGCAGTCCCCCAAACCGGTACTAATGTATTATGCTGCAATACCATATGATCCCCAAAAGGGCTCGCCAACTTTACATCCGCGAAAGCAATATTTATCGCTAAAAATAATAATAGGGTGCAAATGCTTGTTTTACTGAAGTTACTATACATTACTGAAGACTTAATTTTTAATTATTTGAAACGATATTCTCGGGTCTGTTTTAATATTTATCAATTTACCCATTACCCTTACAGCAGGTGTTTGGCCATTAAATGACCTGATGGCTACCTTTTTGATTTCGTGATTTGCCCATTCAATATCTACCTCGTATCCACCCCGGGCTCTGAGGCCTAAAACCTTTCCTTTATCCCAGGCGGTGGGCAAGGCCGGTAAAATATCAACATATCCGGTATGGCTTTGCAGTAACATTTCGGCGAAACCACCAAACGGGGCATCGTACAGTGTTGGATATTTAAGACTCAGCGTGGCCATTGCCCTGTCGCCATCAAGTAAACGGGCCCACATTCCGGCCTTGTCGGGATGATAGCCTCCACCTTTTCTTAACTCCAATGATTTATGCGCCGCCTCAAAAAACTGCGGTGTTTTATCTTTAGTGATCTGGCTCAGGGGCCATATTGATACCAGGTGTGACACGTGCCTGTGTGTAGGTTCTGCCTCTTTAAAATCTTCCGACCATTCCTGGAGCTGGCCTTGTGAGCCTATTTGAAATGGCAATAATTGTGGTAAAATAGTTTGGAGCTTGTTTCTAAAACCGGCATCTATGTTTAATATCGCACTTGCTTTAATACAGTTTTGAAATAATTCTTTAACAAAGGCCATATCCATTGTAGAACCCATGCTTACTGCCACCCGCGTTCCCTGGGCATCCATAAAATGGTTTTCGGGTGATGTGGAAGGTGAGGTAACCCAATACCCCTCTTTATTTTTAACCAGCAGATCGAGCGTAAATTCTGCCGCCCCTTTCATTAGCGGATAAGCTTGTGTTTTGAGGTAGGTTTTATCCATGCCAAAAGCATAATGTTCCCAAACATGCTGGCAAAGCCATACACCGCCCATTGGCCAGTCGGCCCAGCAAGGGTCGCCGGGGCTCATTGTGGTCATGGCCCAGATATCCGAATTATGGTGCGTAACCCATCCGTGAAAACCGTAGTTTACTTTGGCCGTTACGGTTCCTGCTTTGGCTAAATCATCAATAAAAGCGATTAAAGGCAATGTAACTTCGCCAATATTGGCTGGCTCCGCTACTGTATAATACTTTTCAGGGTTTTCATTCAGCGTATAATTGGATGCGTAATGCGGTGTAATATCCCGATTCCAGATACCCTGTTCGTTACGCGGAGCACCACCGCCAGGCCTTGAGCACGCGATAAGATTGTATCGCGCCCATTGATAAGCGAGGGCGTATTTGTTGGCTTTTTCGCCATTAATATCAACCCAAAGCCGCCTGAACATGCCTTGATAATCTTTTACATGGTTTTGCAACAATTGCTGATAAGACAGTTGTAACGCTTTGTTAAGATAAGACTTTGCTATAGCACTTGCGTCCTTACCTTGCGTGCCTGCTTCTTTATTGTACCCATTAAAACTGGTAGCGGCCGAAAATATTAAAACCGCGGTATCGGCTTTTGATATTTGAACCGACTGGCCCGCTGTTTGAACCTTGCCTCCGCTTGTTTTTACATTTAGCTCAGATTCAAAACGGGTGCCCATTTTTTCGTCCCAGGTTACCAGGGGTTTCCCTGTGGCATCCTTCACACTTATTGGCGCGTGCCCTGTTAATACAATTTCGTTCCCGGCTACGTTTACCTTGCCTTGTAGCTGGCTATCCATATGGGTATTGAAAGTTATACTGCCTTTCTGATTGCTGTATACGCGCATCACTATAACCTGATCGGGATAACTGGCAAAGGTTTCACGGGTGTAATTTATACCGTCAACGGTATAATGTGTGGTAACCATGGCCTGGTCCATATCCAGCGTGTTGCTGTAATTGGTATAGCTATCCTGACCAGGAAAGTCCAGATGCCAATTTCCAAGCGGTTGGTACGACTCGGTGTTTGGCCCTTCCATTTTCCGGGCCAGTTCATCTGCTTTTTTATAATCAGCAACAGCTAACGCGGCACGAAGCTGGGCTAAAACCTTTGGAGAGTTGGAGTCTTCATAATGGTGTGGCGCACCCGACCATAGTGTAACATCATTTAAACAAACCAATTCCGATGCTACTCCACCAAATAATTTTGCACCGAGCCTGCCATTTCCAATAGGGAATGCCGAGCCAAAATTATTTATCTCAGTTGGTTGTGTATTAGTTATTTTTAATGTTTCCCACTCACCTTGCTTCAATTTTACTTGCGCGTAAGTTATGTTTATACACAAAAAGCATAGCAATAAGCATCCTGTGAAACACCACCGCCAGGCGCGTTTATTTATAATAATGATTTTCATTTATAATTTTTGTAAAACAGGTTTATAAGCTTGCAAGATACCGCTATATGGCAAATATTGGTAGGTTAAAAATGCGTTATTTGAATAATCGCAGCATCCTGTACTGTCATGGGTGGAGAGTAAAATTTTCGATACTATTAAGCGATGTATCTGATTATGAGGTATTAAGATGTGAATATACGGAAAAATTCCGGTACATGCAATGGAATTTTACCCAAACAAAAAAAGCCGGGCTCCTCCAAAGGTCCCGGCTTTCAAATATGGTTAAACGAGTTAGAACAGTAGCCTAACGGGTTCTTCTAACAAAGCTTTTAATGTTTGTAAAAACGCGGCAGCTGTTGCACCATCAACCGTACGGTGATCGGCACTTAAGGTAACCTTCATTACGTTGCCCGGCACTACAGCACCGTTTTTAACAACCGGAACCGCTTGTATACCGCTAACCGCCAGAATACATGAGTTTGGTGTGTTAATAATAGCGGTAAACTCATCAACACCAAACATACCTAAGTTTGATATGGTGAACGTTGAGCCTTCCATTTCATTGGGTTGTAGTTTTTTAGATTTTGCTTTACCAGCGAAATCTTTTACTTCGGCAGAGATATGGCTCAATGACTTGCCATCAGCAAATTTAATAACCGGAACCAGCAGGCCTTCATCAACCGCAACGGCTACGCCAATATTAACATGTTCGTTATAACGGATCTTATCGCCTAACCATGATGAATTAATATTAGGATGCTGTTTTAGAGCGATGGCGGTAGCTTTAAGTACCAGATCGTTAAACGACACCTTGCTTGGGGCGTAAGCATTGATTTTGTTACGGGCCTCAATAGCCTGATCCATATCTATGGACATGGTTACATAAAAATGCGGAGCGGTAAACAAACTTTCGGCTAATCGTTTACCAATTACCTTACGCATTTGGGTAACCGGTTTCTCGGTATATTTTTCTTCACCTACAAATTCAGGAATAGTGATTTTTGGCGCAGGAGGAGGAGTGTTTGTGGTAGCAGCGGCAGGAGTAGCTGGAGCACCCGTTGCAACCTGGGGTGCTGGTGTGGCTGCTTTTGCTGATGATGGCGAGAATGATTCAACATCCTTCTTTACTATACGGCCGTTTTCTGCACTTCCTTTTAATTCTGTTAAGCTGATGCCTTTATCTTTAGCTATTTTACGTGCCAAAGGCGACGCCTTAACACGGCTATCATCAGCATCGCTTGTTTGAGCCTGCCCTGGCGTATTAGCTGCCTGACTTGCAGCAGGAGCATCTTCGCCTTTTGCAGCAGGTGCGCCCAATCCGTCTTGTAATAACGGCGTAATATCAGTACCTTCTTTACCAACAATTGCGATAATGGCGTTCACTTTTGCGGCTTCGCCTTCTTTAACACCTATATATAATAGTGTTCCGGCTTCGTAACCTACAACATCCATGGTGGCCTTATCGGTTTCCACATCGGCTAACGAGTCATCGCTTTTAACTTTATCGCCAACCTTAAAGTTCCATTTTAAAATCACGCCTTCTGTCATGGTATCGCTCATTAAAGGCATACGTATAACAGTGGCGGGTATTTTTGACAGATCAACAGCCGGAGCCGCGGGTGTTTTCTTCTCTTCTACTGGTGTGGCCGGTGCTTTATCAGCAGCTGGTTTTGCTTCCGCTACAGGCGCGGCAGAATCACCTTCGGCAGCTAGAGCGGCTTTATAATCTTCGCCTTCTTTACCCATTACGGCAATAACCGCATCAACAGGAACGGCTTTACCCTCTTCTACACCAATGTATAATAAGGTTCCATCCTGAAAAGATTCAAAATCCATTGTTGCTTTATCCGTTTCAATTTCGGCAAGCACATCGCCCGATTTTATTTTGTCGCCAACCTTTTTATGCCATTTCGCTAATACCCCTTCAGTCATGGTATCGCTCATTTTAGGCATCTTAACTACTTCAGCCATATATTTATTTGATGAATAGTTTAATTATTTTATAGATGATAATTAGTCTCTTATGTAAGGGTAATTTTTTTGAACGTATACATCAGTATATAGCTCTGATGCTTCTGGCCAAGGCGACTCTTCGGCAAACTTAACGGCCTCATCAACAACCCCTTTGATTTTTTCATCAATATCCTCAATCCATTTCTCATCGGCATAGCCGTTAGCCAGAATAGCATTTTTAACCGTTTCAATAGGATCTTTGGCTTTATAGCTTTCAACCTCGTCTTTGGTACGGTATTTTTGAGGGTCAGACATGGAGTGTCCCTTATAACGATAAGTACGCATTTCCAAAAAGGTTGGGCCATCGCCTTTACGGGCACGCTCAATGGCTTCGTCCATGGCGTTGTGTACCGCAACAGGGTCCATACCGTCAACAGCGGAAGAAGGTATATCGTAGGGTAAACCTAATTTGTAAATATCAGTTTGTATGGTTGTACGTGCTACAGAAGTCCCCATGGCATAACCGTTGTTTTCGCAAACAAATATTACAGGGATCTTCCAAAGGGAAGCCATATTAAATGTTTCGGTTAAAGCACCCTGGCGAACAGCGCCATCGCCCATATAACAAACGTTTACCGTATCCTTACCTAAATACTGGTTAGCAAAAGCAACGCCTGCGCCCATAGGTATTTGGCCGCCAACAATACCGTGGCCTCCAAAAAAATGGTTAGCTTTATCAAACATGTGCATTGAACCACCTTTACCTTTAGAGCAACCTGTTGCTTTTCCGTAAAGTTCGGCCATAACAGCGTTTGGAGATGTGCCTTGTGCTAAGGCATGAGCGTGATCACGATAGGCAGTAATCATGCTATCACCTTTTTTCATTACAGACATTGCACCGGCTAAAACAGCTTCTTGTCCTATATATAAGTGGCAAAAGCCCCTTATTTTTTGTTGCCCATATAATTGTCCGGATTTTTCTTCAAACTTTCGCATTAAAAGCATGGATTCGTACCAATGCAGATATGTGTCTTTAGTTATAGCGACTGAACTCATGTGTAAAAAGAATCTTTTTTGTTTAAGATGCGCAAATCTAACTATATCCGCGTAAAAAGCGAAACCGCAGCAACATTGTTTACATTTTATTAGATTTTTTTTGGAAAAGAGAAATTTAAAGCTACCTTCGAAATCTGGAAACTAAAAAATATCAACGTACGAATAAATACGTTCAATAGTTTTTAAGTTACCAAATAACAAGTTATTGTTAATGACCCTAACAACAAATTGGATTAAATGAAGAAATTTTTTATTGCATTTTCATTGTGTTTCAGCGTTTTAATAGCCGATATACAAGCACAATCAAAATCTATACCAAAAGAAGAAACAGAAAAAGTTTCTGACGATCAGGATAAAAGCCTGGTAAAAGAGTACCTTTCGCAAATCATGGGCGTTGCCCTTTCCACCACTTCAAATGTTAAATTATTCCAATTTGTTTACGATTGGATAGGTACGCCTTACCGTTTTGGTGGAAGTTCAAGAAAAGGGATTGACTGTTCAGCTTTTACTAAAGAGTTGTATAGTAAAGTGTTCAACCTTACTATCCGCCGTAACTCCCGTGATATTTTTAGCATGGTTAGCCCTGTTAAGAAGGATGAGTTGAAAGAAGGCGATCTGGTTTTCTTTAAAATTCATAGCCGTAGCATATCACATGTTGGTATTTATTTAGGTAATAACAGATTTGCGCACGCTTCGTCAAAAGGAGTAGCTATAAATAGTTTAAACGATGATTATTATACCCGCTATTTTTATAGAGGTGGCCGTCTGTTAGATTCTTTTAAAGAGGAGCTGGAGAAAGAAGAGTTAGCAGAAAAAAATACCAAATAAATTTATTTAAGATTAAATTTGAAAATCCTTTTCTTATCCGAAAAGGATTTTTTTTTGCCATGAAAAATTGTTTAACATTACTTATTGCCGCTTATATCTTGTTGCTTTTCGGTTGTGAGGAGCGGCCATCAAAAGCAGTACAGCATGATAAGAAAACAGGACACCATCACCATACAAAAAAGGCAGGAGTAAACCGGCATGATACCATATGCATAGCAGCTGTTGGGGATATTATGCTGGGTTCATCTTATCCCAACAACGGCAAGCTTCCGCCTGATAATGCAAAACAAAGTTTTAAAGCAGTGCTAAAAGACTTGCGGGAAGCCGATTTAACCTTTGGGAATTTAGAAGGGACTTTGTTGGATACCGGAGCCCCATCGTTGCGCAAGCAAAAAATGATTCACGCTTATCTGTTCAGAATGCCGCAATGTTACGCAGGCGTATTAAAGGATGCAGGCTTTGACGTGGTTAGTTTAGCTAACAATCATACTGGCGATTTTGACGCGCCAGGTATGGCAAGTACCACTAAAACGCTGGATAATTATGGCATTCGTTACGCGGGTTTGCAAGCTTGTAAACAAACAGTATTTACGCTAAAAGGCATAAAATATGGTTTTTGCGCATTTGCACCTAATGCCAATACGGTATCAATACTCCATTTGAAAAATGCTGCAACAATTATTAAAAAGCTTAAACAGCAGGCCGACATCGTTATTGTATCATTCCACGGGGGCGGCGAAGGGGTAAGCTTTGAACATGTTCCTTTTAAATGCGAATCTTATTTAGGCGAAAAACGTGGTGATGTATGTGCATTTGCCCATAACGCTATTGACGCTGGTGCAGATGTGGTATTTGGAAACGGCCCGCATGTAACCCGGGCAATGGAAAATTACAAAAACCGTTTAATAGCTTATAGTTTAGGTAATTTTTGCACCTATAAAAGTGTTAGCGTTGCCGGAATATGTGGAATTGCACCGATACTTAAAGTATACCTCAACCCCAAAGGTGAGTTTTTAAATGCAAAAATCATCTCCATTAAACAGACCCATACTAAAGGGTTGGAGTACGATAGCAAAAACCGCGCGGTTGCACGCATCAAAGCACTTACTACTAATGACTTTCCACAATCGGGCTTAAATATTACAGATCAGGGTGTAGTAACGCCTGATCTGTAAAGGCTACACTTCATCCTTAGTAGTACGCACCAAACTAATTCCTGAAAAGAAAAACAATAATGCAATAATCGCTATCACTATAATATTGGTGGTTTGCCCGGTGTGTTGCATAATACTAAAACCAGCATAAATAAGGCCTACTATTCCTAATACAGTTAAAATAGCCCCAAAGGTTCGTTTCATGTTCATGGTATGATATATTATTTGTTTATTACTATATCAAAAAACCAACCAATTATGAAAAGGATTACATATATTCGTTTCAAACAATAAAAATTAAATTATGTCAATAGCATTCTTAGTAATTGTATTTATTATTGCCGCTATATTGTTTTCTTCGTTTGTTACGGTACAACAAGGCACAATTGCCGTAGTTACCGTATTCGGAAAATATAGTCGTATCCTATCGCCGGGATTAAATTTTAAGACCCCCTTCATAGAGCAGATCTCCTCGCGGATCTCTATTCAGAACCGTTCTGTTGAGTTGGAATTCCAGGCGGTTACTGTGGATCAGGCTAACGTTTATTTCAAGGCCATGCTGTTGTATTCGGTTTTAAATCACGACGAGGAAACCATTAAGAACGTGGCATTTAAATTTGTGGATGAACGCAATTTAATGCAGGCCCTTATCCGTACCGTAGAAGGATCTATCCGTGCGTATGTTGCTACCAAACGCCAGGCCGACGTGCTTATTTTAAGGAATGACATTGTTATACATGTAAAAGAGCAGATTGACCAGATATTGGAAAGCTGGGGCTACCATTTGCAGGATTTGCAATTGAATGATATTACGTTTGATGATGTGATTATGAAATCTATGAGTCAGGTAGTTGCATCAAACAACTTGAAGGCTGCTGCCGAGAACGAAGGACAAGCATTATTAATCACCAAAACAAAATCAGCGGAAGCAGAAGGTAACGCTATTAAAATATCGGCGGAAGCAGAACGTTTAGCCGCCCAGTTACGCGGACAGGGTATAGCGCTTTTCCGTGAGGAAGTAGCTAAAGGTATGGCGGTTGCTGCTAAAGAAATGCAACAGGCAGATATGGATACTTCGGTAATTTTGTTCACGATGTGGACAGAAGCGATCAAACATTTTTCTGAAAACTCCAAAGGCAACGTTATTTTCTTAGATGGATCGGGAGAAAACATGCAACGTACCATGAAAGAAATGATGGCCCTGAATGTATTGGGGCAACAGCAACCTATCGGGAAAATTTAAACCTGAAAATTGTATTGTTATAACGGCCCGGAAGCACTCAGCTCCGGGCCGTTTTTTATTAAGCCATACATTGCCCTTTTTATTATTCTGCCTTTTAAGTCATTAGCCTATAGGATGGTACAGGATAGTTGATCATAATATTCTTATTACGTTTAAAAAATGTTTAGGTATAGTTTAATACGCTAAACAAACATAAACCTATTTACTAAAACCAATTTTATTAATCGTTATGAAAAACTTTTTATGCTTATTAAGCATTGCTTTAGCATGCTTTACCTTCAACACTTTCGCTAATGTTCCTGGCGGCGGTACAGGCACCGGGCCCAATGTAACTGTAACAGATAACGGGAGCACCGTTACATTAAACAACGGTATTGTATCATTTACAGTAACTAAAAGCTCGGCCGAAATTACTGCTCTCGATTACAAAGGGTTAAACTTGTTAAGTGGCGGCTATAATGGTGGAGCAATATACTGGAGCTGGAACATGCCCAGTTATCAGAACCCATCAGGCTGTGCTTATACACTAACAGCAGACCCCGCCCATAACGGAGGTAATTATGCCGAAATAAAGCTGCATATGCCCTGGGATCGTTCATCTTCAACTGCTGCAATGGATGTAGATATTTATTATTCGTTACCTCGCGGCGCGCAGGGTGTTTATGTATCTGCAATGCTTGATCACCCATCAAGTTATCCTTTTAACCCTGGCGGGGAATGGCGTATGGCCAGTTACCCTAGCCCTATATTCGACTGGTTAAGTGTTGATGCACTTCGTAACAAGCAGGTTGCCTCGTTGGCCGATTGGCAATCCAGCACGGCAGTTACCGGAGCACCCAAAGAAGTGCGGCTTCTGCATACCGGGATAGATGCAAATAAATACGAATGTAAATATGATTATAGTGCCGATTTGGGTATCACGGATGTTTGGGGATGGAGCAGTACCAGCAAGAATATTGGCATTTGGGTTACCGCGCCTAGTAAAGAATATTATAATGGTGGCCCTATGAAACGCGAATTATTGTGCCATAATAGCCCAACTATGCTCAACATGCTAAATGGCGAACATTATGGTATGGGTAATGATTTTAGCATGGCAGCCGGCGAGAACTTTAAAAAAGTTTATGGCCCTTTTTTAATTTATTGTAACAGCAACTCCGGTGGGCCAAACGCCTTGTATGCAGATGCGCTCGCTCAAGCTAAAACAGAGCAGGGAGCATGGCCATATAATTGGTTAACTAACACCAATTATATTAAACAAAGCGGGCGGGGTACCGTTACCGGGAAGCTGGTAATTAGCGACCCAACAGAGCCAACAGCATCTGCAGCTAATATGTGGGTGGGTGTTGCTGTAACGCCTCAATCAACTACAGGTAATACTGATTTTCAATTTTGGGCCAAAAATTACCAGTTTTGGGTAAAAACAGATGGTAGCGGTAATTTCACTATTCCTCATGTATTGCCGGGTAAATATAATATATATGCCTTTGGCCCGGGTGCTGCCGGCACCATGGAAAAACTTAATTATTTTACACTAACTGCCGGAGCAACCGCTGCTTTGGGGAATGTATCCTGGACACCTACCCGAACCGCGCCAACAGTTTGGTCAATTGGTATACCCGACCGTACTTCCGGCGAATTTAAACATGGTACCGATTGGTGGAAAAGCAATACGTTTCCGGACACTCGTTGGGGTATATTCATGAATTACACAGCAGAATTTCCTAATGGCGTAAATTATACTATAGGTACAAGCAACCCCCGTACGGATTGGAACTTTGTACAGTATTGGGATAAAAATCTTCAATCAACAACACCAGACTGGAAAGTCAATTTTACCTTAAACGCCGCTCCAACATCTGGGTCAACAGCAGCTGTATATGCGGCATTTGCTGCCACCTTTGATGCCGCGGTGATAGTAACCGTTAACGGAACCAACATTACAAACCCATCAACTGGCGTTGCTCCACCCAACGCATCAGATGCTACTATCCGTAAGGCTATTCATGGCGCTTTTTCTGATTATCGATTTACTTTCCCGGCCAATTTATTGCACAAAGGGGCAAACGTGATATCCTTTACTGAGCGTATTGCCGGAGGAGGCAATAGTGGCGATGTACAGTTTGATTATGTACGCCTTGAAGCCGAGGGGACAGGCAAAGCAGCCGGTGCTTTTTCTAGCTTCAACACGATAAATAGAGATACTGCAATAGTATTGGGTAGTGTTACTACCAGCACAGGAATAACAGTTTATCCTAACCCTGCCAGCTCAAATACCACTATTAAGTTTTTTACAGCTATAGGCGGGCCTGCCGTATGCACAATTTCGGATAGCAACGGAAATACTGTCCGTCAATTTTCTGTTAGCGCGGAGCCTGGTGAGAATGCCGTACAAGCAAATGTTGCAGGCCTTAAATTAGGAGTTTATATTATAAAAATCCAATGCAATAATACAGTACTGTTATCCAAATTACTAAAAATTTAGTGAAAACATACCTCTTATAACATCTTAAATAAAAAGAGGCTGTATCCAAATTGTAATGTAATGCCCCCCATAAGTGTCTAACTTTTGGGGGGCATTACAATTTGGATACAGCCTCCTTAAAAGCATTGTTAATTTACGTTTTACGAAGCTTTTTTAAGGTTAAGCGGAACAATAATTTTAAAGCTTACATTGCTGCCAACGCCAAAAATACCCGGGCGCACTGCGGCACCGGCACCATTGCGATTGTCGAAATATTTTAACCGGCTTAAATGCGCCTGATAATCTGTGTTGGTTAAATTAGTGCCTTCAATAAATAACTTAAGTACTGGTTTGCCTGCCGCGTTTACAAAATTACCGCCAATACCCGCGCCTAATAAATTATAACCAGGGGTAGCTGTTTCTGTCCCATAAGCTGCAAAAAACCTGTCCTGGTTGTTATAGTGATCTAAATTTACAGACACGTATACATTTTTTAACTTGCCAAAACCTTTACTAAAATTGCCCCTTAACTCCGAGTGCGTGTGCAAGGGCGGTATAAATGGTAAATATTTTAGGCTATCGGCAACTATGCCACCAGTACCTTTGTTTTGGCCATAGGTTAATGTTAGAGAGTTTTCAAAGTGCAGCCAATGCATTGGATGTAAATCGAGGCTAAATTCGCCGCCATTAATACGGGCTTTGCTTTGCACATATGTAAAGGTGGTATACCCTCCCGTATAAACGGGCGCGCCATTGCCATCCAGTACCTGTTGCTGAAAAATATAGTTACTGATATCGTTGTTAAACAACTCAACACTTGCCGAAAGATTTGGAATGGAGAGAAAAGCGCCTATGTCTTCCTGGAAACTAAATTCGGGCACAAAGTTTTTGTTCCCTGTATGGTAGATTTTGGAGCCCGGATCAGCCCCTCTGGCGGACAGTTCGGCAATGCTTGGTGCCCTAAATCCCCTTGCAAAATTAGCTTTGATAAGAAAAGCATGTGATACATTATACGTAGCCCCAAAACTGCCTGACACGCCTGAAAAGCTTTTTTGCAATTCATTAAACTGCGTAAAAACGTTTGGCGTTGTATTTGGGCTATTACCAGTATATAGTTTAGGAAAAGCGGTATCCGTGGTATCTACATAAGCTGCGGCGCCTTTAAAAGAACGGCTATCAAACCTGCCCCCAGCAGATATATCCAATTTGCCATAACTCTTTTTGATAAAAAAGAAAGGCCCCACATCAAACTGGGTATAAGCGGGTATCGGGAAGGCTGTACTTAAGCCCAGTGTATTGTTTTGGTACTGGCCATTAATCCCAAAAGAAGCCTCATACCCATCACCAAACGAAAAATTGTATTTAAAGTCATAGGTATAAGTACTCAGCTGTAAATTTAAACCGGCTATATCTGTTAAAAACGGGTGGGTAAACTCTCTTCTATGGCTGTATTGATAGCCAAGGTTAATGAGTAAATCTCCACCGCCTAAAACAAAACTGCTATTATTATAAATACGATAGAGTTGCACATGCTGGTGCAATGGGGTTATGTTATATGAATTAAGTTCATCATCAGCTACAATCGGGCGGTAAGTATCTGCCTCTGTGATTTGCTTTGTAAAGCGGCGGCTGGTGGAATCGCGGCTACCATTTGGTATTTCCTGAAGGTCGTCAAATAGGGAGGCGTTAAAATAACTATATCCCCATGATTTGTTAATACCGGCCATCACCCTGGCATCTTTTTCCTGATAGCCGGTATTATACACCCGTCCATCGTGATGGTTCTGATAGTTTTTTGCCTCCTTAGCCGACAGTATTGTGCCCCAAACAAAACCGCTATGGTTTCCCTGCAGCCTTAAAGAAGTATTAAACAAGCCCTGGTTTGTACCATAAATTTGCTGCAACGAACCGTTTACCTCACCTTCGGGAAGTGGTGGTGGCGATAATAAATTTACAACACCACCAATGGCGTCAGAGCCGTAGGTTAAACTTGCCGGGCCTTTAATAACCTCTACCCTATCTACCGCGTTTTGATCAACTTCAACGCCATGCTCATCACCCCATTGCTGCCCTTCCTGGCGTATTCCATCCATTAAAGTAATTACCCGGTTGTACCCTAACCCATGTATAAAAGGTTTTGATACATTGGGGCCTGTGGTAACAGCGTTTATGCCAGGTAAATTCGCTATCTCGTCAATCACATTGCCCGAAGCCGCGCGTTCATCTATAAATTTTTTATCAACGGCCACTATAGGGATAGGGCTTTTTCTGAGCTCGGTGGCGCGGGTTACGCCGGTAACAACAACTTCACCTGCTTCAATTGCCGAAACCTGCATCTGAAAGTCGAGCGTTGTTATTTTAGAAAAATCAACTTTTTGAGTTATGGTGGCATACCCAATGTACCTCACCTGGATTAAATAAATGCCTTTGGGCACATGGTTTAATACATATTTACCTTCTGTATTGGTGCTGGCTCCATTCCTTAAATCGGGTATAGAAACAGTGGCTCCAATAAGTGGTTGCCCATCTGCCTTATCTGTTATTGTTCCGGTTAATGTACCAGTGGCAATATCATTTAAATTTATGGGGTTGGCCAAAACAGGCGCTGCAATTAGCGGAAATAGGAAAATATAAAGTAACTTGAATATTTTAACTTTCATACGGATGATAAAATGTAGTATAACGTGCATTAACTAAATATCTTAAAAAGCTTACCGCCAAAATTGGTTATGATAAGCAATTAAGAAATTGACCTATTAAGTTAACAAGCTTGTGGCGGAGAACGCCCGGCAGAGCGGATCAGGCGGATGCCTACATAATTATGGCTGCAAGTGTATTGTGTACTGCAAATGGTAACACGTAATGATGTTAACGCATCGGTAAAAATAGCCATATGCGAATAGTGCATTATATCGCAGATGCTACATTTTTCGCTAACGGTTTGCGATGGCTCTACATGTTTTATAGAATATATTACGGCTTTGGTACCCGTATAATGCTGATGCGAAAAAACGATGTACTGCCCTGTTAAAAAACAGATCAATACGATCCATGCGAGGCAGATATGTTTTGTATGTTTTTTCAAGCTTACAATTAACGCAGCAATTGCAGTGATATTATATATGGAAGATAAATTATAAAAATTTATTTATTTTAATATTAAACTGCTAACAAATATACCGATTTTTTTTGATAATTGTTATTTGCGAAGATGGTCATCAGTAACATTATCGTTATCATGTTTAAGTTTATTCAATAAATTTTGTTTTTACTTGCTGTATATTTGCCAAATGACGCCAGCTGAAATAAATGCCAAATGGAGCACTCTGCAACATCGTATTGCGAAAGACTTTGACACAGATATACCCGACATTAAAGTGATGCTTTTTTTAATTGGTGTGCAGGAGCTGGGCCAGGGGCCACAAAAATTTAGCAAGCGCCAAAAAGAAGAATTAATGCACATTGCCAATTGCAAGCTTTTTAGCAAATTGGGGTTTTATGAATTGGAGGGTCTGGATCAGGATGGCTGGCCACATTGGAAACTGGTATCACCAATTCCTAATTATACCCTGTTGGAACAAGAAATGGTTATCAAATCGCTTATGGTTGATTATTTTGAAGAGGTTTTATAAGAGTGGTTATGAAAAAAGCATTTGCCACCATCCTGTTATTTTTTATTGCATTTGGAGCTATCGCCAAAGCACCTAAAAATCAATATGTGCTTATTAAAACCAGCTACGGCGAATGTATAATACGCTTGTACAATCAAACACCAAAACACCGGGATAATTTTATTAAGCTAACCAGGGCCGGTTATTTTAACGGTACTTTGTTTCACCGGGTTATTCAAAATTTTATGATTCAGGGTGGTGATCCGGATTCGCGCGGTGCTAAACCGGGGGTTGAATTAGGTAACGGAGGCCCAAAATACACCATTGAAGCTGAATTTAATGACAGCCTTTTTCACAAACGCGGTGTACTGGCTGCCGCACGCGAAGGAGACGACGTTAACCCTAAAAGAGCATCGAGCGGAAGCCAGTTTTACATTGTTGAAGGTAAGCGATATACCGACGATGAAATGAACAAGTTGGAGCAAACCCGCCTAAAAGGCGTAAAGATACCCGAATGGCAGCGAGAGTATTATAAATCGGTGGGCGGAACGCCGCAGCTTGACCATAGCTATACCGTATTTGGCGAAGTAATTGCAGGATTGGACATGGTTGACAAGATAGCCGCAGTAACAAAAGATGCCGCAGACCGCCCAATAAAAGATGTGAGCATGGTTGTTGAACTGCTTACCAAACGGCAATGTAAACAATTAGACAGGCTGCTTTTTAAATTAAACAACCAACACTGAGTTTTGAGTATAGTATTAAGAATTAAATTTATTTCTATTGGGTATTGAGCATTGAAAATTCGATATTCGTTAATAAATCCAGCTCCAATTAGTTAAGTATCCAAACATGAAGATCATCACCTACAACGTAAACGGCATACGCTCGGCACTAAATAAAAACTGGCTCGCGTGGTTGCAGGCAACTGATGCAGATGTGGTTTGTTTGCAGGAAATTAAGGCTACGCCAGATGTGCTTACCGATTTGCACCTTGTTGAGCAACTTGGTTATGAGCATTATTGGTATCCTGCCGAAAAAAAAGGGTATAGTGGCACAGCTATTTTTTGTAAACAAACACCTAAACATGTAGAATTTGGTTGCGGCATAAGTGATTTTGACCGGGAGGGCCGCAATATTCGTGTCGACTTTGATGATGTGTCTGTGATGAGTGCCTACTTTCCATCAGGCTCAAGCGGTGAGGAGCGGCAAGATTTTAAATTTCGCTTTTTAAACGAATTTGGCCAGTATATTGATCAGCTGAAAATTACCTGCCCTAAGTTGGTCATCTCCGGGGATTATAATATTTGCCACCAGCCTATAGATATTCATAATCCAAAATCAAACGCCAACTCATCGGGCTTTTTACCCGCCGAGCGCGAGTGGATGGAGAACTTTATACAATCCGGCTTTGTTGATACCTTCAGGCATTTAAATAAAGAGCCGCATAACTATACCTGGTGGAGTTTCCGCTTTAACGCCCGCGCAAAAAACTTAGGCTGGCGTATTGATTATAATATGGCTACAAAAGCATTGGAGCCTTTTATTAAACGAGCCGCTATTTTACCCGAAGCCCGCCACTCCGACCATTGCCCTGTGTTGCTGGAATTGGATATTTAATTATTTGCTAAAACGTTTTCCGCATTACAAAATCATTCATCCAATAGGGGCCAATGGGTAAATCTTCTTCATAAATAACGCTAAAACCCAATTTTTCGTAAAAGCTTTTGGCTTTATTCTGGCGGTTAACATTGAGGTCCAGGGTGTGTTTACCCGCGTTTAAAACGTAATTAATTACCTGATTGATTAACAGCTTGCCATAGCCTTTGCACTGTGTTTGTGGTAAGCAGTATAACTTATGTAGTTTATAAATCTCCGGGTTTTCGTCACGCGGGCAAAAGCCTGCGAAACCTGCACCGGCCTCATCATCAGATAATATGAGATAGGTCAATTCTTTATCGCGGATCTGGCGGTGAATAACCTCAGGCGCATATAATGTATCTAACATGTATCGGATCTGGTCATCACTTAATATTGGTGAGTATGTGTGCCACCAGGTTTGCTCTGCTATCTCACAAATGGCTTTAACGTCGTTAATATTGGCTTCGCGGATGTGATGCATAAATAATAGGTAGTTAAGATATGCGGTTTAAGGTTTGTTTGGTCAATTATACAGAACAATATATTACAACCGATCCTCGGCATACTTACTTACATGTGGTTGTAAGTGCTATTTAAGTACGGCTTTTTTTATTTGAGCTGATTGATATCTTTGGGTAAACTTAATTGTAAATAAAAGATGTCAAGGCTTAAAATATTCGGATTATTAATATTGCTCTTGGGTGTTTCCATGTTTCTATTTGGTGTGTCAATGTTCTCCTATAGTGGGCCATCGTTAAATCCTATTATATCCGATCTCGGAAAATATTCTTTTTTCCTTTGGCTTCCTACAATTATTGTAGGAATTGTATTTTTAGCATGGCCGCAAAAGAGAAAAAAAGATTAGTCCCAACTCCAATATAGATACCATAATTATTTGTATTACACCTGAAACGGGTTTATCGCTACAGAAAAATACTCTTCTAACTCTTTTAATGTAGAAGAACTGGTGGCGATATCTTTTATAATTTTGCCCTTTTCCATCAGCAATATACGTTCGCAAACTTCGGTTACATGGTTTAAGTCGTGGCTGGATACCAGGGTAGTTAACCCTTCCGACCGGCTCATCTGCTTGATCATGTTTTTCAGCCTGATCTGTGTACTGGGGTCAATATTGGCAAAGGGTTCATCCAGCATCAGCAACTCCGGTTTTTGTAACAGGCAGGCTGCAACACCTACTTTACATTGATTCCCTTTGGATAGGTCGCGGATGTATTTGCCCCGTTTTAAAACCTCCCCATTAAAAAAATCGGTGAGGGAGGTTAAAAAGTCGTCCACATGCGCGCGTGTTTGCTGGTGCAAGCCTCCAATAAAGTAAAAATACTCTTCGGGCGTCAGGTAGTCTATTAAAAACCCTTCATCCAAAAAGGAAGCGGTATAGTTTTTCCAGTTTTCGTGCAGGGCAACGTTTTCGCCGTTGGATGTTACCTCGCCATGCTCCGGCCTGATAAGGTCGAGCATAATACGGAACAGGGTAGTTTTACCCGCACCGTTATTGCCTATTAAACCAATGCTTTCACCCTTGCTAATTTTTAGGTACGGAATATCAACAACGGTTACACCGGCATATACTTTTTTAAGATCTTTTATTTCTATCATGTTATTTAGCCCTAAAACCTTCGGCAATGGTATATTTTTTTTCGTAAAAATCTTCTTCTAATTGTTTTATCCAATACTGGCGGGTAAGTACAAATAACAAACCAATGGCTGCCAATAACCCAAGCGCAATATCCGGATGGCCAAAAAATGCAACAGGGCCATAAATAACAAACGGCAAAAGAAATAATGGGAAGCCTAATAATAGTTGTGTTGCGCCCACGCCTTCCCAGTTAAACGATGCACCGCGGCTAAGGTCTATCCGTTTATAATTGCGGTTGGCAAAAAATAGTACAATGGTTGTGTTAACACCAATGTTCCATAAATACATTACAAAGTGCACTAAAATAATATGCCATCCAAAATAGGCGTAAGGTAATGTTAATAAAAACGCCGCGCTTGATACTATGGTGAACAAGATGTATTTAGCCTTTAAAAAGTCCTGAAATTTAATTTTACTTATTAAAATACCATCAAAATGGCCAGCTTGCCAGCCAAACATAAACTGACCGTAATTTATAATGAAGATGCCCGTCATAAACATGCCGCAAAAAACTTTCCAGCCATCGCCATAATATTTGTTGGTATAAAATATTAACCCGTAAAAAAGTATCATGGTCGTCATCAGCACTGATGACCGCGACCGTTTATTTCTTAAAATTAGCTTTACTTCGTTAGCTACCAACTCCCCAACGCGGCCAAACCGATCAAGCAATGGTATGTCGGTACTGCTTTTATGGGATATTTTACGCGAGCCCAACTCCTCTAAATACAAGTTATGCTTAAGGTATAAAAAGTTGATGTAGTAAATGATGCAGCTTAAAGCCAGCGGTATCAATACTAATAAAGGGTGGGCTTTGATGTTGCCAAAAAATAGCAGTGAAAGGTTTCTGAACGATATGATATGCCACGAAAAATCAGATAGGGTTAAGAGCACCAGGAATATTGAAAAACAGATAGATACCCACCCGTTTAAATTGGAGCGGCGTTTAATATATAAACTGAGGTAATTATTAAAAATGGTAAGGCCCGTAATAGCGGCAATAAATAACAATGCAGTATTTAACCCTTGTTCGGGTTTTATAATTTTTAGGATGAACGGCAAGGAAATAATAAACGGCCAAAGGTTAAATACTGATTTTAAAGAGACTAACGATAAATACGTTACTACGGTGTTGCGGCTAACGGGCAGATGGAGGTAAGGCTGCACGGTTAATGTTGGCAGCTCTTGCATCTGAAAACGCATCAGCAGATCAAACACAAAATAATAGAGCAGCATGCCAGAGAAGGCGATGATCAGATTCTCGCCGGGAAAGGATTGTTCCAGTATCGTATCCAAATAGAAGCCTAATACAACAACATACAGCAGTAGTATCAATATCAAAAATCCCATTACAATACGTATGGTTACTGATTTGCTGGTGTTTTTTGACCGCCAAAAGGACTTTAATTCATGCTGTATAAAAGTTAAGGTCATTGATGTTGTTGGTTTAGATAGGTGTTGTTTTATACTAATGTATTAATATTTATAACGATCGCCCCATAGTTTCTTTAGCTTTTCTTTCGACTCTATTTCCCTGGCATTGTTACCGGGTTCGTAAAGTTTTGTTCCGCGGATGGCCTCGGGCAAAAAATCCTGATCAACAAAGTTACCTTCAAAACCATGCGCGTACTTATAATCTTTACCATAGCCAATGTTTTTCATCAGTTTGGTTGGCGCGTTGCGTAAGTGTAGGGGCACGGGCAGGTCGCCGGTTTGTTTAACCAAGGCCATAGCCGTACCAATAGCGGTAGTTGCCGAATTGCTTTTAGCTGAGGTAGCCAGATAGATTACCGTTTGCGATAATATCAACTGAGATTCGGGCATGCCAATTACATTAACCGCGTTAAAACAACTTTGAGCCAGTAAGAGAGCGTTTGGATTGGCATTGCCTATATCCTCTGCTGCCAGTATCAACATGCGGCGGGCAATAAATAAAGGATCTTCGCCGCCGGCTATCATCCGCGCAAGCCAATAAACAGCCCCATTAGGGTCGCTCCCACGCATGGATTTGATAAAAGCTGATATAATATCATAATGCTGTTCGCCGGCTTTATCATATAGGGCCAGGTTTTGCTGTACATGCTCCAAAACCAGCTCGTTGGTGATGGTGATTTTGTCGTCATCAATAGCGTTGATGAGGAGCTCAAAAATATTGAGCAGTTTACGGGCATCACCTCCCGAAAGGCGGATAAGTGCTTCGTAATCGGCAATGGTGATATTTCTCTTTTTTACAACAGCATCTTCATGCTGCGATTTTTGTAACAGGTGGATAAGGTCGTCTTCGCTGAGGGGTTTTAAAATATAAACCTGGCACCGTGACAGCAAAGCCGAAATAACCTCGAACGAAGGGTTCTCGGTAGTGGCACCGATCAGCGTTACAATACCCCGCTCCACGGCCCCCAATAAGGAGTCTTGCTGTGATTTTGAAAAACGGTGTATCTCATCAATAAACAGCACTGGTAACGAATCGCCCTGTTCGCGTAATTGCGACGCCTTCTCAATTACCTCGCGCACATCTTTAACGCCCGAATTGATCGCGCTTAGCGAAAAAAAAGGCCTGTCGAGCGATTGCGAAATGATGAAAGCCAGTGTAGTTTTACCAACGCCCGGCGGCCCCCAAAATATCATGGATGGCAATGCGCCCGATGCTATCGCTTTACGCAATACCGCGTCCGGGCCAACCAAATGTTTCTGGCCAACATAGTCATCCAGGTTTTTGGGGCGCATGCGTTCGGCAAGTGGTGGTAAATTGGCCATAAAGTAAAATTATGAAAAACTAACCCCTAAATCCTAATTCTGTTAGCAAAATATTAGCGGAAATTTGTTTTTAAGGCAGGCCGGCAACGGCGAGCTTTTTAAGTAAAGCAAGGTTTTAATTATCCTGATTCTTATCTTCGGGCTTGGCAGAGGCCATGGTTACCACTGGTTTGCCAATGGTTTTATAATTGCCTTGCCCTTTTAAAATGGCAGCTACCTGGTTTTTATCCTGCATGAGCTGTACAGCGCGGCTTAATTCAATATCGTATTTGAAATTACATTCGTAACGGCCCTTCTCATAATAGTATCGCGAAGCTATTTCGTTTTCCAGAACCTGTTTAATTTCTTCTTTATGGAGTTCAATATCTTTTGCTTTGGCGGTTGCTAATTTGGCTTTAAGGGCGTCGTACTCGGTTTTAATTGTGGTGAACTCCTTGTCCTTATCAGCTTCGGTTTTCAAATCGTTTAGTAATTTTTCAGATTTGTTACTGTACTTATAATCCTTGTTAGCTATAAATTTCAAAAAATCATTATAATCGGCGTCGCTTAGCTTAAATAGCATAGGGGCGTCTATCTTTTGATGGGTATCCCGGTAATGCGTTGCATAATCAAACACCAGCAGTTTGCCCACCAATATTTGGGTAATATTAGCAAAGCGGTCTTGTTTTATAAACACGTCCGGATAAATGCCACTGCCATCATATACAGATCTTCCATCCTTGGTTTTAAACTCATGCATAAGCGAGTCGGCAACCTTATCAACGCTGCCATCGTTATGGCGGTGGGTATAATCTAACGCCTGTATGCACCTGCCCGATGGCGTGTAGTATTTAGCAATAGTAATTTTCACCAGGCTATTATAGGGCAGGTTAAATGTTTGTTGCACTAAGCCCTTTCCATAGCTTCGTTGCCCAATTATAACGGCGCGATCCAGATCCTGCAGCGAACCCGCAACAATTTCGGATGCCGACGCAGAATGGCTGTTAACCAGCACTACCAATGGCAGATTAGGTTCGATAGGGGTGTTGTTGGTACGATAGGTATAGTTTTTTTCCAATACCTTGCCTTTTTGCGATACCACTTCAACATCCTTAGCTATAAACAGGTTCACTATTTTAACGGCGTCCTGTAAAATGCCGCCTCCGTTTGAGCGCAGATCCAGAATAATGCCACTGGGATTATTCTTTTTAAGTGCAATTAAAGCATCAGTTACCTCTTCTGCCGAGTTTTCTAAGAATCTATCCAGCTTAATGTAACCCATATTGCCTTTAACCATACCATAGTATGATACATTGGGTTGTTTGATCTCTTCGCGGATTAATGATTTCTGTATAGGTTGAGCCACGTTTTCGCGCCTGATCAGTAATTTTATAGGTGCGCCTTTAGGGCCTTTTAGGAGTTGGCTAACATCGTCGCCGGTTTTATTACTCAGGTCAATGTCATTAATTTTTAAAAGTTCATCACCGGCATGTATATCGGCCTTTTGGGCCGGAAAACCTACGGCCACTTCAGAAACCAGCACCCTTCTTTCTTTGGTGAAGATACTGGCACCTATGCCTCCATATTGTGTACTCACATATTTTAACTTGTAATCTTCAATACCAGATTCCGGTATGTATTCTGTGTAAGGGTCAAGGTCATCCAGCATCGCATCAATACCGGTTTTAACCAATCTTGATGTATTGATATCGTCAACATAATTAGTATTAATTTCTTTATACAGCGAAGCAAAGACATCCAGATTTTTAGATATCTGGAATAAATCTTCGTTAAAGCTCCATAAAACTAATACCAGTGATAATATCCCGGCAGCTAAACCTGTTTTTCTGAGATTTTTAGTCAACACAACTACACCTTTCTATTAAATTATAATTATTAAACGATAAAATTAATAAAAAGGTTGCTGCTTTTATAGTAGTATAATTTATAAAATATTGGTATCCATATTGATCAACGCTTTTTTTAATGTAAATACTACGTATTTACGGTCTCTGTTAACTAAAGCCATTAATTTGGTTATTAAAGCGTCTTCCTGGCCTTCGGTATATTGGAGTTGCTCATCTGTTAAATGGTTGTATTTACGCTTTATTTTAATTTTTATTCTGTCCCAATCCTTGTTACTAATGTTGATCTCGGCCATTGTTTAAATTTGTTTTACAACAAAAATAAAAAAAAACAGTTCTAATAGCTGTTTATTAATTTTGGCTCGGCATTTGTTTGCATTTATTAATCTTACATAAACTATTCTAATCATGAAAAAGTACCTGTTAAGTTTAGCAATATTAACTATAGCCGGTGTTAATGCACGGGCACAATTTACATTAGGCGCAAAAGCCGGCATTAACGTTTCTAAAATCAATACCGATAATCCATCATCATCAACGGTTACCGGTTACCAGTTTGGTGCATGGGCCCGCATTGGTAAAGGGCTTTATGTGCAGCCCGAAGTTTATGTTGGCAGTAAAGGGGGGCAATTTAATTTTCAAACGCAAAACAATACTACTAATGAAAGTGGACAGGTAAAATTTACAACACTTGATGTTCCGGTACTTGTTGGCGAATCATTCGGCGGAAGTAGTTTAAATTTCCGTGTAATGGCCGGGCCTATTTATTCTTATATTCTTAATCAAAGTGACACCTTTTCGGATAACGTTAAAAACGCGTATCACGATTTTGGAAATTACAACCATAGTACTTTAGGCTACCAGGCCGGTGCGGGTATAGATTTGGGTAATATTTCTTTGGACGCCCGCTATGAGGGTGCGCTAACTCAGATAAATCAAAATTATGGGCAGCGGCAAAACCTATGGCATTTTAGTGTAGGTTACAAAATTCTTTAAAACAAAAATTTTAATTAAAAAAGGGATGCCCGGCCAGGCGTCCCTTTTTAATTTAATCGGGAACGATTGCGTAAATATTTTTGGCGTATTGGTAACTTTCTACTTAAAAACTCCTTAGAATTGCTTGGGGAAATTATTGACCCCTCAGGAATTACATTTTTAGTATATAACCTATGCAAATACAAAAACTATTTGATCTATCGGGTAAAATTGCCGTTGTAACAGGCTGCAACCGAGGTATTGGCAAAGCAATGGCTTTAGCTTTAGCGGGTGCCGGGGCTGATATTATTGGTGTTTCGGCATCTATTGCCTTAACTAACAGTCAGGTTGAGCAAGAAGTAATTGCGGTGGGCCGGAAATTTAAAGCGTATCAATGCGATTTTAGTGACCGTGCATCGTTAGAAACGTTTGCTAAGCGTCTTTTAAACGAAAACTCCAGGATAGATATTTTAGTAAACAATGCGGGCACCATTATGCGTAAGCCCGCTGCCGAGCATCCTAATGATTATTGGGATACCGTATTAAATATTAACCTTGACGCCCCCTTTATTTTAACGCGCGAGGTAGGGAGGCAAATGATAGCGCAAGGATACGGCAAGGTGATTTTTACAGCTTCGTTACTAACGTTTCAGGGTGGCATCAATGTGCCTGGTTACGCGGCAAGTAAAGGGGCTATTGGTAGTTTAACCAAAGCTTTTGCTAATGAGTGGGCATCAAAAGGGGTAAATGTAAATGCGATAGCCCCGGGCTATATTGCTACTGATAATACCGAAGCCCTAAGAGCCGACCCTGACCGTAGTAAATCGATATTAGACCGGATCCCTTCTGCACGGTGGGGCCAGGCAGAGGATTTGGGTGGCGCTACGGTTTTCTTAGCATCAGCAGCATCAGATTACGTTAATGGCATCATTCTACCCGTTGATGGCGGGTGGTTAGGCAGATAATTTTTACAATATACAATACGTACAAATGGAACAACGATATCATAACAGCCCTAAAGAAGTTAGTACAATGACTACCGCCGAAATGCGGGGCAATTTTTTAGTGGACAGTTTAATGAAGCCAAACGAAATTACTTTTGTTTACAGCCATTACGACAGGGTGATGGTAGGCAGCGCGATACCCGTAAACCAGGCAATTGCTTTACCAAACTATCCGGAGCTAAGAGCCGAATATTTTTTAGAGCGTCGCGAATTGGGGATCATTAACGTTGGTGGCCCTGGCGAAATTACTGTAGATGGCACCATCTTTGCTGTTAATAAACTGGATTGCCTGTATGCTGGTAAAGGTTCGCAATCTATAGTGTTTAAAAGCTTGGAAGCTAATAATCCTGCAAAGTATTACCTCCTCTCATCTCCGGCACATCAGCAATACCCTGTGCGTTTGCTAAAAAAGGAAGAAGCTACGCCTGTGAGTATTGGCTCGGCCGAAACATCAAACGCGCGCACCATTTATAAATACATTCACCTGGAAGGTATTAGAAGCTGCCAGTTGGTAATGGGTTTAACCGTTTTAAGCACAGGCAGTGTTTGGAACACCATGCCATCGCACACACACGACCGCCGTATGGAAATGTACTTTTATTTTGATGTACAACCCGGGCAGGTAGTTATGCACCTGATGGGGCAGCCGCAGGAAACGCGCCATTTGGTAATGCAGAACCACGAAGCTGTTATTTCGCCGCCATGGTCTATACACTCGGGCTGCGGTACGGCAAATTACTCGTTTATTTGGGGAATGGCCGGCGAGAACCAAGTATACACCGATATGGACCCAGTTGCTATTGACGAGTTGAGGTAATTAAGCATAATGAAAAAAGCGATCATTTACGGTATTGTTTTCTTGCAAGTAATGGCAGGGTTTAATGCTTTGGCTCAAAACAAACCTATGTCGCAAAAAATTGCAGCTACCGTAATGAGGCTTTGGCCCGATACCGCCGCTACCAAATGGACGTATGACCAGGGGGTGCTATTAACAGGCATTGAGGGCGTATGGCAACAAACCGCCGATAGGCAATATTTTACCTACCTGCAAAAAAGCATGGATAATTTTGTGGGTAAAGATGGCACCATCCGTACTTATACCCCGGATGATTACAATATTGATAATGTATTATGTGGCCGCAATGTGCTATCGCTTTATAATATAACGGGTATTGAAAAATATTATAAGGCAGCAGGTTTACTGTACAACCAGTTGAAGAACCAACCACGCACCCCCGAAGGTGGCTTTTGGCATAAAAAGCGCTACCCTAACCAAATGTGGCTCGATGGTTTGTATATGGGCGAACCCTTTTATACAGCGTATGCTGCCACATTCCATACCGATGCCGATTTTAACGATATAGCTAAACAGTTCATTTTAATTGAACGCCACACGCGCGATGCTAAAACAGGTTTATTATACCATGCCTGGGATGAAAGCAAAAAAGAGCATTGGGCCGATCCTAAAACAGGGCGCTCGCCTCACTTTTGGGCACGTGCTGATGGATGGTACGCTTTAGCCCTGGTGGATGTTTTGGATAATTTCCCTAAAAATCACCCGCAAAGGGCAGAACTAATAGCCATTTTAAACCGGTTGGCCATAGCTATCAGGCAATATCAGGATCCAAAATCGGGCGTATGGTTTGATATATTAGATAAGGGCGCAGAGAAAGGGAATTACCTTGAATCTTCGGCATCGTCCATGTTTGTGTATGCTTTGGCCAAAGGGGTACGCAACGGTTACTTACCCGAAAGTTTTTTGCAAACGGCCAATAAGGGTTATAAGGGTATACTCCACCAGTTTATTGAGACGGATGCAAGCGGGCAGGTTAATTTAAAGGGGACGGTTAGTGTATCGGGCTTAGGTGGTACCCCTTACCGGGATGGCAGTTATCAATATTATTTAAGCGAAAAAGTAGTAACTAATGATCCAAAAGGTATTGGTGCTTTTTTGCAGGCCAGTGTTGAGATGGAGCGTAATGCTAACCGCGGCATTGGCAACGGCAAAACCGTGATACTGGACTCGTACTATAACGATGAACATAAAAAAGATATTACCGGAAAAACTATCTCTTTCCATTATAAATGGGACGAGCAGGATAATAATGGTTTCTCTTTCTTCGCCAACGCATTTCATAATTATGGGGTAAAAACTACCACTTTGTATGATGCGCCCACTGCGATAAATTTAAAAAAAGGCGATATCTACATTATTGTTGATCCTGATATCCCCAAAGAAAACCCTAACACCAAATATATTGAAGCACCGCACATCAAAGCCATAAGTGATTGGGTTAAGGCCGGTGGCGTACTTATTGTATTAAACAACGACACCGGGAACGCCGAGTTTAAGCATTTAAACAAACTACTGGCAAAGTTTGGCATTCAGGATAACGAGGATAGCCGGAACCATGTGGTAACACCTCATTTTGAAACTGGGGCTTTAACCATCCTTGCCAACAATGCCGTTTTTAGTACAGCCAAAAAGATCTACATTAAAGAGATCTCCACATTTACAGTAAAACCTCCGGCAATAGCCAGCCTTATTGATAGCAAAGACGTGATAATTGCCACAGCCAAATACGGTAAGGGCGCTGTATTTGCCGTTGGCGACCCCTGGTTTTACAACGAGTATACCGATGGCAGAAAACTCCCGGCAGATTATGATAATTATAAAGCAGCAAATGACCTGGTGGTATGGGCGTTGAAACAAATACATAAAAAATAAGGTAGAGTAGTGCATTAAAACATGATTTGTTTTTTATGTGTTTGTACCTTTGCAAAATTGGGCAGCGCGCCAATTTATAAAGCGGCATCATCACTATTATAAAATGGTGTCTGTGTATATTACAATGATTGCCACCGCAATGGTGCTGAGGGTGTTTGGTTTAAAGATCCTGAAAAGGAATAAAATACAATTACATTAAAATACATATGCTATGATACTTTCACGTGCTGCCTTAACTAATATTAATGTACCGGGACTGGTTACCCCGAACGATCAGTTGTTTGAGTTGCCCGAAAAGGTATTGCAATTTGGAACAGGTGTTTTATTACGTGGCCTGCCCGATTATTTTATTGATAAGGCTAACCGCAGTGGAATATTTAACGGCCGTATTGTAGTGGTTAAATCAACAGATACGGGTTCGGCTAATGATTTTGACCAGCAGAACGGCCTTTACACGCTTTCCATAAAAGGAATAGAGAACGGAGAAAAGGTAGAAGAAGATATTATTTGCTCGGCTATCAGCCGTGTGTTAAGTGCTGGCAACGACTGGCAATTGATATTGGACTTTGCTCGTAACCCAAACTTAAAAGTTGTTATATCCAACACTACCGAAGTAGGCATTCAACTCATAGAAGATAATATACATAACGCCCCGCCTATATCATTCCCCGGTAAGTTGTTATCAGTGCTATATGCCCGTTACAACGCGCTGGGCGATAACGAGAGTAGTGGCTTGGTAATAGTGCCAACCGAGCTTATTGTTGATAACGGCAAAAAGCTGAAAAACATAGTTATTGAGCTTGCGCATCAAAACAAGTTAGAAACTAAGTTTATTCATTGGTTGGAAACGCATAACCACTTCTGCAATTCGTTGGTTGACAGGATAGTTCCCGGTAAGCCGGATGCGGAAACTGTTGCCCGTTTAGAGGATCAGAGTGGATATCGCGATGATCTGCGTATTGCGTCGGAGGTTTATAGTTTATGGGCCATTGAGGGCGGTGATAAGGTTAAAGAAGTTTTAACCTTTAGCCAGGCGGATAAGGGTGTAGTTATAGCGCCGGATATTGAGATATACCGCGAGCTAAAATTGCGTTTGTTAAATGGCTCGCATACGCTAAGTTGTGCTGTTGCTTTTTTATCAGGGTTTAAAACGGTTAAAAACGCTATGGATGATGCCGCGTTTGCTAACTTTATTAACCAACTGGCTTACGAAGAGATCGCTCCTTCTATTCCCTATCATGTATCATTAGATGTAGCACATAATTTTGCAGGTAAAGTTTTAGACCGGTTCCGCAACCCGCATATCGAACATTTGTGGATAAGTATTTCGGCGCAATATTCCGCTAAAATGAAATTGCGTGTCATCCCGGCCTTATTACAATATTATAGAGTAAATACCGAACCCCCACAACGTATAGCATTAGGTTTTGCCGCGTTTTTACGGTTTATGAAAGTTTATAAAAATGGTACCGGTGAGTATATAGGTAATAATAATGGTGTCGAATATAAAGTTACAGACGAAAATGCAGCATATTTTTGCGAAGCATGGAAGGAAGAGAACCTGTTAACATTTGTTGAAAACGTATTATCAAACGAAAACCTATGGGATGGCCCTAACCTGTCCATTTTACCTGGCTTCAGCGAAACCGTATATCATCAATTAAAAGCCATAATGGAACATGGCACATTAAGCATAATTAATAAACAACTGGTATAAGTATAATGAAACAAAGAATATTAAAGGTGCACCCTGCCGACAATGTAGTTGTAGCGCTAACTGATCTTCAACCCGGCGAAACCGTAGCTTACGCAGGCAGAAGCTACTTAGTGAAAGAGGTTATAGCCGCCAAGCATAAATTTGCCGAAGATCTGCTAAAGCAAGATCAGGAGATTATTATGTACGGTGTACTGGTAGGTAAAGCGCAAAGCGAAATACAAGCCGGAGGACTATTAAGCACAGCTAATGTTAAGCACGCCGCCAGCGGATTTTTAGCCGCGCAGCACCATGACGATTGGCAAAAGCCCGATACATCTAAATGGGCAGGCAAAACTTTTATGGGCTACCACCGCGAGGATGGCAGCGTGGGTACTGGCAATTACTGGCTGGTTGTGCCTATGGTATTTTGCGAGAACCGCAACATTGAGGTAATGCAGGATGCTTTAGTGAAACAATTGGGTTACGGCCGTAAAAACACTTACGAGTCCAAAGCGCAGCAGCTGATAAACATGGTAAAACAAGGCGGCAGCGTTGACCAGATTTTATATACCGAGGTTAAAGATGGGGAGGCAGTGAGCAAGGGCGACAGGCTTTTCCCTAATGTGGATGGTATTAAGTTTTTGGCGCATAACGGCGGCTGCGGTGGTACCCGCCAGGATGCTACGGCGCTTTGCGGTTTATTGGCGGGCTATATTACCCACCCAAACGTAGCTGGTGCTACTATAATGAGTTTGGGATGCCAGAATGCACAGGTTTCCATTTTAGAAGAAGAGATCAAAAAACGGGTGCCTAACTTTAACAAGCCACTGTATGTGCTTGATCAGCAAAAAATAGGTAAAGAGTCTGATCTTTTAGAACTGGCCATCCGCCAAACTATGGCCGGATTGATGGAGGCTAACAATAATGTACGCCAGCCAGCTCCGTTAAGCAAAATTACAATTGGTTTAGAGTGCGGTGGATCTGATGGTTTCTCGGGTATATCTGCCAACCCGGCTATTGGCTACACATCAGATCTGTTGGTTAGCCTGGGAGGGTCTGTTATACTGGCTGAGTTTCCGGAACTTTGTGGAGTGGAGCAAAACCTGATTGACCGTTGTGTGGATAAACAAAAAGCGGACAGGTTTAGCCATTTAGTTAATTTATACGCCCAGCGGGCCGAAGAAGTAGGTTCGGGCTTTGATATGAACCCTTCGCCGGGTAATATTAAAGATGGTTTGATAACCGATGCCATCAAATCCGCGGGAGCGGCAAAAAAAGGTGGAACATCGCCCGTGGTTGATGTATTGGATTATCCCGAAAAGGTAACAAAACCTGGGTTGAATTTATTATGCACGCCGGGTAACGATGTGGAATCAACCACTGCCGAAGTGGCATCAGGCGCGAATGTGGTATTATTTACCACCGGCTTAGGTACACCAACCGGAAACCCAATAACCCCTGTAATTAAAATATCAACCAATACCAACCTCTATAAAAAGATGAGTGATATTATTGATCTTGATACGGGATCAATTATTGATGGCGACGAAACTATTGAGCAAGCCGGCGAACGTATATTGGATTATGTAATTAAAGTAGCCAGCGGCGAGGTTGAAGTATGTGCCGTGCGCCATGGCCAAGATGATTTTATCCCGTGGAAACGGGGGATTTCGTTGTAAGGTAATCCTGACCAAACTCAGTATAATTATAAGATATAGGTGTAAACAAAAATAATAATGAAGAAGTTCCTGGACGAAAATTTTTTACTGCAAACACCAACAGCGCAAAAGCTTTTCCATGAGTATGCAAAGCATATGCCTATAATTGACTACCATTGCCATCTGCCGCCAGACCAGATAGCTAATGACATTAACTTTGAGAACTTAACCCAGGTTTGGTTATATGGCGACCATTATAAATGGCGGGCCATGCGTGCCAATGGTGTAAACGAAGATTATATAACCGGTAAAAAAAGCGATTTTGAAAAGTTTGAAAAATGGGCCGCCACTGTTCCATATACTTTACGCAACCCGCTTTACCACTGGACACATCTGGAACTGCAACGTTATTTTGATATAGACGCTATTCTATCATCGGCCAATGCCAAAGATGTTTATGATGCTTGTACTGCTAAACTACTAACTAAAGAGTTTTCGATACAGGGGCTGATCAAGAAAATGAATGTAAAGGTTATTTGCACCACAGACGACCCTACTGATAACCTGGAGCATCACCAAAAAATAGTTAACGATGGTGCCGAAGTAAAAGTTGCCCCGGCTTTTCGTCCGGATAGGGCCATGGCGGCCGACGATGTAGCCGGCCTTAACGCTTATATTGACAAAGTTGAGCAAGTAACCAATGTATCAATCCATAATTTTGATAACTACCTTACGGCTTTAAAACAACGGCATGATTACTTTGCGGCAAATGGCTGTAAGGTATCTGACCATGGCCTGGAGCAAATATATGCTGAGGACTATACCGACGCGGAGATTAACGCCATTTTTCAAAAGATAAGGGCAAACTACGCGCTCACCTATGCCGAGGTGCTTAAATTTAAATCGGCTATGTTAATTTATTTTGCCGTTTGGGATCACGAAAAAGGCTGGGTTCAGCAATACCACCTGGGTGCTCTGCGTAATAATAATACCCGCATGCTCTCGCAACTGGGGCCAGATACCGGTTGGGATTCTATCGGTGATTTTAGTCAGAGCAGGGCACTGTCTAAATTTTTAAACAAGCTGGATACAGAAGATAAGCTTGCTAAAACCATACTATACAACCTTAACCCGGCTGATAACGAATTAATGGCCACCATGATAGGTAACTTTAACGACGGCTCTGTTGCAGGTAAAGTGCAGTTTGGTTCGGCCTGGTGGTTTTTGGATCAGAAAGACGGCATGACCAAGCAGTTGAACGCCCTATCAAACATGGGGCTATTGAGCCGTTTAGTTGGGATGCTAACAGACTCACGCAGCTTTCTGTCGTTCCCCCGGCACGAATATTTTAGAAGGCTTGTATGTAACCTTTTTGGCGACGATGTGGAGAACGGCGAGTTGCCTAACGATATAGAATGGTTGGGGAAAATAATTCAGGATATTAGTTATAATAACGCGCAGCAATATTTTAACTGGTAAATGGTAAGTAAGGTACTTTGTTTCGGCGAACTTTTACTACGCATATCACCCGCGCCCCAAGAGGACGTGGCAGAAAAACATCCATTTTTTTTATACATGGGTGGTGCGGAGGCTAATGCGGCTACAGCATTAGCCGGATGGAACGTTCCGGTAAAATACTGTACGGTTTTACCGGATAACTTTATGTCGCGCCATGTGATCGATTATCTTGAATATAAAGGCATTTTTACTTCTTCCATTTTATTTGCTGGTAACCGGATCGGTATTTATTACCTGGAGCGCGGCGCCGATCTGAAAGGCAGTATGGTTTACGACCGCGGGCTATCGTCGTTCTCAGAATTAAAACGCGGAATGATTGACTGGGACAAGGTGCTGCGCGATGTATCGTGGTTTAACTTTACGGCTATTAGCCCGGCATTAAATGCCAACGTGGCCGATGTTTGTTTGGAAGCTCTGGAAGCAGCATCCCGTAAGGGTATCACCATTTCGGTTGACCTGAACTACCGCTCGCGTTTATGGAAATATGGCAAGCAACCTGTTGAAGTAATGCCCGACCTAGTAAAACATTGCGATGTAGTGATGGGTAATATATGGAGTGCCAATAGTTTGCTAGGCACCGCCATTGACGGAGATATCCACACCAAACAAAACAAAAAAGCATACCTGGATCATGCTGAGGCAACCTCAATAGAAATTAGGGGCATGTTCCCCAAATGTAAAACGGTAGCCAACACCTTCCGTTTTGACAGCGATGGTAACAACCTGCAGTATTATACTACCCTTTACACCAACGAGCAGCAATACCTATCGCCAGATTTTAAATGCGCTGGCGTGGTTGACCGCTCGGGCAGCGGCGACTGTTTTATGGCCGGCCTGATATATGGCCTTTATAATCAGCACCAACCCCAGGAGCTTTTAAATTACGCTACTGCTGCCGCATTTGGCAAACTCCAGGAACAGGGTGACGCTACCGGGCAAGATGTATTGACGGTGAAAAAGGTTAGGGAGGGGTAATAAAACCGTCAAGATCAAATAAGAATAGCAAATTTAGGCATCAGTATATTTACAGATTTGCATTTAAAACACCCATTTTTACCAATGTTTTGGCAAAAAGCGTTGCGGAATTTACAATTTAAGGAGGCCGTGACGAAACGGGAAGCAATAAACGCTGTTGCGGTGTAGAACATTATGGCAGGAGCAAAACAAGAAAGCCCGCGCATTAACAATACACGGGCTTTAATAACTTTGTAGGAAGGACGGGGTTATATCTTCACTTTTACGACCAGTTTTTTGATCAATCCCTCACCAATCATTGGGGCATGTACATCTTCGGGATAGAACACCGCAAATTGCCCTGATCGTAATTGGAAGAACATGTCGGGAGCATCGTTATAGAAGATCACATCTTTTTCGTCGTTGTATTCGCCCTGCGGGCTGCGGCAAAAATTACGTGGTTTCCAGCCAAGGGTTTCGTTTCCGCGGATACAAAGCTGGATATCAATATGTTTGTTATGGCACTCAAACTTTGCAGTAGCAACTTCGGCAGCAACGCCTTCTTTTTCTGACACGATAACCACCACCCCATCTGCTACCTCGTGTTTGCCAATTGCTAACGCTTTAAGCTCCTGAGCTTTAAGAAAATCAAAAGCTACTGCGAAGTTTTTGTGTAGACGATAGTACTTGTCGGCGTTTACTAAGCTATCTATAATCATAATTTTTTAGGTTTGCACTAAGTTAATAAAAAAATCCGCCTAAATAAATCAAGCGGATTATATATTTTTTATTAAATTTTTGATTTAGTGGTAATTACCGTCAAATATAGTTTTAAAAACTATCGTTGAACGCGGCCAGAACCATCGCCTTTAACAAGTTCTTGCACTTCTGATAAAGTAGCATGGTTCAAGTCGCCGGGGATAGTATGTTTAATGGCCGAAGCTGCCACACCAAATTCGGCAGCATCGCCCAAAGGCAATCCGGTAACCAAGCCGTAAATAAAACCGCTCGCAAATGAATCGCCACTGCCAACACGGTCAACAATACGAACGCTATACTCTTTGGTATGGTAAAATTCATTGCCATCGTATACCAGGGCACTCCATCCGTTATCAGATGCACTATGGCTTTCTCTTAATGTAGAAGCTATGTATTTAAAGCCAAACTTATCTTTCATTTGTTTAAACACATCTTTGTAGCCATCAAGGTTCAATTCACCTTTAGTAACATCGGTACCCGCGCTTTTAAAGCCTAAAGTTGTATCAGCATCTTCTTCGTTACCGATACAAACATCAACATACTGGCAAAGCTCGGTCATTACCTGGCGGGCTTTTTCTTTTGTCCAAAGTTTTTTGCGATAGTTAAGGTCAATACTGGTAGTAATGCCTTTTGCCTTAGCTGCCTTTAAAGCAGCTAAAGTAAGTGCGGCGGCTTTATCGCTTAAGGCTGGTGTGATGCCCGTAGTATGGAACCAATGGGCGCCTTCAAATATTTTGTCGAAATCAAATTCGCTGGCTTCCACTTCTGATATGGAAGCGTCGGCACGATCGTATACTACTTGAGATGCACGCATGGACGCGCCTGTTTCTAAAAAGTAAATACCTAAACGTTTACCGCCACGGGCAACATATTGTGTATCCACACCGTAGCGGCGCAAATGGTTAATAGCCGCCTGGCCTATAGGGTTTGCAGGTACTTTTGATACAAATACGCCATTTAACCCATAGTTACAAAGCGCGGCTGCAACGTTTGCTTCGCCACCGCCATACGTAACGTCGAAGGTGTCAGTTTGTACAAATCTTTTAAAATCAGGAGTTGATAATCTCAACATTATTTCTCCAAGTGTTACGACTTTTTTAGACATCGTTATTTATGTTTTTATAAATGAAAATTAGTTTATTAATTATTTACCAAGCTTATAATTAAGGCTGCCAAAAATAACACTAAACCTAGCTAATTACTAAGTTTTTATATAAAAATTACCGGGAACGATTGCGTAAATATTTAGTGGTAAAAGCAGATGGTTCTGTAATGTTTATATTAATTCTTTCTACTTTAGCCCCAAATGAAATTATAGTAATCAGAATAATTAAGATGGATAAGAAAGCGACACTTTTAAAATTAATACCTGAGCAAGGTATTTTGCCGTTGTATTTTAACAAAGATGCAGATGTTAGTGTAAAAATTTTATATGCCCTTTACGAAGCAGGCATTAAAACCATAGAGTACACCAACCGTGGTGAAGCGGCTTTTAAAAACTTTGAGAAACTGCGCAAGGTATGCGATACCGAACTAAAAGATATGTACCTTGGTATTGGCACTATTAAAGATGGTGAAACCGCCCAAAAATTTATTGATGCCGGTGCAGACTATATTATAAGCCCTGGGTTAGTAGAAGATGTAGTGCCTGTTGCAGATAAGCACAATATTTTATGGTTCCCCGGTTGTATGACACCCTCAGAGATCATCCGGGCAGAAAAGCTTGGGGCTAAGGTTATCAAATTATTCCCGGGTAATATTTTAGGGCCTTCCTTTTTATCGGGTATCAAAGAATTGTTTCCTAACTTATTATTTATGCCAACAGGTGGGGTTGAATTAAATAAAGAAAACATTTCGGGCTGGTTTAAGGCCGGCGTATGCGCGGTTGGTATGGGGAGCAAGCTGGTAAGTAAAGAAGTAATGGAAAAAGAACAATACGCAGAGCTTACTGTTGCAACAAAACAAGCATTAGAGATTGTGAAATCTTGCAGATAAGACGGTAATTAAAACCAATTTAAATTTATTATGGAAGAAAAAAAAATAGGAAACTTTAGGTGGACAATTTGTGCGCTTGTGTTTTTTGCCACTACTATTAACTATTTGGACAGGGCGGTTATAAGTTTACTCAAATCGAACCTCACTACTGAATTTAAATGGGATGATGGTGATTATGCTAATATTGAAATAGCCTTCAAAATATCGTATGCCTTGGGTATGTTGGGTGCTGGCAGGCTAATAGATAAGCTTGGAACAAAAATGGGCTATTTTTGGGCCACATTATTGTGGAGCATTTCTGCAGTATGCCATGCATTTGTTAAAACCACTTTTGGCTTTAGTGTTGCCCGGTCGGCATTGGGTGTGAGCGAATCAGGTAACTTCCCCGCAGCAATTAAAGCGGTAGCAGAGTGGTTCCCTAAAAAAGAAAGAGCCCTTGCTACAGGGATATTTAATTCAGGGTCAAACGTAGGTGCTATTTTTGCACCATTAACTGTTCCGTTTATTGCAGCGGCATGGGGCTGGCAATGGGCTTTCATTATTACAGGATCCATTGGCGGCATATGGTTGGTTTTGTGGCTCTGGTTTTATGATACCCCGGCTAAACATAAGCGATTATCCAAGGCAGAGTATGATTATATTAATAGTGATACTGATGAGAACGACCATGGGGATTTAGCTGAAAATGAGCCGAAAATTTCGTTGTTAAGGCTGTTAAGTTTTAAACAAACGTGGGCTTTTATTGTAGGAAAGTTTTTAACCGACCCTATTTGGTGGTTTTATCTGTTTTGGTTACCCGATTTTTTGGAAAGCGAATATGGCATTAAAGGTACAGCGGTTGCATTGCCAGTTGCGTTGGTTTACACCATGTCAACGTTTGGCAGTATAGGAGGTGGGTATATCCCCATGAAACTTATCAAAAACAACTGGACAGTATTTAAAGCCCGTAAAACATCCATGTTTATATATGCGCTATTTGTAATACCCATAGTTTTTGCTCAAATATTAGGCAATGTAAATGTATGGCTCGCGGTAATTGTTATCGGCATTGCAACATCGGCACACCAGGCATGGAGTGCCAATATATTTACAACAGTATCAGATATGTTTCCTAAAAGAACCGTGGGCTCTGTAACGGGCATAGGGGGTATGTTTGGAGCTATTGGAGGTATCTTTCTTTCCATGTTTGTGCAAAAGAGAATGTTTATTTATTACCGTTCCATCCATCAGATAGAAACCGCTTACTATATTATGTTTTTTGTTTGCGGTTCAGCATATATACTTGCCTGGGTTATAATGCATTTGCTGGTGCCCAAAATGAAGAAGATAGAATTATAAGTACCGTATCACAAAATAAAAAAACAATGAGTTTTGAAAATCAATTAACAGCTTTGTTTATTGAGGAAAGTAAAATCCCGGACGAATATCAGCTGGCTGGAGAGGTCCATCAGCGTGAATATTTATGCGATGGCGAGATGCGGAAGTGGGACGGCCCATTTAGTGAGGTGGTTTCGCCCATTTGTTTCCCCGCTCCTGATGGCTTAAAAAGAAAAGTTATAGGTAGCTATCCCTTGTGTACCGAAAAGGAAGCGATGGAAGCCCTTGATGCCGCTACAGCCGCATATAACAACGGCCGCGGCGAATGGCCAACCATGGGCGTTGCCGACCGTATAAAGTGTGTGGAGCAATTTACTTTTAAGATGCTTGAACAACGCGACAAGGTTATTAAATTGATTATGTGGGAAATTGGTAAATCCTTTGCCGATTCGACAAAGGAGTTTGACCGTACCATAGAATATATAAACCTAACTATTGACGCGCTTAAAGACATTGACCGTCAATCATCACGTTTTGAAATAGAGCAGGGTATTGTGGCCCAATCGCGCCGCTCACCGCTTGGTGTTGTGCTATGTATGGGCCCCTTTAACTACCCCCTTAACGAAACTTTTACCACTTTGATACCTGCCCTTATTATGGGTAATACCATACTTTTTAAACCACCAAAGCATGGTACTTTGGTGCATTACCCCTTATTGGAAGCTTTTAGGGCGTCATTTCCAAAGGGTGTGGTAAACACCATATACGGGCGCGGGGCCAATACTGTACCGGGCTTAATGCAATCGGGCAAAATAAATGTGCTAACGCTTATAGGCTCAAGTAAGGTTGCTAATGAGCTGAAAAAAATGCACCCTAAGGTAAATCGCTTAAGAGCAATTTTGAGCCTTGATGCTAAAAATGTAGCCATTGTTACCAAAAATGCCGATCTACAACTGGCGGTTAACGAAACCGTACTGGGAGCACTATCATTTAACGGGCAACGTTGTACCGCGTTAAAAATTATTTTTGTGCATAAGGCTGTTGCCGATGAGTATTTGAAGTTACTAAGTGCCGAGATCAGCAAAATAAAATGCGGTATGCCCTGGGAAAAAGGTGTCAGCATTACTCCCTTAGCTGAACCTGGGAAGCCTGAGTATATTAAAGAATGTATTGAAGATGCCATTTTAAACGGCGGCAAAGTTATTAACGAGAACGGAGGTGCCACATCGGCCTCTATTGTTTTTCCGGCAATTGTTTATCCGGTAAACGATAAAATGAAACTTTACCGCGAAGAACAGTTTGGGCCAATTATCCCGGTTGTACCATATGAATCGATAGAGGAGCCCATTCAGTACCAAATTGATTCGGTACACGGCCAGCAGGTGAGTATATTTAGTAATGACGCGCAAGAGCTATCGGCATTGATAGATCCGTTTGTAAACCTGGTAAGCAGGGTAAACATTAATAGCCAGTGCCAGCGCGGCCCTGATGTGTTTCCGTTCACTGGCCGTAAAGATAGTGCCGAGGGTACTTTATCGGTTGTAGATGCTTTACGTTGTTTTTCCATCCGCTCATTGGTGGCTACTAAACTTAATGATGCCAACAAGGATTTGATTAACGAAATAGTAAATAACCACGATTCTAACTTTTTAAGTACGAAGTATATTTTTTAGCGTAATAATTAAGAGGCATGTTTAGCCTATTTAAATAAGAGATCCCGACATGTCCCGGGATTTCTTATTTAATGCGCGATTATAAATAAAACTCTATATAATTATAATTCGTAACTTAGCTAAATTATTTCTTAGTAAGCCAAAAAATTAAACTATGATGCAAGCAACGCTTTTGTTTTTGAGTGGACCAGATATGATAGTAATAGCAATTATAGCTTTATTTTTATTTGGCGGGAAAAAAATACCTGAATTTGCAAAAGGGCTGGGCCAAAGCCTGCGTCACTTTAAAGATGCCTCGGAAAACAAAAAAGACGAGGAGCCTAAAGACAACTCCGGAGGCAATAAATAATTATTTGAACTTTATTTAACGTTATATGTATATCATCTAAATATTATATTTGATGATGAATAATGTTACCCAAAGGATAATAGAGTTTAATAAAGATCTTCTGCCAAATATGGTTCAGTTAAAATACGAAGCCATGGCAGATAACCCTTTCCGCTTTTTTCGCGGAACATGCCATTTATTTTATCAGGATCTGGTACAGAACAATGCTATGCCGCCGGCACCTCTGGCCTGGATAAGTGGCGATTTACATATAGAAAATTACGGTAGTTATAAAGGAGAGAACCGCTTAGTATATTTTGACCTTAACGATTTTGATGAGAGTTTACTTGCACCAGCTACCTGGGAAATAGTAAGAATGCTAACCAGTATCTTTGTAGCCTTTGATGCTTTAAAAATAAAAGAAGAAGAGGCGTTGCGAATGGTGCAGCTATTCTTAAAAAGTTATTCTGCAACTTTATATAGTGGTAAAGCAACAAGCATTGAACCCCGTACCGCAAAAGGGATAGTATGCAGTTTTTTAGAAACTGAGGCTAAGCGTAAAATAAAGGACCTGTTGAAGAAACGTACAGAGATCAAGAGAAAGAAACAGGTATTAATTGTAGATCATAAACGTCATTTTGATATAGAAAAAGGCCTAAAAATACAATTAGCCGATCATATTACCCATTGGATAGCTAATTGTAGTGATGGCCCATATAACTATAAGGTTGTTGATTTAGCCTTCAGGCTGGCGGGTACCGGCAGTGTGGGCGTTAAACGCTACATGTTTTTACTCAAGAACGTTAAAACCAAAGGCAAATATTTGCTTTTGGATATGAAGCAAGCCAAGCCATCATCTGTGCTGCCATATATTCATATACAGCAACCACATTGGGATTTTGAAGCGCAGCGTATTTTGGCTATAGAGCATCGCATGCAAAATGTATTACCCGCCTTGCTTAGCACCACTATTTTTAAAGAAGAATCGTACGTGCTCCAGGAAATGCAACCTACCGAAGCCAAAATTGATTTCAATGTAATAAAAAACCGTTATCGTGATATTTATCAGGTTATTGATGATATGGCAATACTGGTTGCTTCGGCACAGTTGAGGAGTGCGGGCAGGCAGGGATCAGCTGTGGCGGACGAGTTAATCGCCTTTGGATACAATAATCAATGGCATGACGCTTTGATTACTTACGCAAAAAGTTACGCCAAACAGGTTAAAAAAGATCATAAAAACTTTGCCAGCGATTACAAAAAAGGGGCTTTAAAATAAGCAGATACTTTTATCTAAAAATTATACGTAAACCTAAATCCCTGTACAACCGGCAGATCTTTACCATACGAAAAGCCATAATCCAGGCGGATAAGGCTGCGTTTTAACCCAACGTAATATTCCTTATAGCCGGGCAATAGCTCTTGCGTTAAAAATGAACCCCCTATAATTTCTTCAAGGTTTAAAATCCTGATTAAAGGAATTTTACCTAAAATCAGCCCGGCGAAATTATGTTCATAATGGGCTTCAAAGTACTGTTTATCTGTACTATACAGGTAATAGTTAAGAAAATGGAAGCTGCCCAGACTTGAATCAAAAAAGAAACTCTGGCCTCCACGGAATTGTTTAAAATCAGGATAATATAAAGTGTTGTTATTGAAAAACTTTCCAAACGACACAAAATAAGATGCAAAACCATAAATTCCCATTTTTAGCTGATCCTGAAAAAAGTCGACAGATGCAAAATCATAATTAACTGACGAACCAAATTGAGGTATACCTTTCCTGTAATTTACACGCAACCGGGGGTATTTTGTAGGTTCAATAAATTTACCCTCGGGGTTAATTGTATATTGTTGGTTAAAAGTAAATGTTGCGGACGTGCGGATAGACAATGCCTTATGATGTGGAAATAAAGGCACTTCGCTATTAGGGTCTAACGGGTTGTTTGATGTTAGCTGAGTGCTATCTTTCCCGATGAAGTGCAAGGAGGTGTTAATTACAGTTTCGCGGTTGGCATATTCTATTTGCCCGTTTAGTAAAATGCCATTACAAACCTCGCCCTGTGTACCTACCGACGCAAATTCGGCTTTGTATAATTTAAGGTAGTTATTCCCTGTAAATAGTGTACTTAACGAGTTCAGAAATAAACTTAATGTACCCGAGTTGTTTAAATCCAAAAAGTCCGACCCAAAACTGCCATATACTGCCGCTTGCTTTAAAGGGTTGTACCTATAATTAATATAAGTATTAAAGGTAAATATCTTATCCGAGTTTCCGTACCGGCCCTCAGGCTCAATAGTGAGGGTTTTATGCCGGTCAAACTCTCTGAAATATTGCGGTTTAACATCAGCACTCCACCCCTCTACAGTGTTATAAAAAACCATTTTACTTGGTGATGGTACTGATATGGATATCTTTTTAAAAGGGTCATAATAACGGTATCCTTTTAAAACATAAGGTATAGGCCTAAAGGTGTTGGTGTTGGTCTTTATAGAATCTCTGGCGTGGTTCTCATTTTGCTTTTTTTCAGCAGATTCAAATAAGTGGTAGTAGCGTTTTTCGTCTTCCAGCAGGGGTACCGGCCTTGCGGAATTCCAAAACACCGAATCTTTTTTATTGATGCCCCGGCCAACATCAAAAACTTCGCCGTTAAAAAAATCAGGGCCAAAGGCGGGTGCAATATTGTAATTATTTGCGATGCCTAAAAAATAGCCGATATATTTAAAGCCGAGTATTTTACCAGTAAAACTAAAATTTAATGACAAGGGCATCCATACGCTATCTGTAACGGGTATGTATTGTTCCCTGATACTCAGGCTGTCAACAAAATCAATATGAGCCCTTTTATACAGGTGGAGATCTGCGCTGTAAAGCCTCCAATCGTTTTCAACAACGTAAATAACGCCATGAAAAACATGTTCATTATCATGTTTAGGTTTAACCTCCATAACATCAATAATTTTATCATCGTTGGTAAAACGCTGCAATAAGCGGTAATGGTAAAACCTTAAAGCATTATCAGCAATAGGAGATACATAACTGTGGATGCTTAAGCCGCCCCATGATAATGTGTTTTCGTATAAATTAACCTGTAGGTCACTGGCACGGTTAAAGCCAAACGGGTTTTCGCCCCCTGCGGCCTTTAGGCCAAGCATAACTTCTTTTACCTTACCCGGGTGTTTGATGTTAAATTGTGACACCGATTCAAAGAGGCTGATTATGCCCCTTCGCTCGGGATTTAAGTTTAATACTTTGGCTACATCGGCCTTAAAAAAGGCATGCGGTGCGCTTAATAATTTTTGGACTGCTTTTAGGTAAATCTGGCAAGAGTACTCTTTTACCTGATTAAGGTAAAATTTGCGCTTGTTAATAACCTGTTGCATAATAATAGCAGCGCTGTCAACTTCGGTTTCCTGCGGTAAATAGGTTTCAAGCGTATAATTTTCTGGTTCAAGCTGTATATCAAGCTTAACATCCTGATCAACAATAATTACTTCTTCGGTTTGTTGCTCATATCCAATAAACCGGAATACAATTGTATATGTGCCCGGTTGCAGCTTAAGGTTATAAATACCATGCTCGTTTGCTATAGCACCATTAGTTGTGCCTTTAATGTATACGGGTACAAAGGCAAGTGCTTTACCACGTATGTCGGTTATTTTACCTGTAACAACAAAATTTTGAGCCAATGCCGGGCAGCATCTTAAAAGTAAAAGCAATAAAATTACCGTGGCCGCCCGCATAAAAGGTATTCTCATAAAAATTCAACAATAAAAATAATACACTTAGCGAGATTAAGCAGCAAATTAGGTTTTAGTTTTAAATTAATTAATCCAACTTACGCTGCGCAACAGGTAAATTACGTATGTAAACGAAAATTGTGTTAAATAAGGTATATGTTTAAACGTTTTTTTATTTTCGAAGCTCATGAAAAAAATCTATTGCTATTTACTGCTTGCTTTTATTTCCATTACAACCACCAGTTGCTATATGCTGGTAGGCTCAGTTTTCCGGTTGGGGTTTCGTATGGGGATATATTCGGTATTTATAATTATTGGCCTCCTCATCTGGATTATTAACATGCGCGGAAACCGGAGGTAATCATTTAGCAATTTAAAAAATGCATTACGGTAAAAACAATGTCATTGTTAACTTTTTTGTAAAAATAATTATAAACATTTCAACCCCGTTTGTTCAAAACTTCTTGCAATATTTGAGTGTTTAACGCATACCTACCGGGCTTCAAAACCTTATCTTTGTTTATAAGGTTTTTCAATACATAAGGCTCCTGCCCGATAGTATTATTAAGCTTTTCACAAAAAAGTTCTTGCAAAGCCCTTCTGTCGCCTGTTTTCATTTCAATTGAACACACGTGATGTATTGTCTTCTGCCAGATTCACCCTTTAAAGACAAAGTGCATGTCACGAGAAAACGAATTATTACTCAGAGAGAACAAAGACCGGTTTGTTATTCTGCCCATCAACTATCCCCGCATCTGGGAAATGTATAAAAAGCATGAAGCCAGTTTTTGGACAGCCGAAGAAATAGACCTCTCTGATGATATGAAACATTGGGAGAATTTGAATTTAGGTGAAAAGCATTTTATATCGCACGTACTGGCATTTTTTGCAGCCAGTGATGGCATAGTTAACGAAAACCTCGCAGTTAACTTTATGAGCGAAGTACAGGTGCCAGAGGCACGTTGTTTTTATGGCTTTCAGATCATGATGGAGAACATCCACTCAGAAACCTATGCCCTGCTAATAGATACCTATATAAAGGACCCTACGGAGAAAGATCGGTTGTTCCACGCTATTGATACTGTACCCTGCGTTAATAAAAAAGCGCAATGGGCGTTAAAGTGGATCAATAATGGTAACTTTGCACAGCGCCTGGTTGCTTTTGCAGCGGTTGAGGGCATTTTCTTCTCCGGGAGTTTTTGCTCAATCTTCTGGCTTAAAAAGCGGGGCTTAATGCCAGGATTAACCTTCAGTAATGAGTTAATTTCGCGCGATGAGGGGTTGCACTGCGAGTTTGCCTGTTTGTTGTACAGTATGTTGAATGAAAAGCTTTCTAAAGAAGAGGCCACAGGTATTATTACCGATGCCGTTGAAATTGAGAAAGAGTTTATTACCGATGCCTTGCCGGTTGGCCTTATTGGGATGAACGCCAAGCTAATGAGCCAATATATAGAGTTTGTTGCCGACAGGTGGCTTGACGAATTAGGCTATGATAAATTTTACCATGCAAGCAACCCGTTTGATTTTATGGAGATGATATCCCTGCAAGGGAAAACCAACTTTTTTGAAAAACGTGTTGGCGACTATCAAAAAAGCGGCGTAATGAATACCGCTGCCGAAAACAACGGATTCTCGCTCGACGAGGATTTCTAAAGTTTACGGGGCAGGTATATAGCCGGATTGAAAAAATGAATAAATAACATGTTGTATAAGTCTAATTACTTGATACTAACTATTAAATACTAAGAAAGATGTTTGTAATAAAAAGAGATGGTAAAAAGGAAACCGTAAAGTTTGACAAGATAACTGCACGTATCGAAAAATTATGCTATGGCCTAAACCCCGCGCTGGTTGACCCGATTGATGTAGCTCAAAAAGTGATTGAGGGATTATATGATGGGGTGAGCACTTCGGAACTTGATAACCTAGCGGCCGAAACCGCCGCGTCACTTACAACCAAACATCCTGATTATGCATTGTTAGCTTCGCGGATAGCAGTATCCAATTTGCATAAAAACACCATCAAGTCGTTCTCCGAGACGATGCGCCTGCTATATAACTACATTGATAGCAAAAACGGAAAAAATGCTTCGTTACTGGCTGATGATGTATGGGCCATTATTGAAAATAACGCTGAAGTATTAGATAGTACCATTATATACGACCGCGACTTTGGCTTTGACTATTTTGGCTTTAAAACACTCGAAAAATCATATCTGCTAAAGGTTGATGGTAAAATTGCGGAACGCCCGCAGCATTTATTTATGCGGGTTTCTGTAGGTATCCATAAAGAAGATATTGACAGTGTGATTAAAACATATAATTTAATGAGTGAGCGTTGGTTTACACATGCTACACCAACTTTATTCAACGCGGGTACACCAAAACCGCAAATGTCGTCGTGCTTTTTGTTAACCATGAAGGATGACAGCATAGATGGTATTTACGATACATTAAAGCAAACAGCCAAAATATCGCAAAGTGCTGGTGGAATTGGTTTAAGCATCCACAATGTGCGTGCAACGGGTTCATACATTAGCGGCACCAATGGCACAAGTAATGGCATTATACCGATGCTTAGGGTATTTAACGATACGGCCAGGTATGTAGACCAGGGCGGCGGTAAACGCAAAGGCGCTTTTGCTATTTACCTTGAACCATGGCATGCCGATGTATTTGAGTTTTTAGACCTGCGTAAAAATCACGGTAAGGAAGAAAACCGCGCGCGCGATTTGTTCTTCGCACTTTGGGTGTCAGATTTGTTTATGAAACGGGTTGAAGCCAATGGCGAATGGAGCTTATTTTGCCCGGCTGAGGCCCCGGGATTACACGAATGCTTTGGTGAAGAGTTTGAAGCTTTGTATGAGAAATACGAAAAAGAAGGCCGTGCCCGTAAAACTATAAAAGCACAGGAATTATGGTTCGCAATCCTGGATTCGCAGGTAGAAACCGGTACACCATACTTGTTATATAAGGACGCCGCCAACAGTAAATCGAACCAGCAAAACCTGGGTACTATAAAAAGCTCCAACTTATGTACCGAGATTATGGAATATACATCGGCAGAAGAGATCGCAGTTTGTAATTTGGCATCGCTGGCATTACCACGCTACATAACCGATGGTAAATTTGATCACCAAAAATTATACGAGGTAACTTACCAGGTAACGTTAAACCTGAACCGTATTATTGACAATAACTATTACCCGGTTGAAGAGGCGCGATACTCCAATTTAAGACACCGCCCTATTGGTTTAGGTGTACAGGGGCTGGCGGATACGTTTATACGCCTGCGCCTGCCGTTTGAAAGCGACGAGGCCAAGCAATTGAACATAGAGATATTTGAGACCTTATATTTTGCTGCCATGACAGCTTCTAAAGATCTGGCTATTAAAGAAGGTGCTTACGAAACGTTTAAAGGCTCGCCATTATCAAAAGGTAAGTTCCAGTTTGATCTTTGGGATGTAAAACCTACCAGTGGCCGTTGGGACTGGGATAACCTGCGTTTGGATGTAATGAACCATGGTGTGCGTAACTCTTTATTAGTTGCACCTATGCCAACCGCTTCCACATCGCAAATATTGGGTAATAACGAGTGTTTTGAACCATATACCTCTAATATTTATACCCGCCGTGTATTGAGCGGTGAGTTTATTGTGGTAAACAAATTTTTGTTGCGCGACCTGGTTAACCTGGGCTTGTGGAACACTGATATGAAGGATAAGATCATTACCGCGAATGGTTCGGTACAAGAAATCGCCGAAATTCCGCAAGAAATTAAGGATCTGTATAAAACCGTTTGGGAAATTAAAATGCGTAACATTATAGATATGGCGGCAGATAGGGGCGCTTATATCTGCCAGTCGCAATCCTTAAACTTGTTCATTAACTCGCCTAATGCTTCCAAATTAACTTCTATGCATTTTTATGCCTGGAAGAAAGGCTTAAAAACAGGTATGTATTACCTGCGTACACAAGCGGCATCATCGGCAGTTAAGTTTACAGTCGAAAAACAAGGCGGTAAAAACATGGAGCCTGTAATACCCGAACTGGTTGATCAGATATCAGACGAGATCCCAGCCGGGCCATCCTGCTCTATGGACGAAGGTTGCGTTACCTGTTCCGCATAAAAATCGCTTACATCAATCCCTTAATAATAAGAGAGCCTTCAAATTTATTTGAGGGCTTTTCTTGTTGCGATGAAAACCTATACTTGACTCTTTTGACGAAGAAATTTGGATACTCATTAAAAAATTGATAGTGCCTATTGCTAAAATACCGTGAGTTAGGGATAAGAAGCAGTTTATAAAAAGAGAGCAAAGGATTTTCCTTGCATGCGGGGCACTAGAACTCTACCTCTTTTGCCCTCGGGGCATTCTCGTGAGAGTGGTGGTGTTTATTTAGTGCTAAAAGAAGCTAAAGCTTTATCAAATTCCTTCTTCTCATTTTCACACACGTTGACATATCCGATACTTAGATAACCTGTTTTTATGTCTTTCCAATATAACCCATTGGCCATTTTACCTTGTAGTGTTAAAGTGTCGGATTTATATTCTTTACCCAATTCCATTGCTATTTTTTCTTTTAATGCAATACTCTCAAAACGCTTATTTGCAGTATTCTCTCCCATTAATCGTATATTGTTATAGTTCAATAAACTGATTGCAAAGTCAGATATATATATTTTTGAAGAGTCTGAATAAATGTATTGCTTCTCCAATTCATTTTCACCAACTAAGGTTAGGAGTTTAAACCCTTTGGGTAATGTCATATAATAAGTTTTATTTTGCGAGTTAGATTCGTTCGCATTCTTTCTCTTATAATGTACGGTAATAATTCCTTGACTACTTGTACATGAGCTTATGAAAGAAAATAGCATCAAATAAATGATAATTTTCATAAAAGGACATATTGTGTAGCCGTGCCGTAACCGGTTTGAGGTATTGCCTTATCAGGAGTTGGCCTGCCGATATAAAATACAGGCGTTTCTTCAAAACGCGAAGCTATGATGATCTTAGTGCCATCGGCACGGCAATCAAACAGCTCTTGAACCAGTTGAGGGCAATTATTGTCTTTTGAAAGGTGAGACAGTAATAAGTGGCTCATGTAAGCAGGCTTGTGCGCGGTGAATATACTTAAGGCTTGTTTGTTTGATAAATGGCCCATTCCGCCCCGGATGCGATTTTTGAGGTAATAAGGGTATCGGCCGTTATTTAGCATATCCTCGTCGTAATTAGCTTCTAAAAATGCGGCATGGCATTGAGTAAACTGAAATATCACATGTTCGCAAGCAGCACCAATATCAGTAAATACCCCAACTTTAATATCGCGGCAGCAAACAACAAAACTATGGGGTTCAACGGCGTCGTGTAATTTAGGGAAGCCTGTTATCTGTAATTCGCCAATGCAGATAGGTTGATAGGCATTAAAACATTTTACTAAATGGGCATCCAAACATAAACTACCATGTTGTAATGTTTTTGGCGTAATATAAACGGGGAGCTGGTGCTTTTTGGCGAGTGTGGTTACGCCTTTGATATGATCCGTATGTTCGTGGGATATGAATATGGCCTTAACTTTAAGCATGGATAAGCCTAACCGCAGCATCCGTTTCTCTGTTTCCCGGCATGATATACCCGCGTCCACTAAAATAGCTTCCCGCTCGTTACCTATGTAGTAGCAGTTACCGTTACTTCCCGAATTTAATGAGGTAATGAATAGAGACATTGTATAATACAAAGTTAAATTTATTGACAATAATTTAACTTTGTATTTGTAAATAATTAATAAACTGACTAATATATGTTATTGGCTTATTTGCTGGTTGCGTAATTGATAACTTGATATTAAAAGGGTAATTGCCACAGAAAAACTAATGCCAGCTGCAAAAGTAAAAAAGTGAAAAAACTCAATAAAACACATAACAATAAATGAAGCGGCTATTATCAGAATGAGCTTTTTTACTATATTAGGGTGTTGGTCAGAGATATTAGCAAGTAGCCACAAAATAGCAGCGGACATTAAATAAACCACAAACATAAGCAAACTATATCCCTGATAATAATCTGCCATACTTCTTTTGGCACCCATAAAAACAAATGCATGATCTGTCATTTGTTTTATAACTTCCTTTCTAATTGGGTTATTAGAGGTTTTCCAATTAAGGTGGCCAAGGGTATGGCCTGCTAAATGAAACAATACCAATAAAGCACTTATTCTGATTAACAATTTCGAAGTCATATTAATTTATGGATGTTGCAGCCCTATTTTATTTCCTTCACTATCTATAAATATACCAACGTAACCAGCGTGTTCGCCTAAATAGGTTTTGGGAATCAATACTTTTCCGCCGGCAATTTCTACTTTATCTAATATAATGCTTAGGTCGGGCCCGCCATCCAGATAAACAATTATTCCATTTGCCGATGGTGTATAACCTTCACCCTTCACTAACGCACCACAGTTAAATTTATCTTCCGTAGGAAACACCCCATATTGGATATCCTGAAGCGTGGTTTTATAAAATGTAACCCCGCTTAAAATAGCGTTATAAAAACTAATCCCTCTGTCTATATCATTAACAGGTATCTCTATCCAGTTTGCTAAATGTTTCATGCTCATTTTATTTTAAACAAACATATAACTTAAGCAATTTACCCTATTGTAAAAATCGGAAGTAGCTATTTATAAAATGTGCTTCCAAAATCATTTTGGCTGTTAAGAAGCCCTGTTGGAGAAGTCCCGGTAAATCTTTTAAAATCTTTTAAAAAATGCGACTGGTCATAATAATCATCATAAAACTCTTTTGAAGTAATAATAGAATTTGGATTGGTAATAAGTTTAGCATAATAATACTGAAAGCGAAGTATTGAGCCAAGGTTTTTGGGGCTTACACCTAAATAATCTATAAACTTCGTATTGAGCCACCTGCTGCTAAAACCGCTTTGACGAGATAATTCCTTAACAGACACTTTTCCATTGGTGTTTGTTATTATTTGAATAGCATGTTCGAAAACAAGATCGCTTTCCTTTTTTAAAAAGAGGGTCAATAAAAAATTTTGAATTAAAGCAATTTTATCCTCTACAAATACTGTGTTACCAATCCGCTCTTCCAGATTCTTACCTAATTTACCCAATACATCAGGTAAGCTATGTATCTGATTTTTAATGTCGCTTTGTTTAAAATGAAAAAAGCGATAAACGCCCAAAGGGCTAAACTCAACACCTATTGTGCCTGTTGCATCGTTATTTTCTGCATCCACAACAGATGGAATATCACTAATACCAATTAAGGCAATAGTGTTTTCCCTTGATAAATGATACCATCCATCCATTTTACCAGAGAGTCCGTTTTTAAAGGGAATAACCAGCTTAACTAATCCATTTGGTACAATTAGCTTAATATCGGTATCTGGTACCCGGCCACTGCTTTCAAACACCCACAATTTTTTAATATACCCCTGTAATAAAGGATGTATATAAAAATGCTTTAGTTTGATATCAACCATTTTGGACTATAAATATGATTTACCAAATCCCCGGCTCAAATATATACTAAACAATTATTTAACGTAACCTGCTTTAACTTTAAGTGCTTCAATAGCGTTTGACAGATAAACTAAAGGGGCGTTCCAGTTAATGGCGATCTCGTTAGCGGCATAAGCCCTTTCATCGTCAATATAGGCTTCATCTGGCACCATGCTGGGCACTTGCACACCGTCTTCCATGCCTGTATTTGGGCCGCCAACCAGCAGCCCCGGAACAGGGTCAACAATGCCATCTGAAACAGACGGGCGATGATGCGGATGCATGGGCGTTTTATAACCTTGCCCTGTAACATATGAATAGCCAGTTGCATTTCTGCCCAGCAGATAGTCCAGGTTACTTAACGCGTAATTAAGGTACTTTTTGTCCCCCGAAAGCTGATAGGCTTGTACAAGTGCTACGCCTTGATTTGCCGCAAGTGAATTACTACCCCAGTAAAAGTCGCGACTGGATTTACCCATTACGGTTTTATAAGCTCTTTGATCAACTCCTGCAATAAGGTTATCGGCTAAACCTATAATTCGATTTTTAAGCATTGGCAAGTTGTTTTTTGCCGCACCCTGTAAAGACCTTTCATTTCTGACCAGCGAGTAATAGGCTAGCAATCTCACATTTCCCCAGGTAGGTAGCGGCATCCCGTCGTCAGGAAACATGGATACGGCTTTATAATAATTTTCATTCCCGGTAGTAACATACAATTCGGCGGCGGCCCATATAAATTCATCATTAAAATTGCGGTCGCCATAAGCGCCGGTTATTACTTTAGGGCTGAACTTGTTATTCATAGCCACCTGATCATAAGCCATATTTGGGTTTTTAAGTGCCCATTTCCATGCTTTTTCTGAAGCGACCAGGCACGAATCTGCTAAACCAGGCAGTTGTTTCTGATACTTTTTAAGCATACGGCTTGCCTGCGCGGTAACTGCTGCCAAATCTAGCGTAGCTGCCGTGCCTTTTTGAACTACATATCGTGGTGTTTTAGCCGCTTCGGGCATTTGCATGGGGTCAAAAACAGCATTTGTTAACTTGTTATAAACTCCGCCGTCGTTCGGATCCTGCATGGCCAACATCCAACGGAGGTTCCACACCAATTCGTTAAGTATATCAGGTATATTGTTATTGCTTTCGGGAATATTGGTGTGCATTGTTTTAATATATGCCGGAAAATCTTCGCAAAGCGAAAGCATGGTACCCATACTTATGCCGCTATTAACTACGTATTTATTATAGTCACCAGCATCATACCAACCACGTGGAGCAGAAATTAATGTTCCGGCCGGCCGTTTATCCGTTGCCGCCGCTGGGTGGATCAATACCTTATTATCCGGGTGGCCCGCCGCGCGATGCCATTTACCAGCGTACTTTTCTGGAAGTGATGTTGACGCGCGCTGATAATAATAAGCTTTAATTGATGCTATCCCTAGATCGTGATAAACAGCTGAGCTTATTACAAAAGGGAAAGAGTTTCCGAGCCCGTTTACAGATAAAATATACTTCCCCGGTTTATGGAAGGACGAAAGATCTGCTATGAAAGTTTTTTTACCATTTAAAGCAGGATTGGCCGATACTACCAGCTCACCTGTATACACGGTTTGCTTTTTATCGGCAGTAATTATGTTGTAACGAGTACTATTATTATTGGCTGTTACAATAGCTATCTTAGGGCTATAGGGATAAAAACCCAATTGATTTAAACGAATACTTTCTGAATTGATTGTACTTGTATTTTGCGCGTACAAAGTAGCAGTTAACAGGTTGGCCGCAATAAACACCCAACCTGATAAAACAAGAGCCTTTTTCATCTTTTTGTTATTTCACAGGTTTAAACTTAATAGCCCAACCACCACCGTTAGAAAGGTTGATTGTAAGCTTATCACCAGCTTTTACTGTTTTAACTTCTATTGCATAATCAGTAGGGTCTTTTTCGGCATTAACGCCATCTTTAAATAGCTCAGCTTCAAACGTTCCTGTTCCTAAAAACGACAGGTCAATTGTCATTTCCCTGGCTGTCCAATTGGTCATGCCGCCGGCAAACCAATTATCTCCTTTTCTGCGGGCCATGGCTACATACTCACCTACTTTTCCATCAAGCGCAACAGTTTCATCAAAAGTGGTTGGTATCTGTGTAATAAAGTCGGTACTTTCCTGTTCTTTCATATAAGCGGTTGGGCTATCGGCCAACATTTCAAGCGGTGCTTCATAAACTACATACATAGCTAATTGATGGCAACGTGTTCCCTGGCTCATTGGCAAAGTTTGGCTTGGCCTGAAATCGGCTTTTGTTGAATTCCGCATAGCTCCGGGTGTGTAGTCAAGCGGGCCTCCAAGCATTCTGATAAACGGTATGCTCACATCGTAACGAGGTACATCATCATGGGGTGTCCATTTAGAATTTTCTAACCCTTTAACACCTTCAAAATTTATAACATTGGGGTAAGTACGTTGCAGGCCTGTAGGTTTAAACATGCCATGATAATCTACCATTAATTTATAGTCGGCAGCTTTAGCCGCTATTTTATATAATGATGCCACTGCTTTTTGATCATCCCTATCTATAAAATCAATTTTAAAGCCTTTAACGCCCATTTTAGAATATTGTGAAAAGGCCTCATCCATTACCTGATTTATAGAATACCAAGTTGCCCATAAAATTATGCTCACATTTTTTTGTTTTCCGTAATCAATTATTTCCTTCAGGTCAATTTTAGGGGAAATGTTAAGCATATTGGTTGTTTCGCTCCATCCTTCATCAAGCACAACATATTCTATTTTGTTTTTCGAAGCAAAATCTATGTAATATTTATAAGTCGCGGTATTGATTCCCGCTTTAAAATTGACCTTTGAAATATTCCAGTCATTCCACCAATCCCAGGCTACTTTACCCGGCTTTACCCAGCTTACATCGGCAATACGGGATGGAGGGGATAGTTTTTGAATCATGTCGTTGTTTGCAAGGTCCTTGTCAGTTTCGCTAATAATTAATGCCCGCCATGGGAATGCGCGGGGGCCACTAGTTTTAGCGATATAGTCAGCCCGTTTAATAGGCATAAAGTTCATATTGTTAAAGCCACCTAGTTTTTCTTCTATGGGGTAATGGGCAAATACACCCTGTAGCCCTTTACGTGTTTGCGGATTGATATTGAGGTACATTCCCGGGTAGTCTTGTAAGTCGGCCTCCACAATGGCGGCTTTTTTACCATTACCCAGATCAATAAGAAGCGGCGAAAAAGCCAATGTATCTTTAGCGAATTCTGAAATGTTTATTTCATCATAAAGTGCTTCAAACGCGCATGAATATATGTCGTGATCCCTAAGATCGCGCACATAGGGAATAAAAGCTTTATAGTCTTTATCAAAATTATAATTAGCTTCTTCTGACTTGATAACCATTTCGCCTTTTTGGCCGGTAAAAAAGCGATAGGCTACACCATCGTTATAGGCGCGTATAACCAAGCCAAAATTGCCTTTAAGGTTTATCGTAAGCTGATTATAATCGTCGGCTACGGCTCTCTTTTTATATATGGGCGTCAAAAATGAACTCCTTACTTCGGTATTTTTAAAGTTGCTTACTTTGGCATTATTCCCCAAAACCACACCATTGTTTAAGGTAATGGATATGTTAGAAGGCATAATGATCTGTGTATCCTCGTGCTTAACCGACCAAGAGATTGTTTTCCCTATATGGAGTGTCAGGTCAATCTTCCCGTTAGGGGATTTAATGTCGAATGCGCGGCCATCTTGCGCATTAACTTCAAAACAGCAAGTTAAAAAGGCTAGAATAAAGAGGTATTTCATTTTTATGTTATGGGTTTTATTGGAATACAATTATACTGGCTTTTTATAACTCTTTATGGTTTAATTTTATCAAATTATGATATGGATTTTGCCGTTTGCTCTAAAATTGGTCTTTTTTGTTTTATTATCAAACTTTTATTAGAAAACCAATTAACTCATTTTATCGTTGCTTGATAAGGCCTTAGCGGAGTTATGTTTGTAACATAATTTTATAATATCATTAATTATAGCTTAATTTATATTACCATATACCAGTTATGCGAAGCTACTTTTTATTGTTGATGCTATTTATTTCAGGCTCTGCATTTTCTACATCAAAAACTGATAGTTTATTTGATCAGTTAAAATATGAGCTCAACCATAAAAGCGTTTATGATCATCATAAAGCAGTAACAATCCAAAAGTTAAAAAAAACGCTGCATTTAATTTCCAAAAACAATTTTGAAGGCCAATTTAATGTATGTATAAAACTTTACGACGAATATAAATCGTACCAGTATGATTCGGCCTATGTATATGCAATTAAACTTCAGGATTTAAGTCGTGCGCTTAAGGATAAGTCAAAGGAAAATTACAGTAAAATCAAACTTGGATTTATCCTGCTTTCATCGGGAATGTTTAAAGAAACCTTTGATAACCTGAACGGAATAAATACCCACTCTTTGGATGACAGCGTTAAAATAGAATACTATTCATTAATGACCCGGGCATATTATGATGTGGCCAGCTATGATGATGACAGCCATTATGCACCGTTTTACAAAAATGAAGCAAATAAATATATCGATTCTGCAATTGCGCTGAGTAAACCAAATTCCTATAATAAAATTTATCTTACAGGGTTCAAAAAAATTAAAAATGGAATGCTACATGAGTCTTCCATTGATTTTACCAATCTTTTAGAACATCATAAATTAACAATGCACGAGTATGCAATTGTAGCATCTACATTAAGTAACATATATTTAAACACAAACAATAGCGAACAAAGTATAAACTTGTTAATAAGGGCTACCATCAGTGATATTAAATCGTCTACCAAAGAAACCGTAGCTCTATTTTGGCTGGCCGGGCTTTTATATAAAAGTGGTGATATAAAAAATGCATATGTTTATCTGCAGCAGGCTCTGGTTGATGCAGAGTTTTACGGGGCACGGCAACGAAAGATTCAAATTGGAACGCTTTTGCCCATAGTAGCATCAGACAAGCTAAATTATATAGAAACCGAAAAAAGCCGTTTTTTGATCTATCTGGGATCGGTGACAGCGTTGACGATATTAGTGATCTGGTTTTCAATATTACTATTTAAGCAACTCAAAAAATTAAAGATCAAAGAAAAAATAATTGATGATAAAAATATACAGCTTGAAAAAAGCAATGAGCTGCTCACAGAAGGAACCAAGATAAAAGAAGATTATATTGGCTATTTTTTTAATGTAATATCGGGTTATATTTTACAATTGGAGAAGCTTAAACGGTCTATTGATACTAAGCTAAACATTAAGAAATACGACGATATTCAAATAATTGTTGATAAAATAAACATTAAAAAAGAACGGGATACCTTATTCTACACATTTGATCACGTATTTATAAAAATATTCCCAAATTTTATAACTGAGTTTAACGCTTTATTTAAAAAAGAAGACCAGATATGGCCAAAAGAAAATGAAGTATTGACAACAGATTTACGAATATTCGCATTAATAAGAATGGGCATAACAGATACCGAAACTATTGCCAAAATACTTGAATACTCAGAAAAAACCATTTACGTATACAAGATGCGCATTAAAGCCAAGGCTCTTACACATGGTGATGACTTTGAACATCATATTATGGCAATAAAAGCAGTTGATACTTTAAATACGAGCAAGTAATTTTATATTACTATAGGGTCTTGATGTAATAAACGTAATCAAATTAAAAGCCCTATTACCACATTAATTGTCTTGATTATAATCTAGCCAGGGTTATTATTCATATCCGGCAATCATTCATAGGGTTTATAATGCTCTATTTTTCAGTATTTTACCAGCGGTAGAGCTTTTTACAATCCCAATAAATCCTCCACAAGGCATTTAAGCGCAGTTTCAACTAACAATTAACTAATTGCACAAAACAAATGATGTTTTGGACAACCTCCCACATGTTTAACCCCCGAACTTTGCTTTATAAATCTTAAACAATCTTAAAATTTATTAGTATAAAATGCCTCTGTGTAATTATGAGGCTATTATTTAACGCAAATGATTAAACAATGATAAAATTACTTTTTAACAGGTTTTATAGGCGAGTTAAGTTTTTTAACTATGTTGAACTAGCTATTTTATTGATTGCAGACATTTTAAAACCAATACCAGGGTCTAAATAATTGAAATTTAATTTAAATGATTTGGAATCTTGTAATTTTTAATATGCTTATTATAAGGTAGTTAAATTTAAAAAGTAGTATTTTTTTTTAAATTTTTACTAAATAAATAGCTTTTTGTATTCAGCCCATCTTACTTTGTATTGTCAATTAATTTATTGAAAATATATAAATAAGAGGATTGATTAACTTATAGTTTAAGTTAATCGTATAACCAATATAAACCGATTGTAATTCCGTACTGTAAAAATTTAGTGCATCAGTTAATTCTGGTTGTAGCTATTGATTGATAAATATTTTGTGCGGATATAAGATGACGTGATGACCTTTTATAACCTAATTAATTAAATATGATAACACTTTACCCAACGTAGAAACAAGTTTTAATAATACGTGAGTATTGGCAAAATAAACCTTGTAAAGAATTAATCAATTGAGCTTTAACCTGCAACCAATTATCAGTGTAAAGCTTTTTAACTAACAAAACAATTAAATTAAATGAGAATATTTTATCTTAAAAAGTATCTGCTCCTTAGTGCATTATTAATGCTGTCAAGCTGGGCATTCGCACAAATAGGAAGCATTTCAGGGAAAGTTTTGGATGAGACAAAACAACCCCTACCCGGAGCTTCAGTAACGATATCCGGCACAACAATGGGTAGCACTACAGATGCTAACGGTGTGTTTAAAATATCCGGTGTTAAACCTGGAAGTTATACCGTTGTTACTAGGTTTATTGGTTACTCAACATTGCAAAGCTCTGTTGTAGTAAGTGATGGTAACGCAGTATTGAATGTTAATTTAAAGCCAGACAGCCGCAACCTGAGCGAAGTAGTAGTAGTAGGTTATGGTACCCAACGCAAAAAGGACTTAACGGGGTCTGTAACCACAATTACCGCTAAAGATTTTAACCAGGGGCCAATAACAACCCCCGAACAGCTGATCAGCGGTAAAGTAGCAGGGGTTCAAGTAACATCAAACGGTGGAGCTCCAGGCTCTGGGAGTACGATACGCATACGTGGCGGAGCGTCACTTAATGCCAGTAATGATCCGTTGATAATTATTGACGGGGTTCCGGTAAGTAATTCTTCGATCTCGGGCTCTCCAAATCCGTTAAGTCTTATCAATCCGAATGATATTGAATCACAAACCATTTTAAAAGATGCTTCCGCGACAGCCATTTATGGTTCACGTGCGTCAAACGGCGTAATTATCATTACAACTAAAAAAGGTAAAAGTGACAAACTAACGGTAAATTTTAACACGCTTAATTCATTATCTAAAGTAATAAAGGAAGTTCCCGTATTGTCTGCCGATCAATTTACCACATTGGTAAAAGCAGATGCGGCGGTAAGCGGCAGTAATTCTCAAAGCAGCTTGTTAGGAACATCTAATACAGATTGGCAAAAAGTGATCTACCATGATGCGTATAGTACTGATAACAATATCAGCTTTAGCGGTGGTATCAAAGCGCTTCCGTATCGGTTATCGGTAGGCTACCTTAATCAGGATGGTGTGTTGAAAACAAGTAATCTAAAAAGGACCACAGCGGCTTTCAATATCAATCATGATTTCTTTAACCATAGCCTTAAAGTAGACGTTAATCTGAAAGGAACTTATTCTAAAAGTAGATTTGCTGATCAGGGGGCTATAGGCTCTGCAGTGAGCTTTGACCCTACACAACCGGTATATTCGGGTAACTCAAATTATGGCGGATATTATGAGTGGCTTACAACTACTGCTCCAATAGTGCCTAATACACTTGCACCTAGAAACCCGCTTGGATTATTAGAAGAAAAACAGGATGTAAGTAATGTGAAAAGAAGTATAGGTAATATACAATTCAATTATATATTTCCGTTTTTAAAAGATCTGAAAGCCAATGTAAACCTTGGTTATGATGTTTCTCATGGGCAAGGTAGCACATCTTTACCAGTAACTGCGGCTTCTGCTTTTGCTTCAAAAGGTAGTTATACCTCATATTCTCAGGATAATTTAAATTATGTTAATGATTACTATTTAAATTATGTTAAAGATCTAAAGAGCATTAATAGTCATATTGATCTTACCGCTGGATATTCTTACCAGTATTTTCAGTTTTCAGCTCCGGGTCAAGATTATTTTGCGGCTGATCAGACTACAAGTATCAAACAATCTGTTCTACCGTATAAAAATTATTATTATATAGAATCTACCTTCGCGAGATTGAACTACTCGTTTTTTGACAAATACTTGTTAACAGCCACAGTAAGGCGTGATGGCTCTTCCAGATTTGCCCCACAAAACAGGTATGGTATCTTCCCGTCGGGGTCATTGGCATGGCGGATCAACCAGGAATCCTTTTTAAAAGATTCCAAAGTAGTGTCAGATCTTAAGCTGCGTGTGAGTTATGGTATAACAGGTCAGCAAGATATCAATGGCTATTTCCCTTACCTGCCAAAATACACTTTAGGCGATGGGGGGTCTCAGTACCAATTTGGTAATAGCTTTACATCGACATTAAGACCAGAAGGATATGATTTAAATATTAAATGGGAGGAAACGACCACATCGAATTTAGGTTTAGATTATGGTTTTTTCGAAGGTAGGATCACAGGTACAATTGACTATTATTCCAAAAAAACTAAAGATTTGTTGGCTGACATACCAGTGCCAGCTGGTTCAAACTTAACCAATCATTTATTTACCAATGTTGGTAACCTTGAAAGTAAGGGGGCTGAGTTTTCGATCAATGTAAAAGCAATTAAAAGCAAAGATCTAAACTTGGATTTTGGTTACAACATCAGCTATAATGATGTTAAGCTAACTAATCTATCAAAAACAGGTACTAATAGTAATACCCCAATTGGTGTTGGTGGTATACCTGGCGGTGTAGGTAATACAATCCAGGCTTATTTGGTAGGTGCTACGCCAAATGCGTTTCTGGTAAACAAACAGATATATGATGCTAAAGGAAACCCGATGGAAGGGGTGTATGCAGATATAAATAACAATGGTGTTGCTGACGCGGGTGTTGCCGACAGGTATATCTATAAACAACCAAACCCTAAATTCTATATGGGTTTTAACTCAACCGCTAATTACAAAAACTGGGGTTTAGGTTTTTCAATGCGTGCCAATGTAGGTAATTACATTTATAATGCTTTTAGTGCCAGCACAGGTGCGATTGCAGGATTTAAGTTTCCAAATTACCTAGGTAACTTATCATCAAGCGTGCTAAATACCAACTTTAAAAATTACCAGTTATACTCAGATTATTATGTAGAGAACGGCTCTTTCCTGAGGATGGATAATGCTAACCTGAGTTATAATTTTGGCAAACTAATTAAAGGAGCAGCTAATTTACGCGCAACAGTAAACGTTTCCAATGTATTTGTAATTACTAAATATACAGGCTTAGATCCCGAAGTTCAGGGCGGTATAGATAATAACTTCTATCCACGGCCACGTGTTTTTTCATTCGGTTTAAACTTAGGCTTCTAAAAAAAAAATGATCATGACATCAACAATATTAAAAAAGTTAGCGGTTGCAAGTATGCTGCTGCTAACAATTACAACATCATGTAAAAAGAATTTAACGCCGGCTTATGATTTAACATCGGCCAACGTATACACGGATTTTGCCAACTATAAACCTGTATTAGCTAAACTTTACGCAGTATTTGCGTTAAGCGGGCAACAGGCGCAAGCAGGAAAACCTGATATTGCCGGTATTGACGAAGGTTTTTCAAATTACCTGCGGGAGTATTACAACATGCAGGAATTAACAACTGACGAAGCTATAATTGCGTGGAATGATGGTACCATACATGATTTGCACAATATGAATTGGAATGCGGATAATGAATTTATACGTGCTATGTATGACCGTATTTACTACGAAATATCTGCTTGTAATGAATTTATACGTGCCACTTCTGATTCAAAACTAGCGGCTAATAATATTACAGGTAGCAACCTTACTCTGGCTAAACAATACAGGGCAGAAGCACGATTTTTAAGGGCATTAAGCTATTGGCATGCAGTTGATCTATATGGTAATGTACCATTAGTGACAGAAAATGACCCTGTAGGAGCATTTTTTGCACCTCAGAAACCACGTGCAGCAATATTTGCTTATATTGAAAGTGAATTAAAAGCAATTGATAGCGATATTGTACCTGCCCGTAATAACGAATATGGCCGTGCTGATCAGGCAGCGGCATGGACACTGCTCGCTAAACTTTATTTAAATGCCAAAGTTTATACAGGCACAGACCGATCAACCGATGCTATTACCTATTGTAGCAAAATAATAGCAGCTGGCTATACGCTTGAGCCACATTATAAAAACCTTTTTCTTGCGGATAATAACAATTCAAAAGAGATCATATTCCCGATAACTTTTGATGGCGTACATACACAAGGCTATGGTGGGATGACCTATTTGGTACATGCGCCAGTAGGTGGAGCTGAAAATGCTTCGGATTTTGGTATCGGCGGCGGTTGGAGCGGATTGCGTACAACTAAGGCGTTTGTTAGTTTATTTACAGATAACGTTGATAAAAGGAACATGCTTTTTTCTACAGGTCAAAATCTTGATATCAGCGACCAATATTCTTTCACAGATGGTTACCTTATTGCAAAATATAAAAATGTTACCTCAACCGGCGCGGCTGGGTCAGATCCAACCAGTACTTTCCCTGATACGGATTTCCCAATGTTTCGTTTGGCTGACATTTATTTAATGTATGCAGAGGCAGTTTTACGCGGAGGCTCTGGTGGTGATGTCGTTACGGCCTTAACGTATGTTAATTTAGTGCGTACAAGGGCTTATGATGGTAGTTTAGCAGGTAATATAACGCCTGTGCAATTAACCCTGCCATTTATATTGGATGAAAGAGGAAGAGAGTTGCAATGGGAAATGCACCGCAGAACAGATTTGATACGTTTTGGTCAATTTACTGATGGTAGCTACGTATGGCCATGGAAAGGAAATGTTAAAGCAGGTACAACAGTAGCCAATTTCCGTAACTTAATGCCTATCCCTAATACCGATCTTACTAATAACCCCAATTTAAAACAAAATACAGGCTATTAATAAATGTGGGTCGGGGTAAATATATCCTGACCCGCATTAAGGATATAAATCAATTTAAACATAAAATTCTTAAGAAGATGAAAACATTATTAACAAGGTTTTTACTCGTTACCGGTTTATCGCTGTTTTTGTTATCGTCATGCAAAAAGGACGACAATTTAATACAGGCCACCAGCGGAACCCCCGCTGTGCTTACCGCTTCAACGCCAAATTTAGTGTTGACAAAAAATATTGCTACCAATGCCGCTATAAACTTCAATTGGTCTAATGCTAATTATGGTTATAATGCTGCAATTACCAATGTATTGCAAATTGATGTAAAGGGAAACAATTTTTCTAAACCTAAAGAAATAGCAACTACCACAGCTTATAAAAATTATAATGTAATAGATTTTAATTCTATTTTATTAGGTTTAGGTTTACCTACAGGCGTTAATTCCATTATTGAAACCAGGGTTAAATCATCTATAAGCAGTAACATTGCTCCAATTTATTCCAATGTGGTAAGCGTAACAGTTAATCCATACGCGTTAACCTCATTTGTTTATGTACCCGGCGATTATCAGGGCTGGTCACCATCAACGGCTGATAGTTTAATATCTGCAACAAGCAATGGCATTTATACAGGGGTAATTAATTACCCAGCTGGCGGGTCGTTCCAATTTAAGGTAACACCTGCTAAAAACTGGAATATAGCTTATGGCTATGCAAGTGCAACTACAATTAGCACAAGTGGTGGTAATTTATATGTACCTAATGCCGGTTCTTTCCAGGTAACTATTGATCTTAATGCTAATACATGGTCAACTACGCCATTGCTTTGGAGCGTAATTGGTGATGCAACACCAGGTGGTTGGGGTAGTGATACAGATTTGAAGTACAATAATGGTACCCAAACATGGTCGGCAGTTGTACCTTTAATTGGAGGAAAAGCTATTAAATTTAGAAAAAACCATGACTGGGGAACAAACTACGGTTCTGTAACTACCCCAGGAACACTTGATCAGGCAAACAACAACAACATTGCTGTAGGAGCAACTGGGAACTACTTGATCACCATAGATCTGGTTCACCTTACTTACACACTTGTTAAACAATAATTATTGATAACTGACCCTAAGCTAGCCCGCCTTAATTGGCGGGTTAGTTTATAAGATGTTTAAAGCAAGCTTTGCATAGTACCAACCTGGTATTTAAGCTGATACAGAATGATCAATAGCAGCCAATACACCCCCTGCTACTATAAATAATACTATAAACATGAATATCAAATACCCTTTCTTGCTAATTTTAGCATTAACTATAACACGCTATTCCATATTTGCACAAATAAGCCCGGTTAAAAATACGGGTAAGGTAACAAGTGCCGTTATTGATGGGCAGCAGATAACCATAACTACGGAAAACGCGTATGCTCAAATAGCTGTTTATAGTGCTGGCGTTATCAGGGTGAGAATTGATAAGCAAAAACTACAAAAAGATTTCTCTTATGCTGTTATTGCCCAGCCGCAAGTAACAAAAAGCACCATTACACAAACCGATCAGGAGATCAATATTTTAACAGACTCACTGCAAGTACATATTACTAAAATGCCCTTCGCTATCAACTTTTTAACCTTAGATGGAAAGGTGATAAATCAGGACGAAGGATCATTAGCTACCTCATGGGTAAATGAATCAGTAACTACCTATAAAAAAATGCAGGATGATGAACGTTTTATTGGCCTGGGTGAAAAGACGGGAAATTTGGACCGTAAAGGCAATGGGTACACCAACTGGAATACCGACGCTTTTGGCTATTCAACCGGGCAGGATCCTATTTACTCCACTATACCTTTTTATATCGGCATTCATCATGATATGAATTACGGTATATTTATGGATAACACTTATCAAAGCGACTTTAACTTTGGTGCAAGTAATAATCGTTTCTCGTGTTTTGGAGCAAGGGGAGGCGAAATGAATTATTACTTCATCTACAACAAACATATAGGCGATATAATTACGGCATACACAGGCTTAACCGGCCGGATGAAATTACCTCCGCTCTGGAGCCTTGGCTATCAGCAAAACCGCTACAGTTATTATCCCGAAGCAGAGGTTTTTCGCATAGCTAATACTTTAAGGGAAAAGAAAATACCGGCAGATGGCATTACGCTGGATATTCATTATATGGATCATTACAAGGTATTTACCTGGGATAAGGCCCGTTTTCCCGACCCTAAAAAGATGAACGATAAGCTAAAAGATATGGGCTTTAAACTTACCGTAATAGTTGACCCCGGTGTGAAAGTTGAAAAAGGGTATGGTACTTATGAAAGAGGGCTTCAACAAAACATTTTTGCTAAATATCCCGATAGTACCAATTACACCGGCGAAGTATGGCCGGGCTGGTGCCATTTTCCGGACTTTACCAACCCGAAGGCCCGTGCCTGGTGGGGAACCGAGCTGAAGAAATATGGCGATGACGGCATTAGTGGCATCTGGAACGATATGAACGAGATAGCTACCTGGGGCCAAAAAATGCCTGATAATATCATTTTTGATTACGATGGTAAAAAAGCCTCGCATTTGCAAACACGAAATGTATATGCACTGCAAATGGCCAGGGCCAGTTACGAAGGTGCACGCGCTGCATTTAATAAACGCCCATTTGTTTTAACCCGAGCCGGGTATGCGGGTTTACAACGCTATACAGCGATATGGACAGGAGATAACCGCTCCGAGGATAGCCATATGCTGGCAGGTGTACGTTTATTAAATAGTCTGGGCTTAAGTGGCGTGCCTTTTACCGGTATGGATATTGGCGGCTTTACAGGTGGCCCATCTACCTCATTATATGCCCGGTGGATACAGATTGGTGCGTTTTGCCCATACTTCCGTAACCATACAGCAGTTAATACCAAAGCATCGGAACCCTGGACGTATGGCGAAGAGGTATTAGAAATTGCCCGCAACTATATCAATCTGCGGTATAAATTAATGCCATACCTGTATTCCACATTTTATGAGGCTACACAGAATGGGCACCCCGTAATGCGTTCCCTGGCTATTGATTATACTTTTGATCCCAATATTTATAACGAACAGTTTCAAAACCAATATATGTTTGGCAGTGCCTTTTTAGTTGCACCGTTCGAAGGCGATAAGACTTTAGGAAAGATCTATTTCCCGGCAGGCAAATGGTATGATATGTACACCGGCGAAGTGCAAAACGGCAGCGTGCAAAAAATAATTGAATTATCTACCCATACCTTACCTGTTTACGTAAAAGAGAGCAGTATTATACCCATGCAATCATTAGTGCAAACAACCGCTCAAAAGCCTACCGATACTTTAGTTGTACACGTTTACCAGGGTTCAGTACAAAATAAATATGTTTATTATGAGGACGATGGTGAGAGCTTTAACTATGAGGGTGGCTCGTATTACAAACGTACCATTACCTATGATCCTGCAAATAAAACAATAGTGTTTGATAAGGCAGAAGGATCGTTAACATCAAAGTTCAATACCGTTAAACTGGTATTGCATGGTTTTGGTAACGGTGCTACGATAAAGCTAAATGGTAAGCAAAACGCTTTAAATGATGATTTTATATCTTTTTTAACACCAATATCCAAATTTGACCCGCAGGGCAGCGCAAACCCGGTGGTGGGCGAAAACGTGAAAAGTGTCTTCGTAAAAAACAGGAACGACCGGTTTTTAATAAATTATTAATCAGAATAGCCATGAAACTAAAACTAGCAATAGTTGCATTCTTTACTTGCCTTGCGGGAAATATGCTTGCCCAAGTGCCCCCGCTTGAGCGTATTGAACCAGCTTTTTGGTGGGTTGGCATGCATAATCCAAAATTGCAGCTCATAGTTCATGGTAAAAATATAGCCCGGTATGCTGTAAAATTAAATTATGCAGGTGTAAAACTCTTGCGTGTTAATAAGGTAGAGAATCCTAATTATTTGTTTTTAGATCTGGAAATTTCCACTGCCGCAAGGCCGGGAACGTTTGCTATAAACTTTACAAAACCGGGTGAACACGCGCTTCAATATCAATATGCATTAAAAAGCCGCGATCACTCGGTTAATAGGGCGCAGGGAGTTACTAATAAAGATCTGATCTATCTTATCATGCCCGATCGTTTTTCAAATGGCGATCCAGCTAATGATTCTAAACCAGGCATGCTGGAAACTGCGGTTAACCGCGATTCGATTTATTATCGTCATGGTGGTGATATTCAGGGGGTTATTAATCATCTGGATTACTTAAAGGATCTGGGTATAACCACAGTATGGCTAACTCCCGAAATTGAGAACGATGAGCCGCAGGCATCATATCATGGTTATGCCGTAACCGATCATTATAAAACCGACCCGCGTTATGGTAGTAATGAACTCTATAAAACTTATGTAGAAAAATGCCATGCCATGGGCCTTAAGGTAATTAAAGACCTGGTGCATAACCATGTTGGCACGGAGCATTGGTTTATAAAAGACATGCCCATGAAAAGTTGGGTGCACCAATGGCCAAAATATACCCAGTCAAACTTTCGTGATGCGGCGGTTATGGATCCGCACGCGTCGCCAATGGATAAAAAGATCATGTTGGATGGCTGGTTTGATCACCGCATGGCTGATATCAATCAAAACAACCCTTACGTTCAAAACTATCTCACCCAAAACCATATCTGGTGGATAGAATATGCGGGTGTAGATGGGTTTAGATTAGATACTTACCCGTATAACGATGCTGCTTATATGGCTGGTTGGGCGAAGAAAGTTAAGGCAGAATACCCTCGCTTTTCCATTTTTGGCGAAACGCTGGTATGGTCGGTTGCTAATCAGGCCTTTTTTACCCAGGGCAATACGGTTAACCGTGGGTTTGATACCCAGTTACCGGGTGTTACCGATGCACAAGTTAAAGATGCCATAGCCGAAGCCTTGAATGGAAAAGACGGCTGGACAGATGGTGTTCATCGTTTATACGCCATACTGGCACAGGATTTTATGTATCAGGACCCTACCCGTAACGTGGTGTTTTTGGATAACCATGATATGAGCCGGTTTTACTCGGTAATAGGCGAAGATTTTGACAAATACAAAGCAGGGATGGCATTATTGCTTACCATGCGCGGTATCCCCCAAATGTATTACGGAGATGAGATATTGATGAAAAACTACTCCAATCCGGATGGTTTGGTAAGGCTTGATTTCCCGGGAGGGTGGCCGGGCGATAAAACCAATAAGTTTATAGCCGGGGGCCGCACCGCAAAAGAAAATCAGGCTTTTAACTATGTAAAAACATTGGCTAATTACCGTAAAAATTGTACCGCGTTACAAACGGGTAAACTTATGCAGTATATCCCGGAAAACGGTGTATACGTATATTTTAGGTATGATACCAAAAAAACGGTTATGGTGGCCTACAATAGTGATACTACAAGCAGAGTTGTGGCAACAGATAGATTTGCCGAACGGATAAAGGCATTTAATACTGGTATTAATGTTTTAACGGGCGAGGGATTACCCACCTTAAAAAATATAAGCTTGCCGGGTAAAACCACATTAGTTATAGAACTTAAAAAGTAAACATGAACAAAATTTTGGAACGGCCCAGGCTAACTTTCTGGCAAATTTTTAACATGAGTTTCGGCTTTCTGGGTATCCAATTTGGCTTTGCGCTGCAAAATGGCAACGCTTCGAGCATGTTACAGATATTTGGGGCCGACGTAGAGCACCTTTCGCTTTTTTGGTTGGCAGCACCTATTACCGGGATGATCGTTCAGCCCCTCATTGGCCATTATAGCGACCATACCTGGAACAGATTGGGCAGGCGTAAACCTTATTTTTTAACCGGTGGTATTTTAGCGGCCATCGCGTTAATTTTTATGCCTAATGCATCCTTGTTGCTTTTTTTACCCCCGGTATTAATTGGTGCAGGTATATTAATGCTGATGGATGCCTCTTTTAATGTAGCCATGGAGCCTTTCCGCGCACTTATTGCAGATAATTTACCTCATAGCCAGCGTGCCCAGGGATTTTCAATTCAGACTTTTTTAATTGGGGTAGGTGCTGTGGCCGGGTCAATTTTACCCTATGTACTTTATCATTATTTAGGCGTATCAAAAACAGCCGCTCAGGGCCAGGTTCCCGATAATAAGGTCTATTCGTTTTACATTGGCGCCATTATATTAATAGGTAGCTTGTTATGGACCATTGTGCGCACCAAAGAATACTCCCCTGCAGAATACGCGGCTTTTCATCCCGAAGAGATTCGGGAGCAACCAAAAGGCATTTTAACCATTGTTACTGATTTTAAAAACATGCCTCAAACCATGCGGCAATTGGGTTTGGTGCAATTTTTCTCCTGGTTTGCTTTATTCTCTATGTGGGTATTTACTGCTCCGGCGGTGGCACAGCATATTTATCATGTACTACCGGGCGATACCTCTTCGGCTAAATTTGCCGATGCTGGTAACTGGGTAGGTATTTGCTTCGGAATTTATAATGGCGTATCTGCCCTATACGCGCTCTTGCTCCCAACCTTAGCACGTTTAACAAGCCGTAAAATAGCACATGCTTTCTCGCTTATAGCAGGCGGCATCGGTTTATTATCGGTGTTTTTTGTTAAAGACCCCAATATGCTTATTGTTTCTATGATTGGTATCGGTTTAGCATGGGGCAGCATTCTGGCTATGCCTTATGCCATATTATCGGGGTCTATACCCGCTAAAAAGATGGGGGTTTATATGGGGATATTTAATTTTTTTATCACATTCCCACAAATTATCAATGGCTTTTTTGGCGGTTGGATAGTGAAAAATATTTTTGGCGGGCAAGCTATATACGCGATAGTGCTCGCTGGTTTTTTTATGCTTTGCGCGGCAATATCAGTACTGTATGTACACGATGAGCGTGAGATCAAATATCCGGAAGTTGAATTAATTAAAAACTAATAATGATGAAAAATATTTATTTATTGCTAATTACGGCAACGCTGTTAAGTAACATGGCTTGCAGCAAAAAGAGTGTAACACCAGATACACAACCTACCCCTAACCCGGTAGTTAACGGCAAAGATTTACCGGCGGGGGCTGTGGATGGGGTTACGTATATAAATTCGGGCACATCGGTTATATTTAATTTATATGCACCCGGAAAAAAATCGGTAGCGGTAATTGGCGAGTTTAATAACTGGCAGGCCGATGCCAAGTATAATATGTACCAAACAACAGATGGTAACCGCTGGTGGGTACAGGTAGATAATTTGGACCCCAATAAAGAGTATGCCTACCAGTATTTGGTTGATGGTAACCTAAAGGTTGCCGACCCCTATTGCGAAAAGATTCTTGACCCAAACAACGATCAATACATCTCAACCGATGTATACCCTAATTTAAAAGCTTATCCGGCCGGGCAAACCGGTAATGTAAGCGTTATGCAAGCCAACCAACCTGTTTACAACTGGAAGAATAGTACTTTTACCAGGCCCGATAAAAAAAACCTGGTTGTTTATGAACTGCATGTACGTGATTTTATCGCTACCCATAGCTATAAAACACTAAAAGATACGCTAAGTTATTTGAGTAACCTGGGCGTAAACGCAATAGAGCTGATGCCAATTAACGAGTTTGAAGGCAACGACTCCTGGGGTTACAACCCATCGTTTTATTTTGCCCCTGATAAATATTATGGTACCAAAAACGATTTGAAAGCATTTATTGACGAATGCCATTCGCGCGGCATGGCTGTGATATTGGATATGGTTTTGAATCATTCATTCGGCCAATCGCCTATGGTGCAGTTATATTTTGATCAGGCCGCCCAAAAACCTTTGGCGTCTAACCCCTGGTATAATCCAGATCCTACGCATCCGTACAATGTGGGTTACCAGTTTAACCATCAAAGCGCGGCTACAAAATACTTCGCTAAAAATGTAATGCAGTTTTGGATGAAGCAATATAAAATAGACGGCTACCGCTTTGACCTGGCCAAGGGCTTTACACAAAAAAACAACCTGAACGATGTGGCTGCCTGGGGAGCATACGATGCAAGCCGTGTAGCTATTTGGAAAGATTATAATAGTTATATACAAAGCGTTGACGCTAATAATTTTTATGTGATACTTGAAAATTTTGCATCAGATCAGGAAGAAAAGGAATTGGCAGATAATGGCATGATGACATGGAACAATCTTAACTATGCTTTTAACGAGAGCACGATGGGTTGGGTTGGCACGTCCGGCTTGGGAAGGTTGTTTTTTAGTACACATACTTTTACCCAGCCCGATAACATAGTAACCTATATGGAAAGCCATGATGAGGAGCGTTTAATGTATAAAAATGAAACCTTCGGAAATACGTCGGGAGCTAATGGTTATACCGCACGTAACCTTGCAACCGCTTTAAAGCGACAAGAAGCCGCCGCCGCCTTTTTGTTTTCGGCACCTGGGCCGAAAATGATATGGGAGTTTGGCGAGCGTGGTTATGATATAAGTATTGATAATGGTGGCCGTTTAGGCGATAAACCCCCGCATTGGGAATATATGAATGACCCGCTAAGAAAAAATCTCTACAATGTTTTTGCTAAGCTGATTAAGATGAAGATCAACAACCCGGTATTCACTACATCAACAATGCAATATACAGCTTCGGCTACTGGGGCCGTAAAGAGTACAACATTAACAAGTACAGGGGTTAATGTAGAAGTTATTGGCAATTTTGATGTAAACGTTCAATCAGCTACCATAACCTTCCCTACAACAGGTACATATTATGATTACATGACAGGGACTACGATTAACGTACCTACACCACTGTATACTGTATCTCTAAACCCGGGAGAGTATCATATTTATAGCAGTGCTGTATTAAAATAAAAGGCTATTTAAATTATAGTATAAAGAGCTATTTTTATGGTTTAACGACTTAGGTAGGCAGTAAACATATCAGAAATGGAAGTAACAAAAAGTTCTTCCATTTCTTGTTAATTTTCGCTATCTTGTATGCTAAACTCTTAGCAGAAGTTGGTAGAAATACATCATGAACACACCTGGTACAAATTAAAAAACACCCATTAATACCAATGTGTTTTTTGAGTAACAAGACTTTGAAAACATGCCTGATGGATTGGCGAAACCCGTACAATAGCATTGTATGTACTAATACGTTTTCATCACTTTTACCAGCATATCGGCAATAGTTTGCAAGCCCTTATCAGATGGGTGCAGGCCATCATAGGTAACGTT
>JANXTT010000017.1 GCA_025352225.1 Mucilaginibacter sp. | reverse complement strand
TTACAGTTTGCAAAGTCAAGTAGGCAGCACCTTTTATAATAACCCATAATTAATGCTCGCGGCTCTTTTTAAGATGATCGCAAATAGGAGACTGAGAAACAAGGGTAATCTTAAGGAATGGCAGAAATTACTGCCGGTGATAACTATTGCCCTAACTGAAGGCTGACAGAAGAAAAAAATATTTTTTATGTATAAAAAGAAAAAAAATAACCATTTTTATATAAACGCTTTACATAGGAGGCTATATAAACGAAGCAGTTTTGTTGTTTTTTAGCGGTGCTTCGGCCTTGACCATTCATCCGCCTTGCGCTTTTGGTGCCTAAGCGTTGAAAATGGGATGGTGTGGAAAAACCACAGTTGGTTGACCCCTGTTGGCCAATTTTGAAATGACCCCAATTAGTCTTTATAATCAAGCTTTTAACACTAGAATTAAAAATGGCGCTGAGGGGTCAATACAATAGTTTTATCCATCTATGCTTTGTATACAATTTATCGGGTAATTTAAAGAAAAGTACAAAAAGTGCCATGACTTCGCTGTAGAAAATTTCTCTGACTATAGCCTCCAATATTGCGTATATATCATCTGCCCATGAATAGCCTTGTGCAGAATAACTGATCTATTCTTGAGATTGGGCATTGTTTTTTGATACCCCCTTTGCCGTACCTTTAGACAAGGCCTAGCAAATACTAAGCTATAAAATCTCCCTGATCAGCGGCCTTATGTAACCATTTGCCCCCTCTGCTTCAATAACTATATACACTTAAAAATAACTTAGTCTGCACCTCACTTGTATATATACTTGTATTGCAGGTTAGCGATAATGATACTCTGATATCGTTTTGAAACATAAACGAATATTTGTTGGCATCCGAAGCATCTAAAATAGGCCGGGACTGTTTATATTTAAAAACAATCATTCTGCCCGATGCAAACTCCCCTTCTTTTCCATTACTGATTTTATTTACTGCTTCAGCTTCTATTGTAAAGTCGGAGCCAAGGGCTTCTGTTACCATTTTCTTATACTTTTCATATTGCATTACAATTGCGGTAGAATCTTTAAAATTATAATTTTTTTCAAACTCGGGATATTCATAACCGCCTTCCTGCAATATTTTGGGGAAATTGGCTTCTCCTAAAAAATAATCGCAGCTATACATTGACTCATGCGGTTGAAGATTTTTATCTAAATGCTTTTGTCCAAAATAAATACCGTTTTTATCGGCTACATCTGCACCCGGCAATTCAACCAGCGGTTGATGATGATGGTGCTCCTGTCCTCCGCTCATTAAATTAAATTGAAAAATAGCATGTCCCAGTACTTTGCCTAAAGCCAGTGCAAAAGGTGTTTTATTCCCCGGTCTGAAAACCTGCCCACTGTCTATCCAACTGGTTAAGCCAAGGCTCATATTATTGGTTATCTCGCCTTTTTCACCAGGCTGTTGATTGAAAAAATAAATTGTATAAGTACCTTTTGCGGTGAACAAAAAAATATCTTCTGTTTTATTATGGAATTGACTATGATATTTTACTTCGGGTACAACTGCCTGATTTTTTTCATCAAAACCCCTTACTATAACACCGGTTGAAATAGGATTATTATTTAATTTCCCATAGGTAGTAATCAATAAAATGTTTCCTTTTTTAAATCGGTAAGATTCACCAGCATAACAATTTCCATCGGCAGTTTTAACGGAATCGTTAAGTACAAACTTTTGGTCCAAAAACTTATTAATCACACTTTGTGCATGAGCAGAAATATGGAGGATAAAAATTGATACAAGTATTAGGGTTATTCTTTTCATTCTATTGATAATATAATGGTTAATCTACTATAAAGCATCTTTCTAAATTTATGGTGTTAATTTTACTACATCCATATGCTGGCCCTCATAATCTGCTCCGAAGAAATAAGGTGTAACCAATGCGTAAAAGGCACCATCAAAATACCGCAGGCAGTTCATTCTTGCTATAAATCTGCCACCATTGTTGTCGCTTGCAGAACCGTATGTTTTTTCGCCAGCTCCATTGGCCAATACCAAACTCCATTTACTATTGATATGTAGCAAAGCATAAGCGGTACCATCAATTGTACAACCTACCTGATCCCGGTGCGTTAGCGCATCGCCTAATTCGGTAGAAATAGATATACCACTATAAAGCTTTGTAAAAGAAGCATCGCCCTTTGTCCATTTATATGCGCTTAATGTGTAGGCATTTGTAGTTTTGTCTTGATTTTTAAGTACCACAACAACACTATTCCCTGCTGTAGTGTAAGCTGCAATAGAAGCCGTGCTTGCATACGTAGGCTGAATACCATTAGCAGCAAAACCATTGGGGGCATATTCAGCGTGCTCTTCAACAAATCTATCATTGTAGGGAGCCGCTGGATAAACAGCACTTGGTACAAAATCAGCGATTGACAAAAATGCCTTGCCTTTTTTGCTAAAACAACGAAAAGCAAGCAAAGAACCATCATCTAATTTAAATGGAGTATAGGCTATTAACCATTGTAAGTCTCCTGCACCTTGGCTAATATAGGTCCATTTACCTATAATACGGTTATAATATGCCAACTCACCATTAATAGAGGAATTTACTTCCCCAATAAGAACATCTCCGTTAGAAAGCATTTTAATGCTATGACTGGCATTAAATTGGGTGTATTGCGTAGAAATTTGTTTAGCTGATTCATCATAATGATCTAAATGAAAGCCCACTTCTCCAGTATTTTGCCAAATGGCAAATGTTTCCATATTGAAGGTTCCGGGCCTAAAAACAGGGACAAAGCTGGGTTGATTTATGGGGTAAGAAGGCATCCCTGCCGGGATAGTATAAATGATGGGATCTGAACTGCTATTAGGTGCTGTACTTACTTTTAAATAGAATGAAAATGTACCATTGCCCTCAATTTTATCCTCGCTGTAAAGCATTTGCAAATTGCCATTCAGCATGGTAAGGTCGTAACCAGTCATTGAGTTTTGCTTGAGTTGGTCTACAAAATTTCCAGAATATCTAATCTTTGCCACACGTTTCCAACCCGAGCTTTCTGAGAGCATTGGATCGCTATAATTGTTACCGTTAGTTTTATTAGCATTACTGTCATTAGTTTTCTTGCAGGAAGAAAAACTAATTCCTAAAAAAGCAAGGGCGGTAATAAATATCAAAGAAATTTTCATTTAATTTATTTTATGTAGTGAGCTAAAAACCTGTTGGCGGGATAAATATATTAAACTTTTTTTTTACCAGTAATGTGTTGTATAAATTATAAGCTAATTAGACCAATTGACCTGCCACAGTAATATTTATCGCCCAGTTTAAATCTCAAAAATACGGTCACTAAATCATTGCATCAATACCGATGGTTGGGTATATTGCTGTGCGTACCAACCGCAATTACAAAAGCCTATTTAGTATGGATAAGGATAGGAAATAATTATGTATTTCTAAGTAGCATAATATACCCATCCATCGGTATTGTGTTAAGTTACCCCTCTAGTTACCTTTGATGGAAAGTTTTAACACGCTAGTATAAATACTTGGTTATATATTGCACGCAAATCTAAAGACCCAAGGCCAATCAAATACGGTGGCGAGCAGTGTGTTATATTATAGCTTGATATAGATTATTTGCGCGGGTATATAGAGGTTTTACAGATGCCTTGACTCGGGTTTTGAATAATTGATACTTAAATAGTATTGATTACTATATGTACATTAGTTAGTTATTTAACCAATAAATCCATAATGCTGAAATATTTATGCGCATTTCTTCTTACTTTATGTGCTGTGGCTGTTCGGGGACAAGACAATTCCCGTGATTCCGCATTGGCGGCAAACCTATTAAAGGATGCAAAATCTTTATTTATTTCCGATAAATCAGCTTGTCTGACTAAAGCTTACGACGCATTAGAAGTTGTCCGAAAAACTAAATATAAAAGTATCGAAGGAGACATTGACAATTTGCTTGGCGTACTTTTGCTTTATCAAGCAAAATATGATGTTTCTCTCAATTACTTAAATCAAGCCATGCAAATCGGTCGAGATACCAAAAATAATTTATTAATATCCAAAGTATATATTAATCGTGGTTTAAATTACATGCAGCAGGGCAATCAACTAAAAGCCGTTGATGAATCGATCAATGCTATTAAATTTATTGAAAAAACAGGCAATAACTCATTGCTAGCTGATACCTATGCAAACATTAGCAGTGCCTATGTCAATATCAAGACACCTACTAAAGCCTTATTTTATGCCGATTCTGCATTGAAGTATTTTAAAATAGTCAATAAGTCAACAGGAATAGCTAATATTTATAATACCTATGGATATATTTACTCTGATCAAAAGCAATATAAAAAAGCCTTAAATTATTATTCAATGTCTTTGAAAATCAAACAAGACATTAATGACCAGACAGGTCAGGCAAATACTTTGCTTAACATTGGCGAGACTTACTTAGAATTAAAAGAAAATAAAAAAGCAAAATATAATTTTGGAGAAGCTTTAAAACTTTATAAAATAGTTAATGACCCCAAAGGTTTTACGGAGGTAGCCACTAACATGGCTAAATTGAAAGCGTTGGAAAAAGATACAACAGCGTTGCAGGACTCAAAAATAGCGTATGATTATGCCAGGAAAAACACAACTATTGAGCAACAAAGGGATATTGCAGAAAACGTAGCCAGTAATTATGAGGTGCGAAAAGACTATAAAAACAGTTTAAAATACTACAAGCTCTATGACAGCCTGAAAAACAAGACGATCAGCGAAGCTATTCTCAAAAATATTACCGGCCTGGAAGCAAAATTTCAAACAGAAAAAAAGGAACAGCAAATCGTTTTGCTAAACAAACAAAGTACCATCCAAAATTTGCAATTAGCTAAAAAGAACATGACCATAATCGTAATAGCAAGTATTTTTTTACTATTTATCTTCATAAGTTACCTGTCTTACAACCGATATAAGCTAAAACAGGTTGCTATATTGCAAAATGCAATTATCCAACAACAAGACGTTGCTTCAAAACGCATCATAGAAGCCGAAGAGGCGGAACGAAAACGTATAGCGGGTGATCTTCACGATGGTGTAGGCCAATTATTTTCCACCGTTAAAATGAACCTCGAAACTTTGATAGAACGATTTATAGTGAGCCAGCCGGATGCCAACATACTTGCAGAAAAAACAATGGCCATGGTGGACGAAAGCTGTATAGAAGTTCGCTCCATCGCCCATCAAATGATGCCGAATGCGTTAATAAAAAGCGGTCTTGTTTCTGCCGTCAGAGATTTTGTTAATAAAATACATTCAGAAAGATTAAAAATTTCTGTAGAAACCAAAGGGATCAATGAGCGACTGGAAACAAGTGTAGAAACCGTATTATATCGCGTTATACAGGAATCCGTGAATAATGTGATCAAGCATGCCAACGCAACTACACTTGATATTCTGTTACTTTGTGACGATCGGGAAATTACGGTGACAATAGAAGATAACGGCAAAGGCTTTGATACAAATGAACAAAGCCAATTTAAGGGGATCGGATTAAAAAACATGACTAGTCGTGTGGAATATTAAAGGGCTCTGTAGAAATATCATCTTCGTCTGGAAAAGGAACACTAGTTGCAATTTATGTACCGCTCGCTTAAATAACCAATGTATGACCGTTAAAAAGATATTAATTGTTGATGATCATCAAATGGTAATTGATGGCATACGAAGTTTACTGGAAAGCCAGCCCGAATTTTCCATCATTGGAGAGAGCACTAAGCCGCTTACCGTGGTTGCGTTATTGTCGGAAATCCAGCCCGACATCCTGATCACAGATGTGGGTATGCCCGATATGAGCGGAGTGGAATTAAGCAGGGCCGTTAAAAGCAAATTCCCGGCAATCAAGATACTGGCACTTTCAATGTTCGGCGATACCCATATCATTGCCGAGATGATAGACGCGGGAATATCGGGTTATATTTTAAAGAACTCCGGCAAAAAGGAACTTATTGAAGCACTAACAAAAATAGCGGAGGGTCAAAATTATTTTGGCCAGGAAATTACGTTGCAGCTGATTAAGTCGTTTAAGCGCAGTCAGGAAGACATTAAAGCTAACCGACCGTGAAATTGAGATCATTCGTATGATTGAAAAGGACATGACGACAAAGGGAATTGCCGATACGTTATTCATCAGCGAACGTACTGTTGAAACACACCGCAAAAACATTCTTTATACAACCAATACCCAAACGGTTGTAGGCCTGCTTAAATACGCTTACGAGCGAAAAATAATCTAGATCCGACTTCCTTTTCTATTCATTTTCATTATGCACAACACAGGACATGAGAATAGTACGTAGATATATATGCCGTTTGGTAGGTATATATTAATCCATCTGATTTAAGTAGATTTGTAACTGTGCGGCAGGATAATTTATATCTTTTAATTGATATACCGTTAAATTGTTGAATAACTAAACCAATAAAATGAAAAAATCATTAGTATTGATTATTGCCCTTACAGGTATACTAACCTGTAAGGTTGAGGCTCAAACCACTTCGGTATGGACAACGGAGTATCAAACAAAAACCTACAATGATTTTGATGCTCAGGTGAAATCTGTTTTGCCGGATGATAGTATTAGGAATCAAGCTGTTACTGATATAGTTGGGAAACTCAAAATAATGTTACCGAAAGGGCTAGAATCAATTCCCGAAGACAGCCTTGCTCATATAACCCGTAAAATCGTAAAGGAATGGATGACAGCAAATGTTGATCTGTTGAATAAAATTCTTTTAATACCAATTACTTGGACACCCGAATTAGAAGCGAGCTATAAGGAATCTATTATAACCGAATGGCCCAAAGACGACCTACCGAGGGGGCATAAATATTGCGATTGCGTTATAAGGCAATTAAGGATAATATACCCCGGCAAAATGCCAATGCCTCCCCCCGATGATGTTAGTATTAAAATATCCAAAATTTGTGTTGCCGAGATTGATAAAAAACCATAGCTATATATTAAAACCAAACTGGTATACTATTTCAACCGAATTTGTTGCCCTGTTATTTATTTTGGCGAGCTGCAAGGAACCGTAAATTGAGATGACCGAACAAGAATTTTAAAAATCAGTTTACGGGCATATCGCCAACACCGTAAAGTCGAGATCGCCCCCTTAATCCAATCCGACATCGCCGTACTATTATTTTCAACTCCTGACGTGCGAATAGTACGTAAATAAATATGCCGATTGATAGGTATATATCAATCCCTCTGATTTAAGTTGATTTGTATGAAATAATACAAAACACAAAGCAACCATGAAATCAATCACTAAAACCGCTGGAACTACGTTTTTGGCAATACTGCTACTAGCGGTAATCTTCACATCCTGCAAAAAAAGCGACAATTCAACACCGCCGACACCTGGTGGTTCTGGAGCGTTTTCTTATAAGGTTGACGCAGGAGCAACCGTTACAGTTGATTCGGCTAATGCTACACTATATGGCGCAAATAACCACCGGCAAATAGATGTTTACGCCTTTAAAGGAGGCAAACAGGTAATGGAGTTTCACTTCGCACCTAAAACCGGCGACCAGGTAGTTGGCAGCACATTAGGTTCAAGCGCCTTGTTAACTTATATGGAAACCCCCACTGCAAGTTATGATTCCCAATCGGGAAGTTTTAATTTGTCTGTTTGCGATACTATTGGCAAAAAGATAGTAGGCACTTTTAGTTTTGTAGGTAAACAATACCCTTACACAAACGGCACTACACACACAATAACCGAAGGCCAAATGACCGTAACCAAATTATCAAAACAATAATTATTTATGAAATATTTTACCCACCCAGTTATAAAGGCGGCGGTATTTTGTCTGCTCTTGTCAGTTAGTTTTCTTGGCTGTAGTAAAAGCGATACCGCAATAACGCCACCTGTTAAGCCGCCTGTTGCGGTAATACCGGTTGTTACCAATGTACAACCTAAAAACCCTATGCCTGGCGATGTAGTTACCATAACGGGTACTAACTTCGGCGCCGTATTAACTGATGTTAAAATTACCATTGGCACACAGGAAATTGCCATTACCACCGTGAGCGATACCGAAATTAAATTTACACTGCCGGCAGGTATTACCAACGGTGATATAGCAGTAGCCATAAAAAACATTTTCGCCAACAATACAGATCCTCAAAAGGCAACTATCACACCACAAATCCCTGTTACGCCAACATTATTAATTAACCCAACATATGGCAAGGTTGGTGATATAGTATCTATAACCGGCACAAGTTTTAACTTAACCCCTGCCAATAATGTGGTTAAATTTAACGGCGCAGCTGCAACAATTACCGGCTCTGTTGGTAGTGTTTTAACACTTACCGTACCGGCCGGTGCTACTACCGGGCCTGTAACCGTTAGCGTAAATGGTGGTCCCGTAATTACAGGCCCTACCTTTACGGTAAACTCCTCAACCGGAGGAACCGCCGTACCTTACATTATAAAAGTAAGCGGAACAGCAAAATTCAGCAAAATTGCTACCGCGCCGGCCGAGATTGGCGCTATGGTGATTGATAAGAAAAACAATATTCTTTATTATTCGGACTTTACCAACGGTTTTGCCTCGGGTCATAAAGGAACGGTTTATAAATTGAAGTTAGATGGCAGTGCTCCGATGGTGTTAAGCTCGGATGCCCGGATCAATACCGTATTTGCCATAGCTACCGATGCAGACGGAAATGTATATGTAGAAGCAGGGCTTGATAGTCAGGGCCTCAAGAATAATATATATAAGATAGACCCAGCAAGCGGAGCTATTACAGTAATTGCCAGCAACGTAACCTTTGGCGGGCAAAGTCGTGTTTTTACAGTTGATTCGCAAGGTGGAGTATGGCTTGGGGACAATATGAAGCTGAACACAACTACGAATGCTTTTGAGATGAATGGCCCTCTTTATCACAGGAGTATTACCCCCGCCTTTTACATGGGTGATATTATGTATGTAGAGGATAATTACCATTTAACAGACGGTAGCATAAGTTTTTATAAATTTAACTTGCTAACTCAAACCGGTACCGCAACAGACTTTACTTTGAAGAGTTTATTTAAGCAAGATGACCCTGACATCGTTGCCGGTAACACGCAGAATTCGGCCAGGTACACGATGGATAATAGCGAGAATTTCTATGCCATATATCCTTATGGAGGTGATATTACCTCGGGCTACAATTATTATAATTCCATCCGCAAAACTAAAAATGGCGGCGGTGGTGCAAGTACTTTGATAACTTCATTTTACACAAAATTCAGTTCTGATGTTCTTGTTCCACCTTTAGTATTTTACCAGGAACCAATAAAATATACAGGTATTTTATTGCAGGCGGATGCATCCGGAAATCTATATATGAAGGATAACGGTACTGACATCATAAAAATTACCTATTAATTAAATAGATAACCATTAAAACAGGCAGCACGGATTTGGTGCTGCCTGTTTTAATGGTTATGGTAAGTTTATTTGATTGTGAGATTTAAAGCATTTGCTGCTTGGTCACGCAAAAAGCTATAAAGGCGATGAGAAGTAACGGCAACTACGAAAGTTTTTTGCGAAACCCAATTTTTGAGTGGTTCGAAAATGCTAAACAAATATTTGTTTATGAAAAGGTGGATGCAGTAAATTGAATAGAAAATAAAACCAATGCTGAAAAAGAAAAAATTTGGCATATTTTTGAATATGAAAATAATGAATTGACAATGAAACACGATGAAAAATAAAATAAAAACGTTGATCTTTTTTCTATTTGCAATAATCATTCAAAATAGTGTTGCACAAGAAATTGCACTAAAATCAGATACGGCCTACCCCATCAGTTTTAAGTTTTTAAGTGCAGGCGACCCATTGGGGCACTATTTATACAATGTTGACACTATACAATCAGGCGTTGCCGTATTTGAATATACAGATGGCAGAAAGTTTGTGGGGCATGTTGTCAATGGCGAGCCCGATGAAAATACTGTCAATCGAATTTATTACCCCAATGGGATTATTTATATAGGTAAAACGCCATTGTCAAACAAGTTTGCCCCTGCAGCCATCTACTATCCGGATGGAAGCCTATTTGTGGGTAGTGCTGGCAATTACCGGGAGCGGCTCGGCTTTCTATTTGCTCCTAACGGGAGCTATATGATGGGCAAGTTTTGGTGGAAAAAATCGTACAATTTCGTAACCAGTTATTTCGATAAAAACCATACCCATCTGGCAGATAAATACAGCTTGGGTTATGAAAAACCAGAAATGGATTTGGAGGAATATTTGAAAATCCAAAAAAAGGAAAAGCCAAACCCTGAAAGAGCTGGCAGAGAAAAAGTTGTGTGGGTAAACGAACATAAGAAATATAAATACTTTGCAACTGGTGAAAAAATTGAAAGTGCCTACATAGGTTGGCGTACCGAAGAATGGAAAATAGGAATCGGTGGATTTGCCTGGGAAAGCTATAAGGGTGGGGGCGACACCACCCGCATTACCAACTTCATAAGTCACGGAGTATCAGAAGGCTCCTATTCAGATTATACCCTGCCAGGCTATAATGCCAACATTAAGGTAAGCAGCGGCTCCAGTAATGACATAGGGGCTACTCGGGTGCAATGGGGTACCGGCGTCATAGAATTTAATACCCTAAAACCTAAGGATGCCGCCACCAACCCCGAAAGTTATCTGGAATACCATGTCCGCGACGATGGCAGTACTTACCTGGGCGAAGCCAGTTTTAATAGAGCATGGGGTTATGGCATTTTATATTCTGCCGCTACTGGCGACACTTATTATGGTGATATAGTAGGTGGACAAAAACACGGTTATGGTACCTATAAATATAAAGACGGTAGCTATATAAAAGGCAACTGGAAAAATGACAAACGATTTGGCATAAGTAAATACTATAATGCCAGTGGCCAACTAATGGAAGAAGGCGACTATACAGAAGACAATAAAGTAACACTGCAAAAAGATGTAAACCTGGGCTACTATGCCTTTGTGGACGAATACCCAATAGCCAAAAAAGAAACGCCGATTTATATTACTTACGTTACTAAAAAACCGCTTACTGAAGGGGCTACTTACACAGGTAATATAAGCAAAAATCTTCCTGAAGGCGACGGTGAACTAACCATGTCCAGCGGCGATATTTATAAAAGCAAGTGGCACAATGGGCGTCCCGTAGGCGTATGTACGGTTTCCTACAAACCCGTAATGGTAGACGGAAAGCTCAGCTACACTACCTACAAGGGTTCCCTTAAAGATTTTAGGTGGGACGGCC
>JANXTT010000106.1 GCA_025352225.1 Mucilaginibacter sp. | reverse complement strand
CGCCGCCAGGTTATCGTAATGCTCTATTTGCGTAGTAAATTGCGAGCGTTTAAGACCCAGTATATTATTCACAAAATTGTTCCCAAACGCTTTCCAGTCTATTATCGGATAGCCCACAAAATGTGCGTTAAAATTACCGGTGGCCCCGCCAAATTTTGCGGAGAATGGTATTTGATAAAATAATTCCAACTGCGCTTCCAGCCGTTCAACGTATACCATCATCTCTTTACCTAGCCGCGTTGGCGATGCCGGTTGCCCGTGTGTATGGGCAAGCATGGGTATAGTTTTCCATTCTTCTGCATAAATTTTTAGCTGGGCAATAACATCCATAACGTTTGGCAAGTAAACTTCTTCAATAGCTAGTTTAAAGGAGTAGGGGATGGCCGTATTATTAATATCCTGCGATGTTAAGCCAAAATGGATGAACTCCTTATAATCCTGGAGCTCTAAAGCATCAAACTGTTGTTTAATAAAATACTCAACAGCTTTAACGTCGTGATTTGTGGTTTTCTCAATTACCTTGATAGCGGCCGCGTCAACTTCGTTAAAAAGCCTGTAAATGTCTCTTAACTTTCCGAACAATGTTTTGTCAAAATGCTGCAACTGAGGTAACGGAACTTCGCATAAAGCGATGAAATATTCTATCTCAACAAAAACACGATATTTAATTAACGCGGCTTCTGAGAAATATACCGACAGTTGTTCGGTGGTATTATGGTAGCGACCGTCTATCGGCGAAACAGCTGAAAGTGATGAAAGCATTATAAAATGTATTTTTTGCAAAGTTAAGAAAGAAAAGCAAACCGCATTTTAATGATAAGTAAATATTGGACACTTAAATTGTAAAAAAAATAAAAATAACTGGAAACTTTGAAATCGAAAATAGTTTCCATAGTTTTGACTTATTAAGTCAATGAGTCAGAAAGATAGAATATTAGAGGGTGCAGAAGAGCTTTTTTTTAAAGCGGGGATTCGTAGCGTAACTATGGATGAAATTGCCAGGCACTTAGGCATGTCGAAAAAAACAGTATATCAATACTATAAAGATAAAGACGATATAGTAAAAGCGTTGGTAAGCAAAAAACTGGACGAGGATAAATGCGAAATGCGCAATATAGCGGCAACGTCGTCCAATGTTTTGGAAGAAATGATCAATATGATGAAATGCTCAGAAGAGTTTTTTTCGAGGGTTAACCCGATATTGATACATGACCTGCAAAAATATTATCCCGAAGCATGGCAGTTATTCCAGGCTTTTAAGGCAGATGTAGTGATCAGTAGTATGTACGATATTTTAAAGCGGGGGATAGAGCAGGGGTACGTAAGGCCCGAAATTGATGCTAAGGTATTATCCCGCATGCGGGTATGGCAGGTGGAATTAGGTTTTGATACCACCATATTCCCGGTAAATGAATTTAATACCTGGAAAGTGCAATTACAAATGTTAGAACACTTTATATATGGCATATGTACGCCAAAAGGTCATAAAATTATAAATCAGTATAAAAATATAATAGAACAAGAATAAATCAACCTTACATTATATATATGAAAAATTTGTTTTTAATCACTGTATGCCTCATGCTCTATGCCAATACCGGCAGGGCGCAGCAAGCGGCGGCAACTAAACAGCCATCAAATTTTAGCCTGGCTGATTGTATAAACTATGCTTACTTACACCAGGACTCGGTTAAAAATGCCGAATTAGATGTTAAGAGTGCAGAGTACAAAGTAAAGGAAACCATAGGTTCGGGGTTACCGCAAGTTAATGGCTCAGTATCTTTTCAGGATTACTTAAAAAAACCAGTGCAGGTAGGCCCGCAAAACTTTAATAATCCAGATCCAAATGCAAGGTTAACACCTCTTGCTTTTGGCCCAACTCAGTATACTAACAACTATTCGTTACAGGCTACACAGCTTGTATTTAGCGGTACTTTTATAGTTGGTTTACAGGCTGTAAAAGCGTTCAAGGAGCTTTCGCAGCGTAGTTTGTCTCGTACAAAAATTGAAGCTAATGTAAATGTTACTAAAGCTTATTACCAGGTTTTGGTAAGTGATGAACAAATAAAATTGTTGGATGCCAATATCAAGCAACTAAAACAGCAGCTTGACCAAACCACGCAACAAAACAAGCAGGGCTTTGTAGAGAAGATCGATGTTGACAGGCTTTCGGTTCAATATAACAACCTGGTAACCAACCGCGAGAATGTAGCTAGATCATTGACATTAAATAACGCGATGTTAAAATTTCAAATGGGAATGCCAATTGAAAGTGAATTGATATTGACCGATAAACTGGAAAATATTAAATTGGATGATCAGGCTGCCAACATTGTTGATACTACATTTTACCGTAACCGGATAGAGTATGGCTTATTAGAGACCAATATTAAATTGAACCAATTAGATGTTAAAGCAAAAAGAGCAGCATTTTTACCTTCAGTAGTTGCAAACGCGGGCCTATCAACTGTGTTTCAAGAAAACCATATTGGATATTTATATGATGCTGGTTATCCATTCAGCAGTATTGGTTTAAGCATAAACATTCCTATATTTAATGGGGGCCAGCGCGTTAACCAGTTAAGGCAAACAGAGATCAACGTTGTAAAGGCGCAAAATGATCTGCACAATGCCGAAAATGGCTTTAAGTTACAGGCTACAGCTGCGCGCATCAGCTTTTTTAACAGCATACAATCCCTAAATAATCAAAAACGCAGCCGCGAACTTGCTCACGAAGTACTACGGGTATCAACAATTAAATACCAGCAGGGTGTAGGCTCCAGTATAGAAGTTACACAAGCGCAAACCGCATTAGAAACAGCAGACACGCAATACATCCAGGCATTATATGATGCTTTAGTTAACAAAGTTAACCTGGATAAGGCATATGGTAAAATCAACTAACTCCTTATAAACATCAAAACAATGAAAGCAAAAATATTTTTTATAACAGCAATAATATTTCTGGGAGCTTGCAATAATAAACCCAAAGATCCTAAAGCCGAATTGGCGGACCTTAAAAAACAGCAAGTTGATATTAGCGCCAAAATTACAGCACTTGAAAATAAGGGTGTTAAAAAAGATTCAATTAAGGTAAACGATATAAGTGTTATGCCTATTGAAAGCGTAAATTTTACAACCTATGTTGAATTACAAGGTAAAATTGATGCCCAGGATAATGTTGTTGCTTACCCGCAGGCACCAGGTACAATAACAGGTTTGTATGTTAAACCGGGCCAGCATGTAAGCAGGGGCCAGGTTTTGGCACAGTTGGATAATAGCGTATTAAAACAAAACATTGCTCAGGCCGAGTCGCAGGCGGGTTTGGCGAGCGTAGTTTTCCAACGTCAAAAAAATCTTTGGGATCAGAAAATCGGTACAGAAATACAATTTTTGCAGGCACAAACCAATATGCAGAGCGCGCAGAAACAGGTTGCTGCATTGCGTCAGCAAGCTGATCTGTACCGCATTACGTCGCCAATAAGTGGTACGGTTGACCAGATGGACCTTAAACTTGGACAGGCAGCATCACCGGGAATGACGGGTATCCGTATTGTAAATACCAGTATATTGAAAGTAAAAGCTGATGTGCCTGAATCATATGCTGGAAAAGTAAGCCAGGGGCAAAATGTTAAAATAGTAGTTCCTGATGGTAATGATTCGCTAACCACTAAGTTAACCTTCGCCGCGAGGGCGATCGACCCGGCATCACGCAGTTTTCCTATCGAAATAAAATTACCCCCACGTAAAAGTTTACGGCCAAATATGACGGTTACATTAAAAATAGCCAGTTATAGTAAAAATAACACTATTGTGGTGCCGCTAAAGGCTATCCAAAATTCGGAGAATGGTAACTATGTTTATGTGAACCAAAATGGAACCGCCAGGCACAAAGATGTAAAGATAGGCACCACATATAATAGCCAAACCGAGGTATTATCAGGCTTAAATATTGGCGACCAGTTAATTACAAATGGCGCTTCTGATATCGCCGATGGCGATAAAGTTAGAGTTATACTTAAATGATTATCATATTAAACTATATGTTATGAAAGATAGTGAAAAAGAATTTGGTCCCTCAAGCTGGGCAATTGATAACAAAACCGCAGTTTATGTACTGGTGTTTTTAATAACAGTACTGGGCCTTGTTAGCTACAATAATTTACCGAAAGAAAACTTTCCGGATATAGCGCAATCAAAGGTGTTTGTTACCACTGTATATGCGGGTCAGTCGCCGCAGAATATTGAACTTTTGGTAACAAGGCAAATAGAGAAAAAATTAAAATCGCTAAAGGGATTAAAAAGGGTTTCATCTAACTCGGCTCAAAACGTATCAACAATAACTGCCGAGTTTAATGCTGACATTAAAATTAAGGATGCCAAGCAAGATGTTAAGGATGCTGTTGATAAAGCTAAACAAGACCTTCCTCAAAATGATAACAATCTAAAGGACCCTATCATAAGTGATATCAACGTAGCCGATCTGCCTATTTTGTATATTAATATCTCCGGAGATTACGATCTGAAAAAATTAAAAGAATATGCTGATAATTTAAAAGATGAAATTGAAGGGTTTAAAGAAATATCAAAAGTAGACGAAGTTGGCGCGCTTACCCCCAATATCCAGGTAAACGTCGATCTTAATAAAATGAGTGCGGCGCAGGTAGGGTATGGAGATATTATACAAGCTATTGGTAATGAAAACATTATTGGTACAGCAGGTAATATTGTTATGGATGGTATACAGCGGCCTATCGATATCAAAAAGGATTTTAAAAGCGCAGACGAGGTAGGTGCTATGATCATTCGTAACCCCTCAGGCAGAGCGGTTTATCTTAAAGATATTGCAGAAATAAAAGATTCGTTTAAAGATCAGGAAAGCTACGCGCGTTTAAAAACAAATGCTAACCCTGATTTTAAAAATGTTATTACACTAAATGTTAGTAAACGTGTTGGCGAAAACCTAATACAGGCGTCAGATAAAATTAATGCGCTGATCGTTCAGAAACAGAAAAACGTTTTCCCTAAAGGATTAAACATTACGGTTACCGGAGATCAATCGGACAAAACGCGTTCTACGCTGAACGATTTGATTAATACTATAATTATCGGTTTTATATTAGTAACCGTTATTCTGATGTTTTTTATGGGGACTACAAACGCCATTTTTGTGGCACTGTCTGTACCGCTATCCTGCTTTATTGCTTTCTTGATTATGCCGGCAATTGGCTTTACCCTTAATATGATCGTGCTATTCTCGTTCCTTTTGGCACTGGGGATTGTAGTTGATGATGCCATTGTGGTAATAGAGAATACGCACCGTATTTTTGCCAATGGAAAAGTGCCAATTAAACAAGCCGCCAAAATAGCCGCCGGAGAAGTGTTTCTACCGGTATTCTCTGGCACTATGACAACACTGGCGCCGTTTATTCCATTAGCTTTTTGGAATAGTTTGATAGGGCATTTTATGTTCTTTTTACCCATAACGCTTATTATTACCTTATTGGCTTCGTTAGTGGTAGCATACATTATGAACCCTGTATTTGCTGTTGACTTTATGAAACCGCATGTGGAGGGTGAGCATGATAATCCAAAGTTTGATAAAAAGGTTTTACGCTCTCTTGCAATTTTTGCCGTTGTAGCTGTACTAGGGTATTTAATGAATAAGGGTATAGGTAATTTTGTAGTGCTTTCGGCTTTGTTATACCTGTTAAACCATTTCTTATTATTAAGAACTATTGATAAGTTTCAAAATAATGTATGGCCAAAGTTTCAGGCATGGTATGCGCGCTGGTTAGAGCGCGCCGTGCGCAGGCCTGTAACCGTGGTTTTTAGCCTAATAGGTATTTTCTTTTTAACAATAGCATTCATGTTTGTTAATCCGCCCAAGAGCGAGTTTTTTCCTAGTGGCGATCCCAACTTTGTGTTTGTATATATTTCCCTCCCTGTAGGTACAGATCAATCGTATACTGATAAGGTAACTCAGGAATTGGAGAAACGCGTAGCAAATGTTGTTGCACCAGATAAAGATATTGTATCATCTATTATATCAAATGTAACCGTTGGAGTAACCGATCCAACCTCCGAAGATCAGGGCAAATATCCTAATAAAGGAAAAGTTACTGTAGCATTTGTTGAATACGGTAAACGAAATGGGAAGAAAACTAAAGCTCTTTTAACTAAGATACGTAAAGAAGTTCAAGGATTGCCAGGCGTAAGGATAGCTGTTGATCAGGAACATGGTGGCCCACCGACACAAAAAGCCATTAGTATAGAAATTATTGGCGACAATTTAGATACGCTTGTGCACACAACGGCCAGGTTAAAAAAATACCTTGTTAGTCAGAATATTGGGGGCATTGAAGATTTATCACCAAGTTTGCAGAGCGATAAGCCAGAAATTGTATTTGATGTTGATAGGGAAAGAGCTAATCGGGAGGGTATAAACAGTAATCAAATTACACAGGCTTTAGGGGCAACCATATTTGGTGCCAAAGCTGGTGATTTTAAGAATACCAAAGAGGATAATTACGAGATTACGGTACGCGGAATGGAGTCGCAGCGTAATAATATTGATGCCATCCGAAACCTGAAGATCACCTACCGTGATTTTGCTACCGGGGGTGCTATTCGCCAGGTGCCCATATCGGCTTTTACAGATATCAGGTTCACAAACACCTACAGTAACATTAACCGTAAACAGCAAAGGCGTGTAATCACATTAGAATCAAACGTTGTTGAACCCTATAATGCAAACGAAGTAAACAGCAATATTGAAAAGGCTTTTAAGAATTTTAAAGCCCCTGATAATGTATCAGTTAAGATGGGTACTGGCCAGCAAGAACAAATGGAAGCGATGGGCTTTTTATTAGGCGCGCTTGCTACATCATTTGGTTTGATCTTGATTATATTAATGTTGCAATTTAATTCCATTGGCAAAACCTTTATAATCATCAGCGAGATATTTCTGAGTATTCTGGGCGTATTCTTAGGTGTTATTATATTTAACATGACCATGTCTATCATTATGACGGGTATAGGCATCATCGCTTTAGCAGGTGTGGTAGTGCGTAACGGTATTTTGCTGGTTGAATTTACGGATATGCTAATAGAACAAGGCGGAAGTCTGCACGATGCCGTAGTTGAAGCCGCACGTACAAGGATGACCCCTGTGTTATTAACCGCCACCGCAGCAATATGTGGCTTAATACCATTGGCTGTAGGCTTTAACATCGACTTTGCAGGCTTATTTACACGTTTTGCACCGCATGTTTACTTTGGTGGAGACAATGTTGCTTTTTGGGGGCCTCTGGCTTGGACCATGATATTCGGTTTAGGTTTTGCCACTATCATTACCTTAATAATGGTGCCTTGTATGTACATTATCCGTGTACATATGAAAGATTGGTTCAGACGTAAGTTAGGTAGCGGCAATGCCGTTGAAAAGCACGAAGCATTAAATGCTGAACCGGTATTATAGAAATATAGCACAAACAAAAAACGCCGTTGGGGAAAATCCTAACGGCGTTTTTTGTTTTTTCAAGAGAAAAATTACATTTTTTTCTTAGTTGTGTCCATTTTCATTTTAGCAGTATCCATCTTCATTTTTGAAGTGTCTTTTTTAGTTGAATCAACTTTTACAGTTGAATCAACTTTTACAGTTGAATCTGAAGTAGAAGTTGATTTTTTACCAGAACAAGCAGCAAACGATACAGATACTGCTAAGGCTAGAGCGCCTAATTTAATTGCGTTTTTCATTGTCAGTTTTTTTAAAAGTGATTAATAGTTTAGCCTTAATACTTAAAACAAAAAAAGGTAACCCGTCCTTTTAAAAAAAAAGACAGATTACCCTTAAAAAAAACTGACCGTGAAAAATTACATTTTCTTTGTAGTGTCTTTTGTAGTAGTTGTAGTTTTAACAGTAGTATCTTTTTTAGCTGAATCTACTTTTACTGTTGAATCTACTTTAGTAGTAGTTGCAGTTGAATCAGGTTTGCTTCCTGTTTTTTTGCCATCGCCGCAAGCAGAAAATGATACAGCTACTACTAAGGCTAAAGCGCCTAATTTGAATGCGTTTTTCATTGAGTTAATATGTTTAGTTTGTTAATAGTTTACTTTAATACACTTAATGTTGAAAGGTAACCCTGGTTATTTAAATTATATGATTTGCATAACTGATAGAAATGAAAACAAAAAAACCGGCAAAATAATGTGCCGGCCTTGATAATTCAGAAACTAAAAAAATTACATTTTTTTAGTTTCAGTTTTTTTAGTTTCTGTTGTAACAATAGTGTCTTTCTTAACAGGAGTTTTAACAGTAGTATCTTTTTTAGTTGTATCAACTACAGTTGTAGTAGAATCAGTTTTAGTAGTGTCAGAACCGGTAGATGTTTTTTTACCAGAACAAGCAGCAAATGATAAAGATACTACTAAAGCTAAAGCGCCTAATTTGAATGTGTTTTTCATCGTAATGTTTTTTAATGTGAATTTATAATAGGTTAATACTTTAAACTTTAAAAGGTAACCCATGATTTTTAATTAAATTATTTTCACTTAAGGCATTGCTGAGTTTTTTGTTAGATCATATTTATAAAATGTAATTATTTAGCTAAACCTGCTAGTTTTTATTATTTTTATTGTCCCCATTCTTCGAGTAACATTTAAAAGAATGAGTTTTATAATTAAATTATTATTAGTCTGTTGGGTTACATTTTAAAATAAAACGTATTAAGTAGTGAGTAAACATATAAAAAGTTCAGCACCGGCAGATAACGAAGCTATATTAGGCATCCTTAATAATTCGGAGGATATGCTTAAACATATTTATATAGCCTACTTCCCTATGGTGTTGCAATTGGTTTTGAGTAATAATGGCAGCGAGCACGATGCAAAAGACATTTATCAGGAGGCCATTATCGTTCTTTATAGTAAGGTAAGATCGGGAGATTTTGAATTAAGTAGTAAGCTTAAAACTTATATTTATTCAATTTGCCGCCGGTTATGGTTAAAAAGGCTTAACCAAATGAGCAGGTTTGGCGGCAGTATTCATGATTTTCAGGAATACATGCCATTGGAAAACGATTTGGTAAACCACGAAGAAAAAGACATCCAGTTTGATAAAATGGAAGGAGCCCTCAATTTATTAGGCGAACCTTGCAAAACTATTATACAGGACTTTTATATTTATAACAGATCAATGCAGGATATCTGTGATAAATTTAGTTATACAAATGCTGATAATGCTAAAACACAAAAATATAAATGCCTGCAAAGGTTAAAAAAATTGTTTTTTCAGCAAAAATGAAAGGAGTAAACAGAGATGAGTGATATTGAATTATTAAAAGTAATTGAGAAGTACCTTAACGGGGAAATGAGTATTGATGAGCGGATTCGCTTTGACATGCTTCGCCGCGATAATGCAGATGTGGATAGCAAGCTAAAAGAACATCAACAATTTTCCGACTGCCTGAAGCAATATGGCGAGCGCCTGCAGTTTGAGCATATCCTAAACGAGATCCATCAGGAGATTGATGTAGAGGCTTTGAAAGAAGAATTAGTTAGCCACCCATCATGGATAGTGCAGCTATGGCGCGATCATCATTCCAAAATATCTCTTGCTGCGTCTATAGCTATTTTTGCCGTGTTGGGTACTTTGTTTTTTACCGGATACCTGAAATCACAAAGTCAGGAGTCAACCGTATTGGATTTGCGAAAACGTGTTGAAAGCTATAAACAATCAACTGATAAATTCCGCCGCTCTACAGACGCGTTGTTAAAAGACATGAATTCGGGCACCCGTGGAACGAATAACGGTAAATATAGCGGAACAGGTTTCGCCATTTCATCAGATGGTTATATTGTAACTAACGCGCATGTAGTTAACGATGCTGATTCGGTTTACATTCAAAATGCTGAGGGTGATGCTTACCGGGTTAAAACCATATACTCCGATCCGATATATGATGTTGCGATATTAAAAATTACGGACCCGGCATTTAAATCTTTAAAAGCACTACCGTATGCCTTTAAAAAAGCCAAATCTGATATAGGCGAAGATGTATTTACTATAGGTTATCCAAAAAATGATGCGGTTTATGATAAAGGATACCTGAGTTCTACAACGGGCTTTAACGGCGATACCATCAGATACCAGGTTTCTATACCGGTTAACCCGGGTAATAGTGGCGGCCCGGTGCTTGATAACAAAGGGAATATCATAGGCATCATCAGCGGCAAGCAAACACAAACTGATGGCGCGGCATTTGCCATTAAGTCGAGCTACTTAATAAAGGCTATAAAAGCAATTCCAGCCGATTCATTAAAAGGCAAATTAAATTTGAACACCAATAAAAGCAGCATTGCTGGCTTAACACGTACGCAACAAATTAATAAATTGCAGAACTACGTGTTTATGGTAAAGGTTTATAATAATTAACTAGCTTAATACATCTAGTTTTCCTTAGTGGAAACCGATAAAAGTGGGCCTTTCTGATTTGATTAGAAAGGCCTATTTTTGTTATATGAAGGAGGTTTTCAACAGCTTTTTTTTACTGTTAACCTGAAACATGACTAATAAAATGGATGATAATGTTAATATTTTAGGGTGTTATATTTCCGGCCCTTCTATTGTTTATGGAACAAGTGAGGATCAAATAAAAACAGCAAGTGAGCAAGGTATTTTATTTCGAAGTTATATTTGGGGTGAAAAAGGTATTTCCAATAAATTGAAAAAATTGAAGTTCGTTGATTACGGAATAGATATGCGACTGATATTGTTCCAATTTTATGTAAAACCGATCCTCGCTTCGTACTTGACAGGATGGGGAACAAGTAGCCTCTACACAAAGCCAACCCGCCATAGTGCGCTAGGGGAGGGGATGTAAAATTCACAAACTTTCCAGTCAAAGGATCTATAAACAATCAAATTGGCTCTTTTCATCGCGGTTAATTAAAATTTTGTGTATCGTAAGGTTTCCATATAATACTTTAGCAATACATTTTGTCCAAATACTATTGTAACCCCACTTGTAAACCTATCTTAGCTTTAACGATTCATTTTATGTTTACACTATTTAATGTATATACTGCAGCTTGCCGCAAATCTTTCTTAAGCGCATTATTTAGCTTGTCAATCTTTGCATTTACTAACCCCTCTTTTTCGCAATCAAAGCTGGAGAAAGAAATTAAATCTGATGCTAAGCATATTACAGGAAACTTAGGTGTGTATGCAGAGGTATTAGAAACTGGCCAAACCTTCTCTTATAATGGCGACAAGCGTTTTCCTATGCAAAGCGTTTATAAGTTTCCAATTGCTGTGGCTGTGCTGCATGTTGTTGACCAAGGCAAACTGAAACTATACCAAACGGTACATATCAATAAAAACGAGTACATTCCAGCTAACGGGCATAGCCCCGTTAGAGACTTATTTCCTAACGGCACTGACATCACTATTAGAGAACTACTTCGATACAGTGTTTCTGAAAGTGACGGATCAGCCTCTGATGCATTGCTTAAAGCAATTGCAGGTATAGAAATAGCAAATAAATATATTCATCAAATTGGCATAAAGGATATGAATATCGCTATCACAGAAAAAGTGCAGGTGGTAAATGATAATATACAATATCAAAACTACGCGACACCTAAAGCAATTACCAATCTGCTAAAACTATTTTATACACAACATATACTTACGCAAGGCAGCAAGGCAGTGTTGCTAAAGGACATGATCGAATCTTCGCCTGGGCAACATAGGCTGAAAGGCTTGTTACCTAAAGGTACCGTAGTGGCTCATAAGACGGGTACAGCAAACACAATGAAGGATGGTATAACTAAAGCTACTAACGATGTAGGTATTATAAAGCTTCCAAATGGAAAGCATTTGGCTATTTCGGTATTTTTATCAAATTCCTATTCAAAAGAAGATCAGCGCGAGCTCGCAATTGCAAAAGCGGCAAAAGCCGCTTTTGACTTTTACAATCATTAGTTTTTCCGCCCTCCTGGCAAGTATGTCGGGTGGGCAAGCGCGATAGCTACTTGTGCCTAAATAATTTATTGCTCTGGTTTCTTTATCTCCCTTGTCATTTCTGTAAAACATGTTAAGGTTATTGTATCCCCACCCTGGCGCAGTATGAAGCGAGAGAACGACAAGTACATGTGCCTATACTTAACGGCTAAAAGTTTTTTTCGGGATACGAATTTTTTTTACCTAAATAAAAAGATCTATCCGCATAAAGCCGTTTTCAGCGCAACTAACCCCTGTATTTAACATCTTATACACCAAATTTTAACTATTTTAACACTTGAGTTAAAAGTGTAAGGTTTAGTTTTACGCTTAACATTGCCGCAGGTTACAAAGACCTATGTTAATGCACTTAATTAAACTTTAAACAATTGTATTCTTTTTCTTTTATGCTACAAAACAAGTTACTCGCTAAGCCTGGTAAAATATGGCTATTTTTAATTCTGCTCCTTAGTTTAAGTAATTTACCATCGGCAAAATCGGCCGTTATACAATATAAAAAAGATGCTGGCGGAGTTACATTTTTGCTCGATAAAGGTTTGATGAAAATAATTGTATGCAGCGCAGATATAATTGAAGTAAAATATACCATACTAAATAGCTTCCCGGTAAGCGAGTCGCTAGTTGTAAATAACAAATGGCCGCAACACGCAGGCTTTACCCTTATCGAATCGGACCAAAATGTTACCATAACCACAAGCCGGTTAAAAATAGTAGTTAATAAAGTTACCAATGCCATTAGTTACTTTACAAATACAGGAGCACTAATTACGGCAGAAGATAACGGCCTCAATAAATCAATGGAGGCCGCAACCGTTGCCGGAATAAGCACATATAACTGTATTACACAATTTACCTCTCCCGCCAACGAAGCCTTGTTTGGCCTGGGCTGTCACCCGCTTGATTCCTTATCCATTAATTACAAGGGCCGCGATCAGGACATGGCTATTAAATACTTAACAGGCGCTATACCTGTGCTATTGTCTAATAAAGGTTATGGGTTACTATGGGATAATTATTCGGCCTCTAATTTTTATGGAACCGAAGATGGCAACACCAAATTTAAATACGTATCAGAAAGCGGCAAACAGGTTGATTATTATTTCTTTTACGGCCCCGAGTTTGACCATATTATTGATCTTTACCGTACCACAACCGGTAAAGCGCCCATGTTCCCTAAATGGTCTTTTGGGCTATTCCAATCACAAGACCGTTATATGACGCAAGCCGAAATATTAACAGTTAAGGATAATTACCGCAATAATCATATCCCGGTTGACGCCCTTGTGCAAGACTGGTATTACTGGGAGCCAAAGCCTATAGGTTCGCATATCATGAACCCAGAAAAATACCCCAACCCCACCGCTTTATTAAGTGAATTGCATAAAGCCAATATCCATGGCATGATATCTATTTGGCCGGTATTTGGTGCGGGTACACCTAATTATGATGCTTTGAAAAAAATGAACGGGTTAACCGATATTACCTGGGATAACTTTGTAACACATACCTGGGATACTTATTATGATGCTCATAACCCCAAAGCCCGCGATTTATACTGGAGGCAAGCATGCGACAGCCTGATAAAGCGTTATGGATGGGATGCCTGGTGGGTTGACCAGTGCGAGCCAGATAACGGCAAATTGCTTGACGAACGCCGTAAAAGTAATTTTTCCGTAGGTAAAGGTATCGACTATTTTAACACCTATTCGTTAGAACATACCAAAGGACTTTATAAGGGCTGGCGAAACGACATACCAGGTAAAAGGGCTTTCTTTCTGGTAAGGCAGGCGTTTGCCGGGCAGCAGCGTAATGCGGCAACATTATGGTCGTCAGATATCTCCTGTACATTTAATTCATTTAAAAACCAAATACCGCAGGGTATTAATGCTTGTGTTTCGGGCATACCATACTGGACTTCGGATATCGGTGGATATCATCTTAATTGGAAAGCCCCTGAATGGTCGGAACCACAAAACCGGGAACTTTTTACACGCTGGTTTCAGTTTGGCGCATTTTGCCCGATATTCCGCATCCACGGTAAAGGCGAACGTGCATTATTCTCAGATAACTGGGATGCTAAAACAAAAGCGATACTCCTAAACTATGATAAATTGCGCTATCGTTTATTGCCCTACATATATTCGGTCGCGGGGAAGGTAACCCTGGATAATTACACCATGATGAGGTCGCTCAGCTTTGACTTCCGTAACGATCCTAAAGTTTATAACATTCCTGATCAGTATATGTTCGGGCCCTCATTTCTGGTAAACCCAGTTACCGAGCAATTGTATACTGGCAACAATGCTGCTGCTGGTAAAACCACCCGCGATGTTTACTTACCCGCTGCTACCCAATGGTTTGATTTTTGGACTGGTAAATTATATAATGGGGGGCAAACAATAGCTGCCGCTTCACCCATCGAAACTATGCCACTGTATATTAAAGCAGGTTCCATTATCCCAATGGGCCCGGTTATGGAATATGCAACAGAAAAACCTGCAGATGTTATTGAACTAAGAATATACCCCGGTGCTGATGGTGAATTTGATTTCTATGAGGATGAAAACGATAACTATAATTATGAAAAAGGGAACTATAGTTTATTTAAACTCACTTGGAATGATAAGAAACACCTGCTTACTCTTTCTGATACCAAAGGCGCCTATCCCGGTATGTTAAAACAGCATACCTTTAACGTTGTATTGGTTAATGGAAAGCATGGGAGTAACGTAAGTTTAGCCGATACAATTGATAAAGTAGTGATTTATAAAGGGAAAACCATTGCCGTAAATTTATAAACTTAAGAGAGTGCTTATACCAGCAACAATTTGCTATACCTTGGATTTTAGTTAAAACTAATAGCTAATCTCACTATTTGTTTTTATATTAGTATTGCTGTTTAGATCACATCTATCGCAATTATAAACTATGCCATTTAAGGTTTTCATCACAACATTGCTCATTGTAATAAATGGCTGTTTATACGCTCAAAACAACATATACCAATTTTCGCATTTAAATATAAATGATGGTTTATCAAACAATCAGGTTAATTGTATTTTTAAAGATGCAAGTGGTTTTATGTGGTTTGGTACAGTTGCAGGGTTAAACAGGTACGATGCATATAAATTTAAAATATTTAAGCATGATGCAAAAAATCCTAATTCTTTACCAGATAATTTTGTTAGCAGGATAGATGAAGGCCCTGAACATAAAATGTGGGTGTATGCACATGATACTTACAGTATATATAACCCAGCAACTGAAAATTTTTCGTCCAATATAGGTAAAGAACTAGCGCCTTATAAAATATCAACCAATCAAGTTGCGTTAATTAAAAAAGATAGCAAGGCTAATTTTTGGTTTATCACAAAAAACAAAGGCCTCTATTATTATAATCCCAAAACTAAAAGCACTGATTTTTTTGATCACTCACGGCATTCAAAAATAATGCTGCACTCCAATTGGGTAACAGATTTGGTAGACGCGGGCGATGATTTTGTATGGTTGATTTATAGTGATGGTGTGATTGAAAAGGTAAATACAAGCAAAAAAACGGTTGTATTAAACGTACCGGCGTTATCCACGGTAGCAGGTGATAAAGGTAAATTATTTGCCATGACCTTAGCAAGCGATAATAAGTTATGGATATCGGCAAACGGAGCTCCACTCGGCGTTTATTGCTATGACATTATAAAAAATACGGTTAAGAACTTTAGCAAAGACAATGTTAACAATAAGCTTAATTCTAACATTATAAATAATATAATTGAGAATGATGATAATAATATTTGGGTTGGCACCGATCACGGAGGTATAAACCTGATAGACAAAAAGAGTTATAAAATTAATTACCTTTTAAATAAATACGACGATCCGCGATCGGTAGAAGGTAATAGCACTGTGCTATATAAAGACAATGAAGGTATTATTTGGGTAGGAACCTATAAAGAGGGCGTTAGTTATTATCATAAAAGTATTGTTCAGTTTCCATTGATCAGACATTACTCCTCTGATAAAATGAGTATTCCCTACGAAGATGTAGATCGTTTTGTAGAAGATAAAAAAGGAAATATATGGATAGGCACAAACGGGGGTGGGCTAATATATTTCAATAGGGAAACTAAAAAATATACCCAGTACAAGCACGATCCATTAAATACAAATAGTTTATCCAATGATATCATAGTGAGTTTATGCATTGATCATGAAAATAAATTATGGATTGGTACTTATTTTGGAGGTTTAGATAGTTTTGACGGTAAAAAGTTTACCCACTTTCGGCATGATGATAAAATTAAAGGAAGTATTTCTGATGATCGCGTTTATAGCATCATTGAGGACTCATCCTATAACCTATGGGTAGGAACCTTTGCAGGAGGCATCAATATTTATAACAGTACAACCAATAACTTTTCTCAACCCTATTCTTCTCTAAACTCTTCATACATAGCTGTTTTATACGAAGATAAACAAAAAAATATATGGGTTGGCGAAGATAAAGGTGTAGATGTTATCCAGAAACAAACCGGTACAATTAAGCATTATTTTTATAAGGGAATTAACCAAAATGGATTGGTGGCTAATGATGTAAATAGCATAACTCAGGATAGCCGTGGATTATTTTGGATTGGGACAAAGGACGGTTTAAGTATTTTGAATTTCAAAACCGATAAGTTTGTCAATTTAACCGAGGCAAAAAATTTACCCATTAATAATGTGCTAAATATTCTTGAAGATAAGGAAGGTAAAATGTGGCTAAGTACTACTAATGGGCTTGGCAGTATCAAACTAAAAAAATCTAAAAGCGGTTACAGTTACGAAATTAAAAATTATAACGAATTTGAAGGCCTGCAAGGAAGAGAGTTTAATGTAAATGCCGGTTTTAAAACTCAAAATGGCGAAATGATATTTGGTGGAGCGCATGGTTTTAATTTTTTCAACCCCATAAACATCAATGATATTTTATCAAAACCAAAACTAGTATTCACTGATCTTCAATTATTTAATAAAAGCATAGGTGTTGGCGATACTATAAAAGGTAGTATTGTATTAACTAAATCAATAACGCAAACCCAATCATTGGTTCTTAACCATTTGCAAAATGTTTTTAGTATTGAATTTGCCGCTTGCGATTTCTTTAATCCTTATAAAATTCAATATCAATATAAATTAGAAGGATTTGACAAAAACTGGCTTACCGCACCCAATAGTTTACGTAAAGCTACTTATACAAATCTGGATGCGGGTAATTATACTTTAAAAGTTAAGGCCTACAATGGTAATGATGTTAATAATGCTAGTATCATAACACTAAATATTGAGGTATTGCCGCCATTTTGGAAATCGCAGTTAGCTTATGTGTTTTATTTGATAGTTATTGTTTCTATACTGTTTTACATCCGCCACCGCGGTATTATTAAATTAAAAAAAGAGTTTAATTTAAAACAGGTTCAAATAGAAACCGAGCGAAAAATTGAGCAAGAACGTGAAGAAGCCAAGCGGATGCACGAACTTGATTTGATGAAGATAAAATTTTTTACAAATGTCAGTCATGAATTCAGAACGCCGCTATCGTTAATTATATCGCCAATTGATAATTTAATTAAAGAGAATGATAAAGTTGCGCAACAGCAGCAGTTATTAATGATTAAAAGGAATGGAAAACGTTTATTAAACCTGGTAAATCAATTGCTCGATTTCAGAAAAATGGAATTCAAAGAATTGAAAATTAATTTAGCTAAAGGGGATATTATTGAATTTATACTCGAAATTTCATCCTCTTTCACAGATATTGCCCTTCAAAAGCATATTGAATTTATAACTGATAGCGAAATAAATTCATTAATTACAACATTTGATCATGATAAAATTGAAAGGATATTGTTTAATTTACTTTCAAATGCCTTTAAATTTACTCCATCCGGCGGGCATATTAGCGTATTATTAAATTTATTACAAGCTGATACCGAACACCAATCGTTGGAAATAAAAATTATTGATACGGGAATTGGGATTTCAAAAGAAAAGCAGGAAAAAGTTTTTGAACGTTTTTTTCAAGATGATGTACCCGAAAGTTTATTAAATCAGGGTAGTGGTATTGGGCTTTCCATAACGCGTGAATTTGTAAAGATGCATGGCGGAGAAATTAAAGTAGAAAGCGAACTTAATTACGGTAGTTGTTTTATTATATCGCTCCCGGTAGGTATTGCAGATGATGAAATAGTTCTAGTTCCAGCAGAACAACCTAAACAATTGTTAAACAAGGTTTCAAAGCCAAACACAGATCTACCCGAATCTGTTAAAAAACCAACAATTTTATTAGTTGAGGATAACGATGATTTGAGGTTTTACCTGAAAGATAATTTAAAGCACCACTTTCATATTATAGAAGCGGCAAATGGGAAAGAAGGATGGCAAAAAACACTTGCTTTACATCCTCTTTTAATTGTAAGCGATGTGAATATGCCTGAAATGAGTGGTATAGATTTATGTAAAAAAATAAAAAACGATCAACGAACGGCCCATATACCTTTAATATTGTTAACCGCGTTAACAGAATCAGAAGATCATCTATCGGGATTAGAAAGTGGCGCAAATGATTATATAACTAAGCCATTTAACTTTGAAATATTGCTTTCAAAAATTCAAAATTTATTGATCTTACAGCAAACCATTAAAAAAACATATCAAAAACAAGTTGACATTAACATCCAGGAAATGGATATTGAATCTGAAGATGAAAAATTTATAAAGAACACTATAAATTGTATTGAGAAAAATATTAATAATCCAAATTTCTCTGTTGAAGTGCTGAGCGCGCAACTTTCTTTAAGCAGGGTTTCGCTCTATAAAAAATTATTGATACTTACTGGTAAACCCCCCGTTGATTTTATTAAGACGATACGCTTAAAGCGAGCAATTCAATTATTACAAAAAAGCAAAATGAATATTGCGCATATTGCGTACGAAGTAGGATTTAGTAACCCTACTTATTTTTCTAAAGTATTCCGTGATGAATATGGTATGCTGCCATCCGAATATATAAACGAAATGCGAAAAAAAGAAGCTCAGGATTCCGTAGTTTAATTCACCACTTTTATTCCGCTTATAGAAAACGAACGCGGTATGATATTGAAATTATATCCAAACGGGTCAAAATAAAAACAGGCATTACTAATAAGTAAATCGGGTTTGCCATTATAGCCACCAGCTCAAAAAGCGATGATCTATAAATGGGACGGAACCTTAAAATGCGTTTGGTTATATTAATGTCCAAATTCCTGAACCCAATAACTATTGTATGCGTACGCACCCATTTCAATAGACATAGGATCCATCATTGCCTTGCAATGATCTTCACTTGCTTTCCATCCGGCCATTACCGATCCTATATTGGAATAACCCTTTGCTATGTTTTCTTCAATGGTATTGCCCGTGTACCCTGCATTAAAAGCTCGTTGTATTGGTGAGGTTCCCTCTGGAGAAATATGTGCAAAATACTGCCTGTTAGACATGTCTTTGGCGTGGCCTTCTGCCGATTTCGCAAGCGAATTGTTCCATATTAAAGGCTTAACAGGTGGCATAACAAAACTGCCGCATTTACAACCGGCCGCCCTTAGGTTATTTACAGAATCTAACATTGCTAGTTGCACCTGCCCCTCAGGAATGGGTGCAGTTGAGTCTTTTTTACAAGATGCAAAAAATAGTATGAACAAAAATGGCAAAATAGGGAACAACTTTTTTATTATATAATGCCTCATTTGTTTACAGAGATTTAAGTAAGAAACATCAAAAATAAGCGATTATTCTTAATTTGTATAATTACTGTGGATAAAGTGTATTTTACTTAAATTATCCCCCCTATATTATATCAGTTACACCCCTTCATTAGATATTTTAACTTTAAAAGCTGAAATTTAACTAATACAATAACCGGAATGATGCCAAAAGCCGAATAAAATAAATACCCAAGTTGAACATTTGGAGCAGTTAATGAATACAATAAGAGTAGTTTAACTGTTTGAGAAAATTAATATTTGAAACAATGCGATGGGCGTGTATCCAATAAACCATCTAACCTATTTTTCAACCAATTAAATTCAAAAATCGTGAAAACAAAAAGTATTGCATTATTAGCTTTAGTGTTTGCTGTAACAGCTTGCACAAAAAACCAAACTCCTGCGCCTTCGGCAGCAGCGATAACTCCCGCTGTTAAAGCTGCATGGAGTTCAAGCAACAAATATGGAAGTTGGCAAAACGGTGGCTACACCGTTTATAACAACGTATGGGGTTCTGGCGCGGGCCCACAAAATATATGGGCAAACTCTGGCACCAACTGGGGCTTTTCAACATCTCAACCAAATGGTGGCGGAGTTCGTTCATATCCAAATAGTTATAAAAATACCAATAAGCTCATCAGTCAATATAATGGTACGGGTAGCTGGAACTTCAGCATACCATCGGGCCAAAATTACTTCGATGTATCATTTGATATCTGGGTACCAACAGAAGTTATGATATGGGTTTATAAAACACCGGGTGTAGGCCCTATCGGCACTTTAAGATATTCAAACCAATGGATTTCTGGCCAGGCATGGGATGTTTACTTTGGAGGAAACAATGTATTGTCGTACATACGTACCAGTAACTCAACAAATGGCTCGGTTAATATCCGTACCATGCTTGACTGGGGGCGTAACCATGGTTACTATGGTGATGGAAGAATTGGCGGGAACAGCTTTGGCTTTGAAATTTTTGGCACAAACAATGTTTCGAGAAACTTTACTGTAAACAGTATGTATATCGGCGACTAACCACCTCGTGCACGCCTTAATTGTATAAAAAAACCGTCTGGGTTACCGGGCGGTTTTTATTTTATATGTGTATCACATTAATTTTAACGTCACCTTTGCGCAATAATATCGATCATCATAGAAACAATGTCTGCACTGCACTTATTAAGGTATTTTACTACAATTTCTTTTGCCGGAGCAATCGAATCAAATTTCATTTTTTGATCGGTCCAGTTGTAATTATCATCAATGGCAGCCGGGTTTAAATGAGTTTGCCTTACTGTTTTGATACCAACTTCTATAATGTCAGCTGTGGGGTCAACTTTTTTATTGAATTTGGTGTGCAAAACTTTTAACAGGTCATCTAAATAAGTTTTCATCGGTTTTACTACGGCAAGGTCGGGGTTAAAATCACCTGTTTTAATAGAGGCTGCCTTTACATAGTGCGTACTCTCTTTCTGCTGGCTTTTGCCAGTTTTTACAGCAGTATCATTTTTCATTGCATTTGCGCCACTCTTTCTGGTGGCCAAATCCATGTAAGTATTAGGTTCTGGCCAGTAAACAGACCGGGCGGTATAGGTTTCCGCTAGCTTACTTCTAACCAGAAGTTCATACTTATTGAGCAGCGTGATCATTGTTTTAATATCTCCAACAATAGTATCATTTGCAACTAAATTTAATGCATTGAGCCTCGATTTCACACCTTCGGGATCCCAAATATAGCCCCCGCTAATAATCTGCACTGTACCTTCTGATAAACTGTTAAGGCCAGATTCTAATGCATCTTCTGCATAGGGGCTCATTGGTGTTTGGGATAATAAAGGATCAGAAGTTACATCGCCGTCCATACCTCTTATAATCGGATCAGAACCTGTTAGTTCATTCATTCGCGTGTGTATTTTGTCTACCCCCTCGTGGAGTGTCAATAAACTGCGTGCTTCTAAAAAGGGAAATGTGTAACCACCTTCATCACCGCTCGGTTTCCATGAAAATGAAAAACAACCGCCTTCTAAGTTTTTTGATTCAAGATATCCTGCTATTTCCTGCGCCATTGCATCAAGTTCACTCGGTTGCTTTATTTTTTTAGTTTTTTTCTGATTGATACCAATTACAAAGGCAACGGGAATCTTGTTTTTGACAGTACCATTAGCATAACCGTCTATTTTGGCTTTTGCCGATTCAACGGTCATTTCATTAACTTCAATCACCACTGGTGTTTTACCAGCAAATGCTCCTTCTTTGTGATCAGTAGTGGATTGGTATAACTTTCCGAAGTCGATATTTTCGGAGCTGCCATCACCGCCGTTGTCTGAAACTTGTTGAACGACGTTTTGATGATAATGGAATGGCTGGAGTTGCAAAGGGTTAATATAATTCATTTGCAAAGCTTTAACACCCATGGTATCAGCTTCCTGCTCTAATTCCTTATCATCATTTACTGCCACGCCTCCCTTCATCTGAATTGTTGGCACAACCCTTCCTTGCTTTTGTTGCACCACATGCCACGCCTCATGTGGCAAATGTTTTTCCTGCCCGGTACTAACGTGTATTTCAGTCCCCTGTGCATAAGCGTGTGCCTGTAAGGTTGCAGGTTTAACAGAGTTATAATGCACTTTTACATCGTCCATATTAAAGCCCGAGAGATTTTCAATTCCCGATTTTAGATTAGCTGGCAGGCCGGTTTTATTCTCTTTTCGCTGTACCGGGGGTACAAATGGTTTTAATTGCAATGAATTTTCGGTGGACTCGCCTTTTTGCTGTGCTATAAATTTACTGGTTTCAAAAGCTGTTGCTTCATTTGAAACTGATTGTATAATGTTGCTTTTTAGTTGAAACGGTTTAAGCTGCCGTTTGTCATCCACTTTTGTAGTTTGCAATGGGATATGCTGTTGGCTCAAACTAAAACGCTGTAACGAAGCAGGCAACTCATTTTTTTCTTTGCTGTTTTGTACTATAAATTTAGCTTGAACAGGTTGGCGACTGTCTTCATCGCCAGGGTGTTGTATTGGTGATGATACCAATTGAAGTGTTGATTTTTCTTCGATATCTTTTTGCTGCAGTACAGGTACAGAAGGCATACTTACGCCTTCTGTACCTTGACGGCCGATGGCTCTCGAAGTTGTTTCAGCGTTCTTATCAGACTGGGTATGCTGCATAGTATTAAGCTACTTAACCATTTCCATAAAAGTAAGAAAAATGGAATGAAAAATAAAAATCAGATCATTACTGTAGCGTTTGGTTCGATATTTTATTTTAGCGATTCCGCCAGAGCCATCACCAGAGCCTTCGTCGCATTTTGCAAAATGATATTTAGATAAGTAATTCGCTTTATATCTTCCGTTTCCCCTTATTTTTCACTATATTGTATTGCATTTCAGCGCAGTCCGCTTACAAATGGCACCTCGCAATAACGCGGCAACCGCGTTGCTCCCCGAGGAATAAATGGGTAAACTAGTTTTTTACAATACCCATTTTTACCCATGTCCTGTTTTTATTGGGTAGCAGGCTTTTAAAATAGAGTTGATATTATCATTTAATGCAAACTAAGAACACCCATGTGCTTTGTTGGAGGATAAGCATAGCAATAGCCCAATGTTTAGTTTGCGTTAATTTCGATTTCTGTCACCTTATATCTAGCGAATAAATATGGTAATCAGTATTAAATAACACTAATATTTTATTTGTCCAAAACAATGGATTCCAGATAAAAATTCAGCCTGCTATATAATTTAACTTTAGATTAAGAGTGCATTAAATAAGTCATAAGAAGAAATTTTATTTTCATTTTAGGATTTATTATTTCAAATAATAAAAATTTGAATTAGTTATTTAATATTTTATTAATTAAATATTAAATTTTTTAAATAAATCACAAACAAAAAAACCTAAAACGATGGAAAAGAAATTCTTTTTTGTT
>JANXTT010000014.1 GCA_025352225.1 Mucilaginibacter sp. | reverse complement strand
GAAGCGATGAAAAAGGAAAAGGAGGAGAACCAGCTTAAAGCCGACCAGGTTAAGCCGGTAAGTTCGGCTCCGCCGCTTTTTGGAATTTATAAACAAGAGCGGCAAAGGGGCTCCGGAGGCGGGTTATATGGCCGGAAGTTTAATTGTTATAGTAGTTAGTAGCTAGTATCAAGTAGCAAGACATTGAATGTTGTTGAGTAGAAGTAGTAAACATAACCCCGGGCGCACTTTTTACTTTTAGCTTTTTACTTTTAACTTTTTTGGCTTTTGCGCTCCGTTCTTCGACAAGCTCAGAATGACAGCCTGCGCACTTTTTACTTTTAGCTTTTTACTTTTAACTTTTTTGGCTTTTGCGCTCCGTTCTTCGACAAGCTCAGAATGACAGCCTGCGCACTTTTAGCTTTTGGCTTTTTACTTTAGCTTTTGGCTTTTAGCTTTTTACTTTTAGCTTTTTTGTGCTTTCAGCTTTTTACTTTTGGCTTTTACTGGCAACTCTAAACAATATCTTGATACTTGATACTAGCGACTTGATACTAATTAAAAATACCCATTTTTACCCATGTCCGGTTTTGAAACCATACTGGGCATAACTTACAGAACACGGCACAACAGCCCTTTTAGATACTCACCTTCGGGGAAGGTGGCACTGATGGGATGATCTGCCGGCTGGTGAAACTGATGGATGAACTGTACCTGCTTCCCGGCATCAAGGGCGGCCCAGGCGATAATCTGTTTAAAGGTGGTCATGTCCATGGCACCTGAGCAGGAATAGGTGGCCAGTAACCCGCCGCTATTGAGGATAAGCATACCCAGGCGGTTAAGGTCTTTATAGGCCCGCGCGGCACGATCAAGCGCGGAGCGTGATGGCGCATATTTGGGCGGGTCGAGTATTACGATGTCGAATAGTTCGCCATCGTCTTTAAACTGGCGCAGTTGCTTGTTTACGTCGGATCGGATGGATCGGTGCTGTAGCTGACCGAAGCCGTTAAGATCGAGGTTGCTTTTTAAGGTTTCTATGGCCAGTTCAGAGCTATCCACACTGGTTACCGCCGCGGCCCCATTTTGGAAGCAGTTTAAGGTAAAGCCCCCGGTATAGCTAAAGCAATCGAGCACGGTTTTACCTTTGGCATGGCTGGCCACTATGCTACGGTTATCGCGCTGATCACAATAGAAGCCGGATTTTTGCCCTTCGGCAATGTTGATGCCATATTTGATGCCGTTCTCTACAACCTGCACCAGTTCGGGCGGCTGGTTGCCGGCAAGGATACCAAACGACGGAGCCATGCCCTCGTGCTCGCGCGATGAAGCATCACTCCGGTCGAATATGCTGGCGGGATTTAAGCGCTTTTGCAGTTCATCAATAATAACAGGCTTCATTTTTTCGATGCCCGATGTTAAGATCTGTAAGGAAAGATGATCGGCATATTTGTCGACGATGAGCCCAGGTATATAGTCCGATTCGCTAAATATAAGCCTACAGGTATCGGTAATGCCATCTTTCAGGATACTATCGCGGGCCGCTACGGCTACTGCCACTTTAGCGCGCCACCAGCTTTCATCAATCACAACGGCTTCGTCCCACTCCAATAAACGGAGTGCCACTCTGGATTGATCGTTGTAAAAACCATAGGCCATAAATTCGCCCTTGGCATTGGCCAGGCGCACAATATCGCCGTTATCGGGCTTACCCTTAACTCTTTCGATAGCCCCCGAAAACACCCAGGGATGTTTATGCAATACGGCTTTCTCTTTACCCTTTTTTAATATAACGTCGATCATGATGGGGACAAAGATAATAAGCCTCACCTAAATCATCCCCTTGAAGAGGACTTTAAATAATAGCCTTATTGAAATCCCCTCCAAAGCGAGGACTTTAAATAATAGATCGATATTGCTAACTTTATACCGGAATTTTTGATAACCGGTTTTGCCGATGAAAACGGCGATATTGTTGGCAAGCGTAGATAAACCGGTGCCTAATGGCCATACACTAATTTAATGAGATACTATAACTTTACCGACGAAACGCCTACGATATCACCCGATGACTTTTTTATGAAGGAAGCATTGAAAGAAGCCCATCAAGCTTTAGCCGAAGATGAGATACCCATTGGCGCGGTAGTGGTGTGCAAAGGGCAGATCATTGGCCGCGGGCATAACCTAACCGAACGCCTGAATGATGTTTCGGCTCATGCCGAAATGCAGGCCCTTACAGCGGCCACCAATTATATGGGCGGCAAGTATTTGCCCGAATGCACGTTGTACGTTACCATGGAGCCCTGTGTAATGTGCGCGGGTGCATCGTACTGGTTCCAGGTCGGGAAGATCGTTTTTGGAGCTTATGACACCAAGCTGGGCTTTGGCAGGCTCAACCAAAAGATAACGCATCCCAAAACTTTAATTACGGGCGGCATCATGGAAAATGAGTGCGCTGAGGTGGTTCGGGAGTTTTTTAGAAAGAAAAGACTTAAAAGTTAACATTCCGCTGAACAAAAATCGGTTTGATGGCTTTATATTTGCGCCGACAGTTTGTCGCAACATTACTTAACCTTTAAAAAATAGATCATTATGGCATTTGAATTACCAGCGTTACCTTACGCTACCGACGCCCTTGAACCACACATTGATAAAATGACCATGGAAATACACCATGGCAAACACCACCAGGCTTATGTTACCAATTTAAACAAAGCCTTGGAAGGTAAACCCGAGGCCACAAGCTCAATTGAAGACATTATTCACAATATTTCTAAATTTCCGCCTGCTGTGCGTAATAATGGCGGTGGCCATTACAACCACACCTTTTTCTGGACTATCTTATCACCTAACGGTGGTGGTGAGCCAACAGGCGAGCTTGCCGCTGCGATAACCAGCGCATTTGGTTCGTTTGCCGATTTTAAAACTAAGTTTGCCGAAGCTGGTACAACGCGCTTTGGTTCGGGCTGGGCATGGTTAATTGTTGGTGCCGATAAAAAACTGCACGTAACATCAACCCCTAACCAGGACAATACCTTAATGGATATTGCCGAAGTAAAAGGAACCCCGGTTTTAGGTATGGACGTTTGGGAACATGCTTACTATCTGAAATACCAGAACAGGCGCCCTGATTACATTGCCGCTTTCTGGAATGTAGTTAACTGGAACCATGTTGCTGATCTATATAAGAAAGCGATAGCTTAATTTAGCAGTTTATAGAGCGGCCAGGTTGACATTACCGGGCCGCTCTATATAATTGAATCCTACCAGCGTACATGAAAGCGATCATCCTCGAAGCAGCAGATAAGCCACTTACCTTAAAAGAAGTTGACATGCCGCTGTTAAATGCCGGCGAAGTTTTGGTACAGGTTAAAGCCGCCGCGCTTAACCGCCGCGACTATTGGATAAGCATAGGCAAATATGCAGGCATTAAGTACCCAGTTATTTTAGGCTCCGATGGCGCTGGTATTGTTACTGCTGTTGGCGAAGGTGTTGACGAGATCTGGATAGGTAAGGAAGTAGTGATTAACCCAGGTAACAACTGGGGTGAGCATACCGAATTTCAGGGTAAAGATTTTAAGATTTTGGGTTTACCCGACGATGGTACTTTTGCCGAATATGTAAAAACCAACGCGGAGTATTTATACCTCAAACCGGCTCACTTAACCTGGGAACAGGCTGCCGCTTTTCCACTGGCGGGCTTAACGGCTTACAGGGCGATATTTACTAAAGGCAAAGCTAAAAAGGGCGATAAAGTATTAATAGTTGGGGCAGGTAGCGGCACGGGTACATTTGCTATCCAATGGGCCGTTGCGGCAGGCTGCCAGGTATTTGTTACATCGGGCTCTGGCGAAAAGATTGAACAGGCACGCGGGCTTGGCGCGGTGGCGGGAGTAAACTACAAAGCGCAGGACTGGGCAGAGCAACTGCACCACCTGGCAGGAGGTTTTGATGTAATTATAGATAGTGCCCTGGGCGATGGTTTTGCTAAACTGCCAGACATTTGCAACCCCGGAGCACGCATTGTTTTTTTTGGAGGTACCGCAGGCGATATCCCGGCACTAAACGGGCGTAAAATATTCTGGAAACAGCTACAGATATTGGGCACCACCATGGGCACAGCCGAGGAGTTTAAAGCGATGATCGCGTTTATTAACCAACATCAGATCATCCCGATAGTAGATGAGGTGTTCCCGTTAGCTGCTGCTGAAATGGCCATGCATAAAATGGAAAAGTTAACCCAGTTTGGTAAAATAGTGCTTAGGGTTTCGTAGTAACCCGCTATTGAATTTCCATCACCTCTTTCTTTTTGCGGCTGCGCATACGTTTGGGCACAAACTCCAGTATTTCAGCTTTTAGGGCTTCTATCATGCGGCGTTTCAGGTAGTTTTTCTGGATCACAATACTCACTTCCCGCACAGGTTCCGGAGATTTAAAGTACCTAACCCGGTCTAGCTGCTTATCGCTCAGGTCGGATAGGGCTAATTCGGGGAGGATGGTAGCGCCATTGTTCTGGTCAACCATTCGTTTCAGGGTTTCAACGCTACCGGTATTGTATTCAAAATGCTGGAAACCTTTGGTGGCCCGCCTCCTTTGGCAAATATTCAATACCTGTTCGCGCATGCAATGCCCCTCGTTAAGCACCCAAATCTCTTCCATGTCAATATCATCGGGGCATATGCTTTTCTTTTTGATCAGCTTACTTGTTTTTGAGGCGTAAGCCACAAAGTTCTCATAAAAAACGGGAATCTCCAGTAAGTTAGCTTCGTGTAACGGGGTAGACATAATACCGCAATCTATCATCCCAAGCTTTACTTGCTGAATGATGTTCTCGGTAGTTTGTTCCCATACGATGAGTTTAACCAGCGGGTATTTTTCGATGAAGCGGTTAATAATTTTGGGTAATAAATATGGAGATATTGTTGGTATAATCCCTATCTTTAATTCGCCGGATAATTCTTTTTGCCTGTCGCTGATAATTTCCCTGATTTTTTGACTTTCGGCAAGTAACATCCGCGCTTGAGCAATAATTTCGATGCCGATTTCGGTTGGAACTACCGGTTGTTTGCTTCGGTCAAACAGCTTAACACCCAGGGTATCTTCCAGTTTTTGTACCTGCATGCTTAGGGTTGGCTGCGTTACAAAGCACTTCTCGGCCGCGGTTACAAAACTTCTGTAACTATCAAGCGCTATAATGTATTCTAATTGTACTATCGTCATATAGATAAAATCTATTCAAATATAACAATTATTGATTTTTTCTATAATAAAAATTTCACCAAATTTGATAAGTTAACTAATTAAACAGCTACATTATGGAAGATCAGAAGAAAAAATTAACCACAGCATCAGGAATACCATTTGCAGAAAATGAAAACTCCATGACTGTAGGCCCGCGCGGCCCAATTTTGCTCCAGGATTTTGTTTTACACGAAAAAATGGCCCATTTTAACCGGGAACGTATTCCGGAGCGTGTTGTGCATGCCAAGGGCTCTGGCGCGTATGGTACATTTACCGTAACTCACGATATTAGCAAATACACCAAGGCTAAACTTTTTAACACCATTGGTAAACAAACTAAAACCTTCTTAAGGTTTTCAACCGTGGGTGGCGAAAAGGGATCAGCCGATACCGAGCGCGATCCACGAGGATTTGCTTTGAAATTTTACACCGAAGAAGGCAACTGGGACATGGTGGGAAATAATACTCCGGTATTTTTTGTGAAAGACCCTAAAAAGTTTGGCGATTTTATCCATACCCAAAAGCGCGACCCTTATACCAACTGTAAGAGCGCGACTATGATGTGGGATTTTTGGTCGTTAAACCCTGAAAGCTTGCACCAGGTAACCATTTTAATGTCAGACAGAGGCACGCCGTATGGTTATCGCCATATGGATGGGTTTGGCAGCCATACTTTCTCGCTGATAAACGCGGGCAATGAAAGGTTTTGGGTAAAGTTCCACTTCAAAACGCAACAAGGCATCAAAAATTTTACCGATGAAGAAGCCGGCGAAATGCGTGGTAAAAACCCCGACTTTGCTCAACACGACTTACTTACATCAATAGATAATGGCGATTTTCCTAAATGGACGATGAAAATCCAGATTATGCCCGAAGCTGATGCGCATAATTACAAATGGAATCCTTTTGATTTAACCAAAGTATGGCCACATGCTGATTATCCGTTAATTGAAGTTGGTGTATTAGAACTTAACCAAAACCCCGATAACTATTTTGCTCATGTGGAACAGGCGGCCTTTGCCCCGGCCCATGTGGTGGATGGGATTGGTTACTCTCCCGACAAAATGCTGCAAGGCAGGTTGCTTTCATACCCGGATGCGCACCGTTACCGCTTAGGCGGCAATTATGAGCAAATACCTGTTAACCGTTGCCCGTTTATGGTAAATAACTACCAGCGCGATGGCTCAATGCGCATTGATGGCAACCAGGGTTCGGCACCTAATTATTTCCCTAACAGTTTTGACAATATTATAGCCGACCCAGCGTATAAAGAACCCGCGTGGGATTTGCGTAACCAGGTAGCTGATTGGTACGACCGCAATGCCGAAGGTGAAAATGATCATTACACACAACCGGGAAACTTGTACCGTTTAATGAATGAGCAACAGAAACACGACCTGATTAAAAACATAACCAACTCCATGAGTGGTATTGCCGGGCCAAAACGCGAAGAGATTATTAACCGCCAACTATGCCATTGGTTTAGAGCGGATATGAATTTAGGTATGGCAGTTGCCGGTGGGTTGAACCTCAATCTGCAGGAAACTATGAAACATATGCCACAACAAGTGTAGGTATGATTTTAACAAACAAAAAGGTGAGCTTACACTCACCTTTTTGTTTTACTCAACAGTAACAGATTTAGCCAGATTTCGGGGCTGATCAACATTACAGCCACGCATTACAGCAATATGGTAAGATAATAATTGCAAGGGAATAGTAGCGATTAAAGGCACAAACGCTTCGTTAACCTGTGGTATCTCAATAACATAATCGGCCATTTCTTTAACATCGATGTCACCCTCTGATACAATAGCGATCACTTTCCCCTTACGGGCCTTAACTTCCTGAATATTGCTCACTACTTTTTCGTATGATGATGTTTTGGTAGCGATAAATACAACAGGCATATCTTCGTCAATCAATGCTATTGGCCCGTGTTTCATTTCGGCGGCAGGATAGCCTTCGGCATGTATGTAAGAAATCTCTTTCAATTTCAACGCACCTTCGAGGGCGACAGGGAAGGAACTCCCACGGCCCAGGAATAAACAGTTGGTGGAATCTTTAAACTCATAGGCTATTTCCTTAACCCGGTCATTAGTTTTCAAAGCGCGTTCAACCAGTTCGGGTATCTCGTTCAATCCGGTAAGATATTCAATAAGCCTGCTTTGAGTAATAGCCCCACGTTGCTGTGCAATATAAAAAGCCAACAAGGTAAGCGCGGTAACTTGCGCGGTAAATGCCTTGGTAGATGCTACGCCAATTTCGGGGCCTGCATGCGTATAGATACCACCATGTGTGAGGCGCGGAATAGATGCCCCTACCACATTGCAAATACCAAAAATAGTTGCGCCACGTTCTTTAGCTAATTCTATAGCGGCCATTGTGTCTGCTGTTTCACCCGATTGTGAAATGGCAATCACCAGATCCTTTTCGGTAATGATCGGATTACGGTACCTAAACTCCGAAGCGTACTCTACCTCAACAGGCACACGGGCGTATTCCTCAATTAAATACTCACCCACCAGGCCAGCATGCCATGATGTTCCGCATGCTACTATAATTATACGATCTATGTTCTTTAACTTTTCGGCATATTCTTTTATCCCGCCCAGCTGTACCTTACCCGTTGCAGGGTATATACGCCCACGCAAACAATCTCTTATCGATCGTGGTTGTTCGTATATTTCCTTGAGCATAAAATGGTCGTAGCCACCCTTTTCCAGCATCTCAAGTTTTAAATCGAGTTCTTGTATATAAGGTATCTGGATGGTATTATCTATATTTTTAACTAAAAGGTCGTCCTTACGGATATATGCGATCTCGTTGTCATTCAAATAGATCACATTTTTGGTGTATTCAACAATAGGTGTGGCATCCGAGGCTACAAAATACTCACCCTTACCCACACCAATTACCAATGGGCTGCCTTTACGTGCCGCTATTAGCTCATCAGGTTCATCACTGCTCATAATAACAATGGCATATGCACCAACAACCTTATTTAAAGCCACCCGAACAGCTTCACGCAGATCTAATTTTGTTTCCATCTGAATATCTTCTATCAGATGAATCAGCACTTCAGTATCAGTATCACTCTTAAAAATATGATCCTTTGCTACCAGCGCTTCTTTTAAAATGGCATAATTTTCAATAATGCCATTATGTATAATTGTTAGCCTACGGTCGCCCGAAGAGTGGGGGTGCGAATTTCTATCACTTGGCGCGCCATGGGTGGCCCAACGGGTATGCCCCATCCCTACCATGCCTTTTAGTTTAACATCTTTAACAAAGTTTTCCAGATCGCTAACTTTGCCTGCCTTTTTATAGACCCTCAATTCCGAATCGTATAATGCTATTCCGGCACTATCGTATCCCCTATATTCTAACCTATGTAGTCCTTTTATTATTATTGGGTAAGCATCTCTATAACCTATATAACCTACAATTCCACACATACGATTTGATTTTTTTATAAAATAAAAAAACATCGATTTTGTTTTTATACAAAATCGATGCTAATATCTTAATAAGGATTAATTTATTACTTTATTTAGCAACTTTATTATATATAATATTCAATTTCATCCGGTAAGGAGATGTTTTACCACCTGCAATAACGGTACGCGCTGCAACATGCGGCCTATTAAACACATCAATGGTATTTACAGTATCGGCAGGAGCTATAAATGTACCATAATCTATTGCTTTACCACGCATCAAGTCTTCAACATAACCGGTAATTACATAGTGATACGATTTATGGTAAGCATCGTAATAACCTCCAAAAGCGCCCAAAATATAATGCGGATCACCTGCATAGGCATCAGGTATTAAAGTCCGTTGATTTGCAATGTCGTATCGGTACATTGTTAACCTTGGCGCAGGCGGGAATGGGATATTTGTATTGGCAATTGGAGTAACCACCAACTCAGCACGGTTAACTATAATATCGCTGTCTTTTAAATTAACAGGCAGTAGTTTTTTGAGATAAGGAAAACTAATTTTAGCCCTTAAGCCCGCCATGCCCTGTAAATAAACACTATCTGACAATTGTTGATTAATGTGATTTTGTACAGACGATGTATAAGTATGTTTGATTTGCGCGGCATGATAATCACCAAGTGGCAATGAAACCACTGCGGTATCAATTACGTTTGCAGTAGAAGTAGTGCGATAATAAATATCTAAACTAGAAGTAGCGTTTCCTAGTTTTAAAATCATATTTCCGCCAAATCCGGGTTGGCTTTTATCAAGTGTGAGGTATAAGCCGTTGATGAAATTTTGAAAAATGGAATTTGTTCCTAACTGACTGGATGTGGCACCGAAAAAGTTAGCTGAAACAAAAGCAGAGGTTATATTAACCCGTATCTGCGGATCTACTTTGATTATAGTATCCTTTGCACCTTTAACAATCTGGTATACTTTAACCTTTGTATTGGGCCGTGGATGGAATGTTTGTGAGCCTAACAAGCTGGCATTATAACTCCATGCTTTGGTGTTATAATAAAACTTTGAATTTACTAATGGCTCGCTTAGTTGATAAACATTTAACTTATAAGCTGTATTTAATGAGTCTCCGTAAAAACCGTCGGCGTATTTTAATACCAACACGGCAGAATCAATAGCGATAGTACCCGTAGGTAACGTATATGCGGCACTACCCGGCAAACTTAAAGATGCCGCTATATTTGCTTCAGTGATCCCAAATATAGGGTCTCTGAAATAAGATAAAGGCAATTTGCTTACCGAAGCACCACTGGTTAGTACACTATCATCCCTTTGGGTGGATGTAATAATAGTTGAGGTATCAATCAAATTAGATTGAACAGATTTTGATGGAGCCAAACCAATGCTATCAGGGTTTTTACAACTGCCTAAAATAAAAAGACTTATTAACAAGGTCAATAAGTCTATTCTTAAAAATTTCATATACTTTTTGTCTTATGCAACATGCACCAATTCCTCATTGGTAATTTCGTCGTAAAAATTGTAATAATTTTCGAAATCTGAGGTAAATTCGTTTTCTAAAATGGATTTATTGCTGCTTTTAACATTATTTAACACTTCCGGATCAATGTCAGCACTAGCTAAAACTATTCCATCCGCGTATTGAATAGCTCCCGCATGTAAAGCTGTATTTGTGCCAGGTTTGTAAACTTCGGTAGTTTTTTCGGTCATATCACTCATCACCGCCTTACGGGCAAAGTCAGGATCCAAGGTTTCTTTAAAATCATTTCCGTAAATAGAGTAAACTACTTTGGAGTTTTTAAAGGTAGGGTCGTCTTTATAGGTGGTTTTTAAATATGCCGGAACAAGTGCGCTCATCCAGCCATGGCAATGAACAATGTCAGGAGCCCAGCCTAATTTCTTAACTGTTTCCAAAGCACCTTTGCAAAAGAAGATCATTCTTTCGTCATTGTCAGCGTAGAACTTACCATCCTTGTCTCCAAAAACATGCTTACGTTGAAAATACTCTTCGTTGTCCAGAAAATAGACCTGCATACGCGCTGCCGGTATTGAAGCAACTTTAATGATCAATGGATTATCATTATCGTTGATAATAATGTTCATTCCGGATAACCGTATCACTTCGTGCAATCTGTTCCTGCGCTCATTTATATTTCCGAATTTAGGCATAAGGATACGTATTTCGTAGCCTTTATCCTGCATTGCCTGAGGCAGTTGCCTTGTAATTTCAGAAATTTTTGTGAGTTCGAGGAAAGGAGACATTTCATGAGTTATGAACAAAAGCTTAGATTTACCCATCTCTAGTCAGTATTAATTTTATGTAAGAAGTCAAAAATTGAGTTTGCAAATATAAGCATTATATTATGATATATCAATGAATTATGCAAGTAGTTTTGGTGATATTTAATCAATTGTTAATATTTGCCACTTTTAAAAACAACTGTATTGAAAGTCATTACTACTAATAACGATTTGCAACGTATTTTATTTCAAATGCGTTCCGCCGGAAAAACAATAGGCCTTGTACCTACAATGGGTGCATTGCATAACGGGCATCTCTCTTTACTAGCTATTGCAAAAACAACTACGGATATTGTTGTTAGTACCATATTTGTTAATCCAACACAGTTTAATGACCCTGCCGATCTGGAAAAATATCCCCGGCCCATAGAATCTGACATTGAAAAGCTTACACAAGCGGGTTGCGATATGTTGTTTGCCCCATCAGTTAAAGAAATGTATGGCAGTAATGAAACCTGGCGTTTAGATATTGGTCGTTTAGAAACCATATTAGAAGGGAAATTCAGACCCGGGCATTACCAGGGGGTAACTCAAATAGTTTACAAACTTTTTGATATGGTAAAACCCGATACCGCGTTTTTTGGGCAAAAAGATTACCAGCAGTTTTTAGTAATTAGCAAAATGGTGCAACTACTGCATGTGCCGGTAAAATTAATAATGTGCCCCATTATACGCGATTCGGGCGGCCTTGCCATGAGTTCGCGGAATGTGCATTTAACTGAAAATGAAAAAAAGCAGGCTTTAGTTATTTCGCAGGCATTAATGCTTGTAAAACAACAATTTGCCTTTCAAACTGTTGATCAGTTAAAAACACTGGCAACTAGCATAATCAATAAGGAACCCGATGTAACACTGGAATATTTTGAAATTGCCGATAGAGAAACGTTAGAGCCCGCCGGGCGCGATTCTGTAAAAATAGTAGCATTGGTGGCTGCTAAGGTTGGCCATACCCGTTTAATAGATAACATTATTTTGGCTTGACACAATTTAGTGTTTAAACGAATCTATATTCATAATTTTGCATCATGATAATTGAGATTTTAAAATCAAAGATCCATAGGGCTAAGGTAACGCAGGCTGAATTAAATTATGTTGGCAGTATTACTATTGATGAAGATCTGATAGACGCGGCAAATATAATAGCTAATGAGAAAGTGCAGATTGTTAACAACAATAATGGCGCCCGTTTTGAAACGTATGTTATCAGGGGGGAGCGTGGCAGCGGTACCATATGCCTAAATGGCGCTACAGCGCGATTAGCGCAGGTTGGCGACATTGTGATCATCATGTCGTACGCGTACATGGAAATAGAGGAAGCGCGCAACTACGAGCCGATTTTAATTTTTCCGGATAACGACAATAAATTGATCCAATAAAACCTTTGGGATATTATAATCAAACTATATTAAGATCATATAAACTATTAGCCGGAGCAAATGAACTATAACAGGCCTAATGTATTAGTTACGTTTGACTCGATGAAATACCCCAACACAGGCTTATATTACTTCGGCCAAAGCCTGGGCCGGGCTTTAGCCGAACAAAACAATGACCAGTTTAACCTAAGTTATTATTTAGACCCGGGTACAAGTCAATTATTTAATAAGGAGAATATACAAAAGATATTTAGGGAAAAATATCATAAAATAGCTTTTTTAAATGAGGACAGATTTGATCTCTATCATTTTACAGATCAGATGTCGCGATTGAAACCTAAAAAAATCTGGCGCAAAAAAAAGATCCTTACTATCCACGATATAAATCAGGTTCATGAAAAGCACGCCGATCCTGAAAAGTTAAAAATCTACCTTAAAAAACTAGGCGAGCGTATTACTGCAAGTAATAAAATAGTGGCTATATCTAATTTTGCCGCTAACGATGTTGTTAAATACTTTCCAGAAGCAGCAAACAAGATAAGTGTAATTTACAATGGTGCTGATAAACTAATGCTAAAGGATAATCATAAACCAGTTTATATACCTAAAAACCCTTTTTTATTTACAATAGGCATCGTATCTGAAAAGAAAAACGCGCATGTATTACCCTCCCTTTTATCCGGTAATAATTTTGAGTTGATTATATCTGGTATCGAAACGCCTTATAAGGCAAAAGTATTAGCCGAGGCCAAAAAGTTTAACTGCGAAAACAGGGTGATTATAACAGGACCCATAACCGATGATGATAAAGCCTGGTATTATAAAAATTGCGAGGCATTTGTTTTTCCCTCAATAGCCGAAGGTTTTGGTTTACCACCTATTGAAGCTATGCATTTTGGAAAACCTGTTTTTTTAGCTAATGCTACATCGCTGCCTGAAATTGGTGGCGACTCAGCCTATTATTTTGATGATTTCAATCCGGAGGGCATGCAGAAAACGCTTATTAACGGCCTTGACGATTTTCACAAAAACAAACTGGCAGCTAAATCAATAAAGCATGCTAATCAGTTTGACTGGAATAAAACAGCGCAGCAATATTTAAAGTTGTACCAGGAATGTATTGGCGAATAACCGTTTTTTCAGCTTCTATTGAGCATCGTTTCTTTAAACTTTCTTAAAACAAACCTAACCCACAGCTTTAACCCAAATGTTTTTAATATAATGCGGGCTTTATCTTTTTCAAATACTTTATCCCGTGCATTTCCCGAAGCCCCGGTATGGCTAAATTTGGCTATTACATAGTCTAAATACACAACATCAAGGTGCTTATCATTAAATGCAGCCATATTGAAGGCAAAATCGGCCGAGGTTTTGTATTGGAGATTATAACTATATTTTTCAAAAGCAATTTTAGGGTAAATAATTGATTGCTGGATAATACCATGTTTAGCCAAATAATACGCGGAAACTTTACCCAAAGGCTTTAATCCTTGTGTATATACGCTCCCATAATATATGGCGTTAGGGTTGGTCAGGTTTTCTGCCATTTTTGAAAAATCAGGAACCAACTCGTCATCGGCACCCAAAAAATAAATATAATCGCCGCTGGCTTGCTTAATGCCTTTATTCATGGCATCATAAATTCCATCGTCGGGCTCGCTCAGCCAAAAGCTGATCTTATTTTTATTAGCATTTAAGATCTCTATTGTGCCGTCTGTGCTGTTCCCATCAATAACAATGAGTTGAATATTTGGATAAGATTGATGATAAATACTATTTAAACAAACCTGTAAGGTGGGGGCAGCATTATACGTAACGATGATTACTGACACCGTTGCCTTTTTATTTTGTATGGTTTTTAAAGCGTTATCTTCTGCTATTATCATATTTATAACCCGTGGCTACTTAAACAATTACCAATGTTGCTTACTTTCGTTCTAATGAAAGTATTGATTGATCATCAAATTTTTACATCACAACGCTATGGCGGCATTTCCAGGTACTTTGCCAATTTAAACAGCGGTTTAAACAACCTACCCGGAGTAAATGGCAAAATAGCGGCTTTATATTCAGAAAACGAATATATTAAAAACAATGGCCCAATTTTAAATAATGCTTTAGGAAAAAAGCTTTTCCACAATCATCATAGCCGCCTTAAGCGATGGAATGAGCGGTACTCCAATTTAAATATCAAACTGGATAATTTTGACATATTTCATCCTACCTATTACGATACCTATTTTATTAAACAGTTAAAAAAACCTTTTGTTGTTACTATTCATGATATGATCCATGAATTATACCCGCATTACTTTACTGATAGCGCCGAAATAATAAACCGCAAAAAAACACTGATCGGCAAGGCAAGTGCCTTAATTGCAATATCCGCCCATACCAGGAATGAAATTATTAAGTTTTACCCTGATGCAGAAAATAAAATATCAATTATTCATCATGGTTATTTACCTGTTTTGCCAGCCAATGCCGGTTTAACACCTCATCAGCAATTTATTTTATTTGTTGGCGATCGTACCAAATACAAAAATTTCGACACGTTTATTAGCGCGATAAGCAATATCCTGAAGGCAGATAAAGAATTGACATTGATTTGCGCTGGCGGCGGATCTTTTTCGGTTGCTGAAAAAGCATTTTTATCAGCCAACGGAATAGGAGATAAATGTTCGCAAATCAATGCTACAGATACTGATCTGCAAGTGCTTTATCAAACAGCGCAAATATTTGTTTTTCCCTCGCTCCAGGAAGGTTTCGGCTTGCCGTTATTAGAAGCCTTTGCCAACAGATGCCCGGTGGCCTGCAGCAATACTACAAGCCTGCCCGAAATAGCGGGCGATGCTGCCATTTATTTTGACCCGTATGATATATTATCAATGCGAACGGCCATAAATAACCTGCTTTATAATGAAACTATTAAAGAAGAATTGAAAAACCGGGGGCAACAGCACTTGTCGCTTTTTTCATTTGATAATTGCATTAATAATACCCTCCAGGTGTATCAATCTGTATAGTAATTGTAAAATTACACCCGGGCTGCAGAGGTGCTTAAATTAGTTACCAGCAAGCTAACATTTTTACATAATTTTGGCAGCTTTAAAATTTTAAATGAAAACGTACTTCCGCCTGTTATCCTTTGCTAAGCCAATTGAAAAATTTGCCATACCCTATATAATTTGCACCATATTTTCTGTTATTTTCAGTACGCTTAACTTTGTACTTTTGGCACCTTTGCTTAAGGTAATTTTTAATGTAGAGCCGCCCAATCCCCATTTGGTAAAGCCTGATAACTGGTTTAATATACTAGGCAACTTTAACTATTATGCCAATATGGCTAATTTACAATACGGGGCCTTAAACACCTTAAAGTTTGTATGTCTGGTAATTGTTGTTTCTGTACTGTTGGGCAATATATTTAGGTACCTGTCTCAGCGTATAATGGAAAATTTGCGTATACATACCCTGCTTAATTTGCGCAAAGCTGTTTTTAATAATGTGATGGATTTGCATATGGGCTATTTTAGCAATGAGCGAAAGGGCGATATCATATCAAAGGTAGCATCTGATGTACAAGTAGTGCAGTTTTCGGTTACAAGCACACTTCAGGTTGTTTTTAAAGAACCCTTGCAGCTGATCGCGTTTTTGTATATGTTGTTTAGCATTTCTTTTAAGCTTACGCTTTTTTCAATGTTAGTAATTCCGGTATCGGCATTTATCATATCACGTATTGTAAAAAAGTTAAAGCAGCAAGCCATTGAATCGCAAAAGTCATACGGCAATATGATCAGTTACCTGGACGAAGCATTAACGGGTATAAAAATTATCAAAGCCTTTAACGCGGTAGATTTTATTAAAAATAAATTCCACAACGAAAACATCAGATATTCAAAGATATCCCGTTCAATGGCCAAAAGGCAACAATCCGCATCACCTGTATCTGAGTTTTTGGGTGTTGCCATGATATCTACGCTGGTTTTATATGGGGGGTCGCTAGTTATATCCCATCATTCCGAACTGAAGGCCGAAGATTTTATAGCCTACATCATCTTGTTCTCGCAGGTAATGCGGCCGGCAAAATCAATTTCCGATTCGTTTAGCAGCATACATTCGGGCATAGCGGCTGGGGAGCGGGTGTTAGAACTAATTGATCAAAAACCTTTAATTGTTGATAAGCCAAATGCTGTTCCGGTTAATAGATTTAACGAAAGTATCCGACTGGAAAATGTATCATTTGCTTATAATGAAAAAATTATTTTAAATGATGTTAGTATCACTATCCCAAAAGGGAAAAAAGTAGCCTTGGTTGGCCCCTCGGGTGGTGGAAAATCTACCTTAATGGATTTGATACCCCGTTTTATAGAACCGGCATCAGGAGCTATATTAATAGATGGTGAAAACATACAGGGCTTTACTACCGATTCTACGCGTGCATTGATGGGTATAGTAAACCAGGAATCGATTTTGTTTAACGATAGTATTTTTAACAATATCGCTTTTGGTAAACCAGGTACCACAATGGAAGAAGTAGAAGCCGCCGCCAGAATTGCTAACGCGCACGAATTTATTTTGGGTACCGAAAACGGTTATCAAACCAATATAGGCGATAGGGGTTCCAAACTTTCGGGTGGGCAAAAACAGCGTATCTGTATCGCGCGCGCGGTACTTAAAAACCCCCCTATTATGCTGCTGGACGAAGCGACGTCGGCCCTGGATACAGAATCGGAGAAACTGGTACAAGATGCTTTAAACAACCTGATGCAGAACCGCACATCGCTTATTATAGCGCATAGGTTAAGCACCATTCAAAATGCGGATATAATTATTGTATTAGATGATGGCCGTGTTGTAGAACATGGCACACACTCACAATTGCTAAGCAATAACGGCATGTACCGAAAACTGATTGATATGCAAACGTTTATGACGGAGTGATGCTATAAATTTTTGTTTATAGTTTAGGTTTGAATTTAGGGTTTGATTTTACCTATAAGCCATTTTTTAAACCTTCTTCTTAGTAAGTTTTGCTTATACCTACGTTTTTCAACATCAAAAAAATAGTTTAACGTATATAAATCAGCTTGTTTTTGTGGAAGCATACACTGCGGATGTATTATTTCCCCCATTTCGATAAGGGGTATATTAGCAAAAAAACTATCGCCATCTATAGTGTTCTCTGCCCCTACACCAAATCCAATATTACTTACTAAATTACTGTTAGGAACAATATTAACGCAATTATTAAAAAAGTGAGCAAAGGTAACCTGATAGTCCCAGGTATCTATTTTACCTGATTTTGTATCTTTAAATATATTTTCCCAACTATCAACAATTAATGGATCATCAAAAATATTTTGTAAATTTTCTCTTACTTCCTCATCATTATATTTAATAAGGTCTTTATCATAGGTATTCCACGATCTGCGCCAGGTGGCCCAACCCCATCCGTTTGTTAAATTGGAAAAATAATAAGACGCGTTCCCCCATTTTTTTCCATTTTGTAAATTACAGCCTGAGATAAGCCAAACCCGATTATCGAAGCGATATTTCTCCAAAAGCGTATCACAAAATTTAAAAAAACTATTATTGGGTAAACAATCGTGCTCTAAAATTATACCTTCTTCTTCGTGTTCAAAAAACCAGGCAACAGCTGATGCAATGGCTTCTTTAGGGCCTTTGTTTTCATCTCTAAAGAGGGTATTTACTTCACAATCCCAATCAATACCTGCCATTATCATAGCCTTTGTCTCCTGGCATCGAAGATCTTCTGCTGATTTATAGGTGCGAGGTCCGTCAGCGGTGATATATAAACGAGCGGGCTTAGTATTTCTTATTTGCTTTAACACCTGTAAACTGGTATCAAGGCGATTAAATATAATGAATAATATTGCTGACTGCGTTTGATAGCAATCTTCTGTGGGTATACTCATTTACAAATATGATTAATAAATACTCATTTAGATGTTAATAATTTCATTATTATCTACCTACGAGCCATTTAAAACTTGTTTTATTGATGCCCCATACAACTAAAAAAGTGGATGAGTAAACAATTAAAAACTTTAGTAATTGATATAAAAACACTTCGGCTATCGTCAACTGATATACATTAATATGCATCGGCCCAAATATTTGTGGTAATAGCATAGCTGGCATAATATAATGAATTAGGTATATACCGTAAGTGGTTTCGCGAGGTTTAAGATATTGAATAAAATTAAAGTTTTTTATTTTGAGCAATAAAAAGAAAAAACTTATAGAGTAAATAATATTACTAAATCGCAAAGTATTATAAGGATCGTGAACATGTAAATTTTTTAACAAATCCATTTCTGCCAAGGATAGGTATAATGTCAGGATGGTAAATGTTAGCCACATAAAAATTGATGTTTTATCAATCCAAGCTTCAACTTTTTGCCAATTTTTATGTAATTGGGCTCCTAACCATAAAAAAAACACAAATCCAAGAATAGCGGTTGTGTGGGAAGGCTTTATCCATGAAAGATAAATATTAATAGAATAAAAAACTGTAAATAAAAACAGGATCGCTCCAAAGGTGTAACTGTATAAGTGTCTTTTAAAAACGAGTAAAAGGGTAATGCAAAACAAAAAATTGGGAATAAACCAATAATTTGTATATAAATAAGTCGTAGTAATGTTGCCAAGCAAAGTTTGCCAAACGTTTACACCCTGAGGATCTGGGTGTAAAAGCAATTTATTAGTTATCAAATCTAAGTTTGTAAGAACTATAAAACAAAGAGACCAAAATAACCAAGGCCGAATTGTAGTATTGAGCCGACGTTTTAAATATTGCAAAGGTGTGTAGTCAGTAAACTTATCTCCAATTAGAAAACCTGCTAATAAAAAAAAACAAACAGTTCCAAACTTGCTAAATTGTATTGATAAGCAAAAACAAAAAGCTCGGAGGCCACTATGCGGCAGGTATATATCAGGCTCAAAATAGGTAGAATGCTCCATCACAATAAATATCATGGCAATGCACCTAATGGTATTTACAAAATCATAATTTCTTTTTGCGGGTTGCTCCGTAATGTTTTTTTGCATGTAACATTTGATATAATTTTTGCTTATACGTTTAAGTGGCTGCAAAGATATTTTTATTTAATAAAAAATATCTTTGGAAAGTAGATTTATCAGTATTCTTGCAAGAGTTTGATAATTATAAACTTTCAAATAACATTTTAGCCTGCAAACGTGTTTATAACCAGAAAAAAAATCGAGAATGAATTAAGATTTCTAAAACAAAAGTTTAATTTTTTGAAACAAGAAATCAGTTCGCAAAAAGTATTGCAGGGGAATATATTAGCCAAACTTAATCAGGCCAATGTTGATCAAATTATTCAAAATATCCATTTATCTGAATTTAAAGTGTTCTCGCAATGGGGAGACGATGGCATAATTCAATTTTTGGTTAATTACCTCAATATTGAAATTAAAACGTTTGTTGAATTTGGCGTACAGGATTATACAGAAGCCAATACGCGTTTTTTACTTTTAAATAATAACTGGACGGGTTTGATAATGGATGGCTCTGAAGAATATATGAACCAGGTAAAGAAAGAAGAAATATACTGGCAATATGAACTTACAGCGACACCTGTTTTTATTACGTGCGAAAACATTAACGCTTTATTAAAGGAAAGTGGATTTCAAGGTGAGTTAGGGTTACTGCATATTGATATTGATGGAAATGACTATTGGGTGTGGAAAGCTATAACTACAGTTTCCCCAATAATTGTTATAGTGGAATATAATAGTGTTTTGGGTTATGATAAGGCTTGGACTATTCCTTATAAAGCAGATTTTAACCGTACCGACGGCCATTATAGCAATCTTTATTTTGGTGCATCTTTATCAGCATTATGCGATTTGGCCGAAGAAAAAGGTTATTATTTTATAGGATCAAACAGCAATGGCAATAACGCTTACTTTATCCGGAAAGACAAAATAAACGGTTTAAAGCCCCTTGACGCAAAAACGGGATACGTATTATCTAAATTTAGAGAAAGCAGAGACAAAAACGGCAACCTAACCTATACAAATGGGAGCGACCGTTTAAAGCAAATAAATGGGCTAGATGTATATAACACCCGGACTAACCAAATAGAAAAAATATAATCATAACGTGTTGTGCGATTAAAAAATGATATAAATATGAAAGAAAAAGTTGTGCATTATATTGATAATCAATACATTAAAGAAAAATTACGACCAAGTAAATCATTCTTTATGCACAACCTTTCGAGCAATTTCTGTCTATT